>NZ_CADCUP010000070.1 GCF_902805925.1 uncultured Nocardioides sp.
CTGGGTGGCGCTGCAGCTCGCGTTCGGGGAGACCGGCCGGTCGGCGTCCAGCACCGGCGCGCTGAAGGAGCTGGCCAGCCAGCCGTTCGGCGGGGTCGCGATCTGGGCCGTGGCCCTCGGCATGACGCTGCTGGTGGTGTGGCGGCTGGTGGAGGCGTTCTTCGGCCACGAGCAGGAGGACGGCAAGAAGAAGCTCGGCAAGGTCGCGAGCTCGCTCCTCAAGGCCGTCATCTACGGCGTGGTGGCGTTCAGCGCCTTCACCGTCGCGCTGCGGTCCGGCGGCGGTGGCGGCGGCGGCGAGGACACCCTGACAGCGAGGGTGATGAACCTTCCCGGCGGCCAGGTGCTGGTCGTCCTCGGAGGCCTCGCCGTCATCGCGTACGGCGGGTTCACCGCCTGGCGCGGCTGGAGCGAGAAGTTCCTGGAGCACCTGGACGTCCAGGGCAAGACCGGTCACGACGGCCGCGCCTTCCGGATCTTCGGCAAGGTCGGCTACCTCGCCAAGGGCGTCGCGGTGGGCGTCGTGGGCGGCCTCTTCGTCTACGCCGGCCTCACGCACGACGCCGACGAGGGAGGTGGCCTCGACGAGGCGCTGCGCACCGTGCTCGAGCAGCCGTTCGGCCCGTACCTCCTGGCCGCGATCGCGCTGGGCATCGGCTGCTACGGGTTGTTCTGCTTCGCCCGCGCGCGCCACCTCGACCGCTGACCTCGACCGCAACCCCGACCGCTGGGCCGTCGGGCCGCTGGTAGGGTCGCCGCGATCGACATCCTTTAACGAGCCGTCCCGTGAGGCGGAGAAGGAGGTCCGGGACGCATGTCTCCCACCGAAGGACCAGCCGAACGACCGGCCGAGCGGACCGTGCTCGACGCCCGTGACATCTCCCGGGCGCTGACCCGCATCTCCCACGAGATCCTCGAGCGCAACAAGGGCAGCGCCGACCTCTACCTCCTGGGCCTGCACACGCGCGGGGTGCCGCTGGCGCACCGCATCGGCGAGCGGATCGCGGCCGTCGAGGGCCATGAGGTGCCGGTCGGCTCGCTCGACGTGACGATGTACCGCGACGACCTGCGCTCGCAGCCGACGAGGAGCCCCCACAAGACCTCGGTGCCCGGCGGCATCGACGGCAGGGTCGTGGTGCTCGTCGACGACGTGCTGTTCTCGGGCCGGACCGTCCGGGCCGCCCTGGACGCGCTCAACGACCTCGGGCGGCCGGCGAGCGTGCGCCTCGCCGTGCTCGTCGACCGCGGCCACCGTGAGCTGCCGATCCGCGCCGACCACGTCGGCAAGAACCTGCCGAGCGCGCTGGCCGAGCGCGTCAGCGTGCACCTGAGCGAGACCGACGGGGACGACGGGGTGGTGATCGCGTGACCAGGCACCTGCTGTCCATCGACGACCTCAGCGTCGACGACATGACGACCGTCTTCGACACCGCGGCCGAGATGCACGACGTGCAGCGGCGGGAGGTCAAGAAGCTGCCCGCCCTGCGCGGGCGCACCGTGATCAACCTGTTCTTCGAGGACTCCACCCGCACGCGGTCCAGCTTCGAGATCGCCGGGAAGTGGCTCTCGGCCGACACCGTCAACATCACCGGCAAGGGCTCCTCGGCGTCGAAGGGGGAGAGCCTGCGCGACACCGTCAGGACCATCTGCGCGATGGGCGTCGACGCGCTGGTGATGCGCCACTCCGCCAGCGGCGCCGCGCTGCAGGTCTCGCAGTGGGTCGACGCGGTGGTCATCAACGCCGGCGACGGCACGCACGAGCACCCGACGCAGGCGCTGCTCGACGCCTACACGCTGCGCCAGCGGCTCGGCTCGCTGGAGGGCCGGCACGTCGTGATGGTCGGCGACCTCACCCACAGCCGGGTCTTCCGCAGCAACGTGAAGTCGCTGACGCGGCTCGGCGCGCGCCTGACCGTCGTGGCACCGCCCACGCTGATGCCCAGCGGGATCGGGGCGTGGTCGAAGGAGGCGGGCTTCGAGACGTCGTACGACCTCGACGCGGTGCTGCCCGACGCCGACGCCGTGATGATGCTGCGCGTGCAGCGCGAGCGGATGGCGGGCGGCTTCTTCCCCAGCGCCCGCGAGTACGCCGTCGGCTACGGCCTGACGCGCGACCGGCTCGCGACCCTCGGCGCCGACGCGCCGATCCTGCACCCCGGCCCGATGAACCGCGGGCTCGAGATCGCCGCCGACGCCGCGGACGCCGCGCAGTCGGTCGTGCTCGACCAGGTGTCCGCCGGCGTGGCGGTCCGGATGTCGCTGCTCTACCACCTGCTCGCCGGAGGGGACGTCTCGTGAGCCTCGTGATCAAGGGGGCGGCGCTGCTCGGCGGCGCCGCCGCCGACCTGCTCGTCGACGACGGCGTCATCCGGGACGTGGGCTCGGTGCCGGCGCCGAGGGGCGCCACCGTGCTCGACGCCGACGGCCTCGTCGCGCTGCCCGGCCTGGTCGACCTCCACACGCACCTGCGCGAGCCGGGCCGCGAGGACGCCGAGACGGTGCTCACCGGCTCGCGGGCCGCGGCCGTCGGGGGATTCACCGCCGTCCTGGCCATGGCCAACACCGATCCCGTCACCGACACCGCCGAGGCGGCCGAGCGCGTCCTCGACCTCGGCCGGGCGGCCGGCCTGGTCGACGTGCAGCCGGTGGGCGCCGTCACCCGGGGGCTGGCCGGGGAGGAGCTCGCCGAGCTGGGACTGATGGCCCGGTCGCGCGCGCGGGTCCGTGTCTTCTCCGACGACGGGAGGTGCGTGCACGACGCCCGGGTGATGCGCCGGGCGCTGGAGTACGTCAAGGCGTTCGGCGGCGTCATCAGCCAGCACGCGCAGGACCCCCAGCTCGCCGGGCCCACCGCCTGCTGCCACGAGGGCGAGCTGTCGGGCCGCCTCGGCCTGCCGGGCTGGCCCGGGATCGCTGAGGAGGTGATCGTGGCGCGTGACGTCATGCTCGCCCGCCACACCGGCTCCCGCGTGCACGTCGCCCACGTCAGCACCGCCGGGTCCGTGGAGGTGCTGCGCTGGGCCCGGGCGCAGGGGATCGACGTCACCGCCGAGGTGACCCCGCACCACCTGCTGCTCACCACCGACCTGCTCGGGGGCTACGACCCCACCTTCAAGGTCAACCCGCCGCTGCGCCCCGACGAGGACGTGGTCGCCCTGCGCGCCGCCCTGGCCGACGGGACGATCGACGCGGTGGCCACCGACCACGCGCCGCACGCCCGCCACGACAAGGAGCACGCCTTCGTCGACGCGGCGTTCGGCATGCTGGGGCTGGAGACGGCGCTCTCGGTCGTCCGCACCGCGATGCCCGAGTCCTTCGGGTGGCCCGACGTGGCGCGGGTGATGTCGCAGGCGCCCGCGCGGATCGCCGGGCTCGCCGGGCACGGCGGCTCGCTCGCGGTGGGGGAGCCGGCCCACGTGACGCTGGTCGACGCCTCGGCCGCGGTCACCGTCGACCGCGACGCCTCGGTGTCGATGTCGCGCAACAACCCCTGGCACGGGCGCTCGCTGACCGGCGCGGTGGTGCACACCGTGCGGGCCGGCACGGTGACGGTGCGGGACGGCGCTCTGCGGCCGGACGGGGACTGAGACGCACCCCCTCCGTGCGGTAGGGTCGGCACCGCTCGAACATCCTTTAACGATCCGTCCCGTGAGGCGGAGAAGGAGGTACGGCGTGCCGCGGCATGCATCCGCACTCACCCCAGCCGTGCTGGTCCTCGAGGACGGCCGGTCCTTCCACGGGAGGTCCTACGGCGCCGAGGGCGAGACGTTCGGGGAAGCGGTGTTCTCCACCGGGATGACCGGCTACCAGGAGACGCTCACCGATCCCAGCTACCACCGGCAGGTCGTCGTGATGACCGCGCCCCACGTCGGCAACACCGGCATGAACGACGAGGACCTGGAGTCCTCGCGCATCTGGGTGTCCGGCTACGTCGTGCGCGACCCCGCGCGGGTCCCGTCGAGCTGGCGGTCGCGGCGCACGCTCGACGACGCGCTGCGCGAGCAGGGCGTGGTCGGCATCAGCGGCGTCGACACCCGCGCCCTGACCCGGCACCTGCGCGAGCGCGGCGCCATGCGGGTCGGCATCTCCTCCACCGGCGCGAGCGTCGCCGACGTGCTCGAGCGGGTGCGCGCCTCCGGCGAGATGACCGGCGCCAACCTGTCGGAGGCCGTCACCGTGCCCGAGGCGTACGTCGTGCCCGCGCAGGGCGAGCGGCGGTTCACCGTGGCGGCGGTCGACCTGGGCATCAAGGCCAACACCCCCCGGATGATGGCCGAGCGCGGCATCGAGGTGCACGTGCTGCCCGCGACCTCGAGCATCGAGGACGTGATGGCGGTGCGGCCCGACGGCCTCTTCTTCTCCAACGGCCCCGGCGACCCGGCGGCCACCACGGCCCAGGTCGAGCTGCTGCAGGAGGCGCTCGGGCGCGGGCTGCCCTACTTCGGCATCTGCTTCGGCAACCAGCTCTTCGGCCGGGCGCTCGGCTTCGGCACCTACAAGCTCACCTACGGCCACCGCGGCATCAACCAGCCGGTGATGGACCGCACGACCGGCAAGGTCGAGGTCACCGCCCACAACCACGGCTTCGCGGTCGACGCGCCGCTGGAGGGCAGCACGACCACGCCCTTCGGCGAGGCGTCGGTGAGCCACGTGTGCCTCAACGACGACGTCGTCGAGGGCCTGGAGCTGCGCGGCGCCGACGGGGCGCTGAGGAGCTTCTCCGTGCAGTACCACCCCGAGGCCGCGGCCGGCCCGCACGACGCGGCGTACCTGTTCGACAGGTTCTGCGACCTGATGGGTCTCGATACACCTCGCTCGTCCCTCGCGAGGCACTCGACCACCGAGGGACCTGGCTCGTCCCTCGCGAGGCACTCGACCACCGAGGGACCTGGCTCGTCCCTCGCGAGGCACTCGACCACCGAGGGACGCGGCTCGTCCCTCGCGGGGCACTCGACCACCGAGGGACCTGGTTCGTCCCTCGCGGAGCACTCGACCACCGAAGCAGGGGGGGCCTGATGCCCAGGCGCACCGACATCCGAAGCGTCATGGTCATCGGCTCCGGGCCGATCGTGATCGGGCAGGCCGCCGAGTTCGACTACTCCGGCACCCAGGCCTGCCGGGTGCTGCGGGCCGAGGGCCTGCGGGTCGTCCTGGTCAACTCCAACCCGGCCACGATCATGACCGACCCCGAGTTCGCCGACGCGACCTACGTGGAGCCGATCACCCCGGAGTTCGTCGAGAAGGTGATCGCCAAGGAGCGCCCCGACGCGCTGCTGGCCACCCTCGGCGGCCAGACCGCGCTCAACACCGCGATGTCGCTCGCCGCGGACGGCGTGCTGGAGCGGTACGGCGTGGAGCTGATCGGCGCCTCCATCGAGGCGATCGACCGCGGCGAGAACCGCCAGGTGTTCAAGAAGATCGTCGAGGAGCTGGGCGGCGAGTGCGCGCGCAGCGTCATCTGCCACTCGGTGGACGACCTCCTCGCCGCGGCCGACGAGCTGGGCTACCCGATGGTCGTGCGCCCGTCCTTCACCATGGGCGGCACCGGGTCGGGCATGGCCTACGACGAGGCCGGCCTGCGCCGGATCGGCGGCAGCGGCCTGGCCGCCAGCCCGACCACCGAGGTGCTGCTCGAGGAGTCGATCCTCGGCTGGAAGGAGTACGAGCTCGAGGTCATGCGCGACACCGCCGACAACGTGGTGATCGTGTGCTCGATCGAGAACCTCGACCCGATGGGCGTGCACACCGGCGACTCCATCACCGTCGCCCCGGCCATGACGCTGACCGACCGCGAGTACCAGGCGATGCGCGACCTCGCGATCGGCATCATCCGCTCGGTCGGCGTCGACACCGGCGGCTGCAACATCCAGTACGCCGTCAACCCGGCCGACGGCCGCCTGGTCGTGATCGAGATGAACCCGCGCGTGTCGCGGTCCAGCGCGCTGGCCTCCAAGGCCACCGGCTTCCCGATCGCCAAGATCGCCGCCAAGGTCGCCATCGGCTACACCCTCGACGAGATCCCCAACGACATCACGGTGCGCGCCGACGGCTCGAGCACCCCGGCGGCGTTCGAGCCCACGCTCGACTACGTCGTGGTGAAGGTGCCGCGGTTCGCGTTCGAGAAGTTCCCCGGTGCCGACCCGACGCTGACCACCCACATGAAGTCGGTGGGCGAGGCGATGGCCATCGGCCGCAACTTCACCGAGGCCCTGCAGAAGGCGCTGCGCTCGCTCGAGAGCGCGGGCGCGGTCCTCGACTTCGTGCCGGACCCGCGGGCCGACGTGGACGCGCTGCTGGCGGCCTCGACGGTGCCCACCGACGGCCGGCTGCGCACGGTGATGGACGCGATCGTCGCCGGCGCCACGCCCGAGCAGGTGCACGACGCCACCAGGATCGACCCGTGGTTCGTCGACCAGCTGTTCCTGCTCAGGGAGGTCGCCGAGGAGCTGACGGCTGCGTCGCAGCTCGACCGCGACACCCTGCGCACCGCCAAGCGGCACGGCTTCTCCGACGCCCAGATCGGCCGCGTCCGCCGGATGCGGGAGGACGTCGTCCGCGGGGTGCGGCACGCGCTCGGGGTCCGGCCGGTGTTCAAGACCGTCGACACCTGCGCGGCGGAGTTCGCCGCCGCGACGCCGTACCACTACTCCTCCTACGACGAGGAGACCGAGGTGGCGCCGCGCGAGCGCGAGGCCGTGATCATCCTCGGCAGCGGCCCCAACCGCATCGGCCAGGGCATCGAGTTCGACTACTCGTGCGTGCACGCCTCGCTGGCGCTGAGCGAGGCCGGCTACGACACGATCATGGTGAACTGCAACCCCGAGACGGTCTCGACCGACTACGACACCTCCGACCGCCTGTACTTCGAGCCGCTCACCCTCGAGGACGTCCTGGAGATCGTGCACGCCGAGCAGGCGGCCGGCCCGGTGGCAGGCGTCATCTGCCAGCTCGGCGGCCAGACGCCGCTCGGGCTCGCCCGCGGGCTCGAGGAGGCCGGGGTGCCGATCGTCGGCACCGCCCCCGAGGCGATCGACCTCGCCGAGGACCGCGGCGCCTTCGGCCGGGTGCTCCAGCAGGCCGGACTGCCCGCCCCGAGGTTCGGGATGGCCACCTCGTGGGCCGACGCCAAGGGCATCGCCGGCACGATCGGCTACCCCGTGCTCGTGCGCCCGTCGTACGTCCTGGGCGGGCGCGGCATGGAGATCGTGTACGACGACGACTCGCTCCAGGGCTACATCGACCGGGCCACCGAGATCAGCCCGGAGCACCCGGTGCTGGTCGACCGGTTCATCGACGACGCGGTCGAGATCGACGTCGACGCGCTCTTCGACGGCGAGGAGCTCTTCCTGGGCGGGGTGATGGAGCACATCGAGGAGGCCGGCGTGCACTCCGGCGACTCCTCCTGCGCCCTGCCGCCGATCACGCTGGGTGCGGGGGAGATCACCCGCATCCGCGAGGCCACCGAGGCGATCGCCCGCGGGGTCGGGGTGCTGGGGCTGATCAACATCCAGTTCGCGCTCGCCGCCGACGTCCTCTACGTGCTGGAGGCCAACCCGCGGGCCTCGCGCACGGTGCCGTTCGTGTCCAAGGCGACGGCCACGCCGCTGGCCAAGGCCGCCGCCCGGGTGATGCTGGGGGAGTCGGTCGCCGAACTGCGCCGGGCCGGCGTGCTGCCGGCCACGGGCGACGGCGGCACCCTGCCCTCCGACGCGCCGATCGCGGTCAAGGAGGCGGTGATGCCGTTCAACCGGTTCACCGGACCCGACGGCCGCCACGTCGACACGGTGCTGGGCCCGGAGATGAAGTCCACCGGCGAGGTGATGGGCTTCGACGCCGACTTCGGCACCGCCTTCGCCAAGGCGCAGACCGCCGCCTACGGGTCCCTGCCGACCAGCGGGCGGATCTTCGTCTCGGTGGCCAACCGCGACAAGCGCAACATGATCTTCCCGGTCAAGGTGCTGGCCGAGCGTGGGTTCGAGATCCTGGCGACGCGGGGCACCGCCGAGGTGCTGCGCCGCAACGGGATCAAGGTGACCGAGGTCCGCAAGCACCACGAGGGGGAGGGGCCGCACGGCGAGCGCACCACCGTGCAGCTGATCAACGACGGCGCCATCGACCTCGTCGTCAACACGCCGTACTCCACGGGCGGCTCGGCGCGGCTCGACGGCTACGAGATCCGCACCGCCGCCGTGCTCGCCGGCATCCCGTGCATCACGACCGTGCCCGGGCTGGGCGCCGCGGTGCAGGGCATCGAGGCCATGAGCCACGGCGACGTCGGGGTGCGCAGCCTGCAGGAGTGGAACGCCGCGGCCGCGGCCGGGCGGGCAGCGGGGTCGCCGGCCTGATGCCGTCCAGGACCACCGGGCCGTACCGACTGCTCTTCGACCACGCCTTCACCCGGGTCGACCCCGAGCGTGCGCACCACCTCGGGTTCGCGGCGATCCGGGCGGCCGAGCCGGTCGTGCGCCGGGCGCGGCAGCGCCGCGAGCGGCCGGGCCGACCCGTCCGGGCCCTGGGCCTGGACCTCCCGCACCCGCTGGGGCTGGCCGCGGGCTTCGACAAGAACGCCCTGGGCATCGACGCCCTGGCGGCACTGGGCTTCGGGCACGTGGAGATCGGCACGGTCACGGCGCTGCCGCAGCCGGGCAACCCCCGGCCGCGGCTGTTCCGGCTGCCGGCCGACGGCGCGGTGGTCAACCGGATGGGATTCAACAACGACGGGGCGGCCGTCGTGGCGCAGCGGCTGGCACGCCGGGCGGCCGCCCGGCCCGCCACGGGCACCGTCGTCGGGGTGAACATCGGCAAGTCCAAGGTGGTGCCCGACGACGACGCGGCCGCCGTGGAGGCCGACTACCGCGCCAGCACCCGCCTGCTCACGCCGTACGCCGACTACCTGGTCGTCAACGTGTCCTCCCCGAACACCCCCGGCCTGCGCGACCTGCAAGCGGTCGAGAGGCTCGAGCCGCTGCTGCGCGCGGTGCGTGAGGAGGCCGACGCGAGCACCGGGCGCCGGGTGCCGCTGGTGGTGAAGATCGCCCCCGACCTCGACGACGACGACGTGCTCGCCGTCGCAGACCTGGCCCTCGCACTCGGGCTCGACGGCATCTCGGCGACCAACACCACCATCGCTCGCGGCGGCCTGCACAGCGACGCCGCGCGGGTCACGGCGGTCGGCGCCGGCGGGCTGTCGGGACGACCGCTCACCACCCGGGCGCTGGAGGTGATGCGGCTGCTGCGGGGACGCGTGGGTGACGAGCTCACGCTGATCGGGGTCGGCGGCATCACCACGGCCGGCGACGCCGCCGCCCGGCTGGAGGCCGGCGCCACCCTGCTGCAGGGCTACACCGCGTTCGTCTACGAGGGTCCTGCGTGGCCGGGCCGCATCGTCGCCGGGCTGGCCGCCCGTGGGTGAGCGCGACCCGCGCCACGTGCTGGCCGAGGTGCTCGCCAGCCGGCGGGCCGGCGCCTTCCGCCACCTCACCCTGACCGCCCGCGGCATCCCGGAGCTCTTCCGCCCCGGCACGTTCGTCGCCGCGTCGGTGGCGCCGACCCAGATGACGCGCCGGGCACTGTGGATCCACCGGGTCTCCCCGACCGGCACCTTCGGCCCCACCCTCGACGTCGTGGTGGAGCCGCGCGGGGTCGGCGGCCGCTGGCTGGCCGACCTGACCGTGGGCGCCCGGGTGGAGCTCACCGGCCCGCTGGGCCGCCCGTTCTCCCTCCCGCGGGAGCCCGTCGCCTGCCTGCTGGTGGGCGAGGGCTGGTCGGCCGCGCCGCTCTTCCCGCTCGCGGAGCGGCTGCGGGACCGCCAGTCGGCGGTGACGTTCCTGCTCTCCGGGGCCGACGAGGCGCACCTGCTCACGCCCCGGGAGGCCCGCCGGATGGCGCGGGCCGCGCACGTCGTGACCGCCGACGGCTCGGTGGGCCGCCACGGCGACGTGATGTCCGTGCTGCCCGCGGTCCTGGAGTCGACCGGGGCCGCCGTCGTGTACGCCGCCGGGCCGACCGCGCTGCTGCGCGCGGTCGCCGGGGCGGCGGCCGCGGCCGGCGCGCAGAGCCAGGTGGCGCTCCAGGAGCCGCTGCCGTGCGGCACCGGCCTGTGCCGGGCCTGCGTGATCGGCGTCCGCGGCACCGACGGCGCGGCCCACCAGGTGCGCGCCTGCCTCGAGGGCCCGGTGCTGCCGGGCGACCGGGTCGCCTGGGAGTCGCTCGGGGGCGGCCGATGACCCTCGTCCTGCGCCACCCGGTGATGATCGCCGCCGGCTGCGGCGGCACCGGGCCCGAGCTGGCGCCGTACGTCGAGATGGCGGACCTGCCCTTCGTCACGCGCACCCTCACCCGCGACCCGCGCGCCGGCAGCCCCGGCGCCCGGATGGCCGAGTCGCCCAGCGGCCTGCTCAACGCGATCGGCATGGACAACCCGGGAGTCGCCCACTTCCTCGAGCACGAGCTGCCCTGGCTGGTCCGGGCCGGCGCGCAGGTGTTCGTCTCGCTCGCCGGCTCGACGCTGGGGGAGTACGCCGAGCTGGCCCGCCGCGTCGGTGCCGCCCCCGGCGTGGCCGGCATCGAGGTCAACGTGTCGGCACCCGACCCGGGCGGAGCCGGCATCTTCGAGGCCCGAGAGCCGTTCCACGCGGCCAGCGCGGTGGCCGCCGTGCGCCGGGCGACGCCCGCCGACCTGCCGGTCCTCGCCAAGCTGCGACCCGACGTGGCACGCGTGGTCGAGTCGGCCCGGGCGGCGGTCGAGGCCGGTGCCACCGCGGTGGTCGTGGGCAACGCCGTCCCCGCAGCCCTGCCCGGCGGGCGGCCGGCCGGACTGACCGGCCCCGCCATCGCCCCGGTGGCCCTGCGGTGCGTCACCGAGGTCTGCGGCCGGCTGCCGCAGGTCGTCGTGGTGGGCTGCGGCGGCGTCGCCGACGTCGCCGGGGCCCGCGCGCTGCTCGGCGCCGGCGCTGCCGCCGTCCAGGTCGGCACCGCCCTGCTCCGCGACCCCACCACCGCCATGCGGCTCCTGGCCGCCCTCGGCACCGACCCCAGCACCCGTCCCCGGGAGGAACCGTGACCACCGTCGAGCCGTTCGGGCGCCGGCTGCACCGCGCCATGGAGGAGCGGGGCCGCTTCTGCGTGGGAATCGACCCGCACGCCGCGCTGCTGCGCGACTGGGGCCTGGGCGACGACGTCGCCGGGCTGGAGCGCTTCGCGCTGACCGTGGTGGAGGCCGTGGCGCCCGTGGTCGGCGTGGTCAAGCCGCAGAGCGCCTTCTTCGAGCGGTTCGGCAGCCGGGGGGTGGCCGTGCTCGAGCGGGTCGTCGCCGAGTCGCGGGCCGCCGGTGCCCTGGTGCTGCTCGACGTCAAGCGCGGTGACATCGGGTCCACCAGCCAGGCCTACGCCGACGCCTACCTCGACCCCGCCTCACCGCTGGCCTCCGACGCGATCACCGCCAGCCCCTACCTCGGCTTCGGCTCCCTGGACCCGATGATCGACACCGCCCGCCGCCACGGGGCGGGGGTGTTCGTCCTCGCCCTGACCTCCAACAGGGAGGGGCCCGAGGTGCAGCACGCCCGCGCCGGCGGGGCCACCGTCGCCGGCACCGTGCTCGACCACCTGCGGCGGCTCGACGCGGGCGCGGAGCCCCTCGGCGACTTCGGGGCGGTGGTCGGCGCCACGATCGGCGACACGACCGAGGACCTCGACTTCGGCGGCCCCGTCCTCGCGCCGGGGTACGGCGCCCAGGGCGGCACGACCGCCGACCTGCTCCGGATCTTCGGCCGGGCGGCCCGGCACGTGCTCCCGACGTCCTCGCGCGAGGTGCTCGCCGCGGGACCCGACACCGGGGCGCTGCGGGACGCAGCCCGGCGCGGCAACGACGCGGTCGTCGCCCTCGGCGGCGCGTGACCCGGCCGGAGCAGCAGGCGCCGCACGCGGGTCGCGTACCGCTCGCCGGAGAGGACCCGGCGTTGCCAGTGGTCCTCGCGCCTGACTAAATTGAGGCGCTGCTGGAGCTCGTCGTCCGGCGTGCAGCCCCTCCGACCGACAGGACCGCCCGTGGCACTGCCCTCGCTCACCCCCGAACAGCGTCAGGCGGCCCTGGAGAAGGCCGCCGCCTCCCGGCGGGAGCGGGCGGAGGTCAAGAACCGGCTGAAGAACTCCGGCGCCTCCATCGCCGACGTGCTCAGCGAGGGCCAGCAGAACGACGTCATCGGCAAGATGCGCGTGGTCGACCTGCTGCAGTCGATGCCCGGCCTGGGCAAGGTGCGGGCCCGCCAGACGATGGAGCGGCTGGGCATCGCCGAGAGCCGCCGCGTGCGTGGCCTCGGCACCAAGCAGGTGGCCGCGCTGGAGCGCGAGTTCGCCCCGGGCGAGTGACCGACCCCGATCCGGCCGCCCCGAGGCCCTCGCGGCTCGTCGTCCTCGCCGGTCCCACCGCGGTCGGCAAGGGCACGGTCGCCGCCGACGTGCGTCAGCGGCACCCGGAGGTGTGGCTGTCGGTCTCCGCCACCACGCGGGCACCCCGACCGGGTGAGCGGGACGGGGTGCACTACTGGTTCGTCTCCGACGAGGAGTTCGACGCCATGGTCGAGCGCGGTGAGCTGCTCGAGTGGGCGGTGGTGCACAAGCGCGCCCGCTACGGCACCCCGCGCCGCCCCGTCGAGGAGGCGCTGGCCCAGGGCCTGCCGGCCCTGCTCGAGATCGACCTCCAGGGCGCCCGCCAGGTCCGGGAGACCATGCCGGCGGCCCGCTTCGTCTTCCTGTCCCCGCCCTCGTGGGAGGAGCTCGTGCGCCGCCTGGTCGGCCGCGGCACCGAGACCGAGGAGGAGCGCGAGCGCCGGCTCGAGACCGCGCGGGAGGAGCTGGCGGCCGAGGACGAGTTCGACGTCACCATCGTCAACCACGAAGTTCACGCTGCCGCCGAGGAGTTGGTAGGCTTGATGATGCTCGACGACGAACACTCGTTCGACCAGTGATCGAGCGATCCCCCGCCATTGACGTGGCCGACAATCTGCGAGGCTGACGCGTGTCTGCACCCAACATCGCCGCCGTGGGCGTGACCAACCCCCCGATCGACGACCTGCTCACCAAGACCGACAGCAAGTACAAGCTGGTCCTCTACAGCGCCAAGCGTGCCCGGCAGATCAACGCCTACTACTCCCAGCTCGGTGAGGGCCTCCTGGAGTACGTCGGCCCGCTGGTCGACACCCACGTGCAGGAGAAGCCCCTGTCGATCGCGCTGCGCGAGATCGCCGGCGACCTGCTCACCTGCGAGGACGTCGACCCGGCCGAGCTCGCCGCCGAGGAGGCCGCTGCCAAGGCCGCCCGCGACGAGGCCGCCGCCGGCTCGACCGACCCGTTCAGCTCCTGAGCTGCACCCTGCGTTGAGCACGAGCCCCGAGCCTGGCTCCGACCACGAGGCCGCGTCCCGTCCCGGGACGCGGCCACGTGTCGTCCTGGGGGTCTCCGGCGGCATCGCCGCCTACAAGGCCTGCGAGGTCCTGCGCCGGTTCACCGAGTCCGGGCACGACGTGACCGTGGTCCCGACCGCCGCCGCCCTCGAGTTCGTGGGGGCGCCCACCTGGGCCGCGCTGTCCGGCAAGCCGGTGTCCCCGGACGTCTGGACCGACGTGCACGTGGTGCCGCACGTGCGGATCGGGCAGGGCGCCGACCTCGTCGTGGTGGTGCCGGCCACCGCCGACATCATGGCGAAGGCGGCTCACGGGCTGGCCGACGACCTGCTGACCAACACCCTGCTCACCGCCCGGTGCCCGGTGGTGTTCGCACCCGCCATGCACACCGAGATGTGGGAGCACCCCGCGACCGCCGCCAACGTCGCGACGCTGCGCGCCCGGGGCTCGGTGGTGATCGAGCCCGCCGAGGGCCGCCTCACCGGCAAGGACACCGGCAAGGGCCGGCTCCCCGACCCCGACGAGATCTTCGAGCTCGCCAGCCAGGTGCTGGTCCGTGGCGCCGTGGCGCCCGACCTCGCCGGCCGCCACGTCGTCGTCTCCGCCGGCGGCACGCGCGAGCACCTCGATCCCGTGCGCTTCCTCGGCAACCGCTCCTCGGGCCTGCAGGGCTACGCCCTCGCGCGCGCCGCGGCCGCCCGTGGCGCGTCGGTGACGCTGGTCAGCGCCAACGTCTCGCTGCCGGACCCCGCCGGCGTGAAGGTCACGCACGTCGGCACGACCGCGGAGCTCCACGACGCCGTGGTCGAGGCCGCGGCCGCCGCCGACGCGGTCGTGATGGCCGCCGCGCCCGCCGACTTCCGTCCCGTCGCGGCGAGGAAGCACAAGATCAAGAAGACGGCCGACGGCTCGGCGCCCACCTTGGAGCTGGTGCAGAACCCCGACATCCTGGCGACGATCTCCCACGACCGCGCCCGCCCCGGGCAGGTGGTCGTGGGCTTCGCTGCGGAGACCGGTGACGAGAGCGGCACCGTCCTGGACCTGGCCGCCGCCAAGCTGGCCCGCAAGGGGTGCGACCTGATGGTCGTCAACGACGTGAGCGGCGGGGCCGTCTTCGGCAGCCCCGACAACGAGGCGGTCGTCCTGGGCGCCGACGGCGGGCGCCGCGCCGTGCCCCGCGGGTCGAAGTCCGCGCTGGCCCACGTCGTCTGGGACGAGGTCCTGGCGCGCTTCGGCTCCTGAGACGCCGTCTTGGATGCTGGTCGAGCCCGGCCTTCTACATAGACTGACATCCCCCACTCAACCGATCGGGAGCAGTGCACCGTGCAAGGACGTCTTTTCACCTCTGAGTCGGTGACCGAGGGTCACCCCGACAAGATCGCTGACCAGATCAGCGACTCCGTCCTCGACGCGATGCTGGAGCAGGACCCCCACAGCCGCGTCGCGGTCGAGACCCTGCTCACCACCGGTCTGGTGGTGGTGGCCGGCGAGGTGACCACGAGCGGGTACGTCGACATCAAGCAGAAGGTGCGCGAGCGCATCCTGGACATCGGCTACGACTCCTCCCTCAAGGGCTTCGACGGCCACTCGTGCGGCGTCATGGTCGCCATCGGCGGCCAGTCCGGCGACATCGCGCAGGGCGTCGACACCGGCCAGGAGAGCCGCACCGGCTCGGTGGACGCGATGGACAAGCAGGGCGCCGGCGACCAGGGCCTGATGTTCGGCTACGCCTGCGACGACACCGACGTGCTGATGCCGCTGCCCATCGTCGTCGCCCAGCGCCTCGCCGAGCAGCTCAGCGCGGTGCGCAAGGACGGCACGCTCGACTACCTGCGTCCCGACGGCAAGACCCAGGTCACCATCGAGTACGACGCGGAGAACCGGCCGGTGCGCATCGACACCGTCGTGCTGTCCACCCAGCACACCGAGGACACCGAGCTCGACGGCCTCGAGGCCGACATCAAGAAGCACGTCATCGACCCGGTGCTCGACACCTTCTCGCTGCCCTCCGAGGGCTACCGGCTGCTCGTGAACCCCACCGGCCGCTTCGTCGTCGGCGGCCCGATGGGCGACGCCGGCCTGACCGGGCGCAAGATCATCGTCGACACCTACGGCGGCATGGCGCGCCATGGCGGCGGCGCCTTCTCCGGCAAGGACCCCTCGAAGGTCGACCGCTCCGCGGCGTACGCCATGCGCTGGGTGGCCAAGAACGTCGTGGCCGCGGGGCTGGCGCGTCGCTGCGAGGCGCAGGTCGCCTACGCCATCGGCAAGGCGCACCCCGTCGGCGTGTTCATCGAGACCTTCGGCACCGGCACCGTCTCCGACGCCAGGATCCAGGAGGCCGTGCTCGAGGTCTTCGACCTCCGGCCCGCCGCGATCATCCGCGACCTCGACCTGCTGCGCCCGATCTACGCCAAGACCGCGGCGTACGGCCACTTCGGCCGCGAGCTGCCGGAGTTCACCTGGGAGCGCACCGACCGCGTCGAGGCGCTCAAGGCGGCCGTCGGCGCCTGATCCGCCCGGCCCCGCGGCGCTCGGGACCGGTGCCCCGGGCGGTGTCAGCGGCCGCTGGTAGACATCAGCCCATGACGGCGACCGAGGACCACGCGGGCGGGCCGGGCGACATGCTGCCCGGCCTGCGCGCCGTCGTCGACGACTCCCGCGCCAAGGCGGCGGCCACCCGCACCCGCCGGGCCGCCGAGGCCCAGCCGGCGGCGGTCGACCCGGTCGCCCGAGTGCTCGTCGACGTGCAGCTCGCCCACCTCGACCGACCCTTCGACTACACCGTGCCGGCCTCGATGGCGGAGTCGGCCGTGCCGGGTGCCCGGGTGAAGGTGCGCTTCGCCGGCCAGGACGTCGACGGCTTCGTCGTGGCGCGCGCGGCCGCGAGCGAGCACCCGGGACGGCTCGCGCCGCTGCGCCGCGTGGTGAGCGCCGAGCCGGTGCTGACCCCGGAGGTCGCCGCCCTGGTCGCGGCGGTGGCGGAGCGCTACGCGGGGTCGCGCTCGGACGTGCTGCGGCTGGCGGTGCCGCCCCGGCACGCCACCACCGAGAGGCAGCCGTCGCCACCTGCACCCCAGCTGGCGGCCGACCCGCCGGCGGCAGGCGAGGCGTGGTCGGCGCACGAGCACGCCGCCACGTTCCTCACCCACCTCGCCTCCGGCGGCGCGCCGCGCGCGGTGTGGAACCCGCCCCCGGGCGCCGACTGGCCGCTGCTGGTGGCCCATGCGGCGGCGCTGACGGTGGCGGGTGGCCGCGGCGTGCTGGTGTGCGTGCCCGACGGGCGCGACGTCGAGCGCGTCTCGGCCGCCCTCGACTCCGTGCTCGGCCCCGACCACCACGTCGCACTCACCGCCGACAGCGGTCCCGCCCAGCGATACCGGCAGTTCCTGCGGGTCTCCCGCGGTGCCGCGAGGGTGGTGGTGGGCACCCGGTCGGCGGCCTTCGCCCCTGTGCGCGACCTCGGCCTCGTGGTGATCTGGGACGACGGCGACGACCTGCACGCCGAGCCACGGGCGCCCTACCCCCACTCCCGCGAGGTGCTGCTGCTGAGGGCCGAGCAGCAGGGCACCGCCGCCCTGGTCGGCGGCTTCGCCCGCTCCTGCGAGGCCGACTACCTCCTGCGCACGGGGTGGGCGCGGCCGCTCGTCGCCTCCCGCGACCACGTGCGCGCGTCGGTGTCGGTCGCGGTCGTGCCCGGCGAGGACCGCGCGATCGCGACCCGCGTCCCCAGCGCGGTCCGCGACCTGGTCCGGTCCGCCCTCGAGCAGGGGCCCGTGCTGGTGCAGACGCCTCGCCACGGCTACGTCGCCTCGCTGGCGTGCGAGCGGTGCCGCACCCCCGCCCGCTGCCGCGTGTGCGCCGGACCGCTCCTGCTCGCCGGTCCTGCGTCGCCCCCGCACTGCCGCTGGTGCGGCCACCAGGAGCTCGGCTGGGCCTGCTCCGAGTGCGGCCACCGCGGGCTGCGCGCGCCGGTGCTGGGGGACGCACGCACCGCCGAGGAGCTCGGCCGGATGTTCCCGAGCACGACGCTCCGGACCTCGAGCGGCGACCACGTGCGCTCGAGCGTCGCCGACCGTCCCGAGATCGTGGTGGCGACGCCCGGTGCCGAGCCGGTGGCCGAGGGCGGCTACGCCGGCGTCGTGCTGCTCGACACCTGGCTGACGCTGGCCCGTGCCGACCTGCGCACCGACGAGGAGGCGCTGCGCCGGTGGCTGGGTGCCGCCGGGCTCGTGCGCCCGGGCGGCCGGGTCATCGCCGTGGGCGACCCCGCGCACCCGGCTCTCCAGGCGCTGGTGCGGTGGGACCCCGCCGGCTTCGCCGACCGGGAGAACGACCAGCGGCTCGCCACCCACCTGCCGCCCGCCGTCCGCCTGGCCACCGTCACCGGCGAGCCGGGCGCGGTCGACGACGCGCTGACGCTGCTCGCGCCCCCCGACGCGGCCGAGGTCCTGGGCCCGGTCCCCGTCGAGGGGGCGGGCTCCGGCGAGGTCCGGCTGGTGGTGCGGGTGCCCCGGGCCCTCGGTGCGTCCCTGTCGCACGCGCTGGGCGAGCTGCAGCGGGTCCGGTCGGCGCGCAAGCTCGACGCCGTCCGGGTGCAGGTCGACCCACCGACGTTGTGAGCCGCGCCGCCCTCAGCGCACCCACTGCAGCGAGGCGTCGCGGGCGGCCTCGACCTGCGACCCGGTCGAGCGCCGGGCCATCCGTCGCAGCACCAGCGGCGTGACCAGGGCCCCGACCACCGCCCACAGGCCGAGCACCCCGACGGTCTCCAGGGTGCGCCAGCTCTCACCCACCTCCAGCAGCCGGGCGTCGTCGGGCAGGAAGGCGGAGCGCATGCCGAGGGCGATCCAGTACATCGGGAAGCACTGCGCCAGCACCTCGACCCACCCCCACAGCTGCTGCACCGGCTGGAATATCCCCGAGATGCCCATCAGCCCCATCACCGGCAGCAGCCCCCAGGTGCCGACCTTCTGCGTGCTGGGCACCAGTGCGCCGATGACCATGCCGATCGGCATCGTCGCGAGCATGCCGAGCGCCAGGACCCACCCGAGCGTGAGCCACCCGGCCGGCTCGGCCATCAGGCCGTCGAAGAGCAGGAAGCCGGGCACCAGGATGACCAGCAGCTGCGGCAGCAGGCCGAGCGACTGGAAGAGCAGCTGCCCGGTGACGTAGCCGCGCAGCCCGTACGGGACCGCCCGGTGGCGCAGGAGGGTGCCGTCCTCCTTCTCCATCGCCAGCGTGTACGCCGGCCCCAGGACGACGCCGAACGCGATCAGGGCACCCAGGAGGCCGGGCAGGGTCACCGTCGGCAGCAGCAGGTCGGTGCCCTCGACGGGGGTGTCGCGCCGCAGGTACAGGTAGCCGAGCACGAGGCTGCCGGTGAAGAGGAAGTAGCCCTGGTCCTGGGTGCTGCGCAGGCTCTGGACGAACTCGGTCCAGCCCCGGCGCAGCCCCATCCGGACGGCGTGCGTCGTCGGGCTCACCGGGCCACCTCCGTGAAGAGCCGGGCGGCCGCGTCGCCCTGCCCCTCCTCGTGCCGCCGCACGAGCGAGAGGTAGGCGTCCTCGAGGCTGGCCCGGTGGACCTCGAGGTCGGTGACGGCGTCTCCGTGCTCGGCCAGCAGCAGCCGCACGAACGCCGTGCCGTCGACCACCGAGGACGCGTGCCGCTCGCCGCCGAGGCGCCACCTCACCTGTGCCTCGCCCTCCACGCGCGCGGCCAGGCCGTCGACCGTGTCGTCGGCGACGATGCGCCCGCCGGCGAGCACCACCACCCGGTCGGCGAGCTTCTCCGCCTCGTCGAGGTCGTGGGTCGTGAGCAGGATCGTCGTGCCCTCGGCGGCCGAGAGACGGCGCACCAGGTCGTGGAACTCGTGGCGCGCCTGCGGGTCGTAGCCGGCGGTCGGCTCGTCGAGGAAGAGCAGCTCCGGGCGCCCCACGATGCCGATCGCCACGTCGAGCCGACGCCGCTGCCCGCCGGAGAGCGTCGCCACCTTGCGGTCCGCCAGGTCGGTGAGGCCGACCGTCTCCAGCAGCAGGTCGACGTCGTGCGGCCGCCGCCGCTCGGGGGTGGACCACGGCTCGAAGTAGCCGCCGAGGTGGGTCAGCAGCCGGCGCGGCGTCCACCGCGGGTGGTCGCGCCACGACTGCAGGACCACGCCGGTGCGAGCCCGCCAGTCCTCGGTCGCCCGGGCCGGGTCCTGGCCCAGCACGGTGACCTCGCCCGCCGACCGGGTGCGGAACCCCTCCAGGATCTCGATGGTGGTCGTCTTCCCCGCCCCGTTCGGGCCGAGCAGGCACACCACCTCGCCGGCCCGGACGTCGAGGTCGACACCCGTGAGCACGTCGGTCTCGCCGTACCTCATCCGCAGGTCGCGGACCCGCACCACCTCGTCCATGCGTCCTCCCGCCTCGTCCCGGTCGCGTTCGAGTACACTGTACGCCAGCGAGCGTACGCCATACGCAGTTCCCGACGCCAGAGTGAGATGACCGTGATGGAGCAGGCACACAGTGGCGGCGGGGACATCAACCGCAGCCTCGCCCTCATGTGGGGGCACGACGACCGGTCCGGCACCCCGGGCCCGAAGCCGCGGCTGTCGCTGCCCGCGATCGTGGCGCAGGCCGTCACGGTCGCCGACGCCGAGGGGCTCGACGCGGTGTCGATGCGGCGCGTGGCCGCGGACCTCGGGGTGGGGACCATGTCGCTCTACCGCTACGTGCCGGGCAAGGAGGAGCTGCTCGACCTGATGATCGAGCACGTGAGCGCCGTGCCCGAGGACGCACGCCTCGGCGACGACTGGCGCACGTCCATGGGGACATTGGGCCGCGCGATGTGGGAGCTCCACACGACGCACCGCTGGCTGCCCCTGGTCGACCAGGCCCGGCCGCTGCTGGGGCCCAACGGGCTGCGGGGCCTCGAGGTCGCGCTGGCGGGCCTCGTGGGCACCGGGCTGTCGGGCCAGGAGCAGGTGGGCCTCGTGCGGGCCATCGACGCCTTCGCCCAGAGCGCCGCCCGCACGCACAACAGCGCTGCGACGGCCGAGCAGCTGACCGGCCTGAGCAACGAGGAGTTCTGGAAGGTGCAGGAGCCGGTCTTCAGTGCGGCCATGCGGTCGGGCGACTTCCCGCACCTGGCGTCGCTGGTGGACGAGTCGTTCGAGATGGAGGGCGAGCAGTTCTTCGAGCTCGGGCTGCGCCTGCTGCTCGACGGCGCCGGAGTGCTGGTCCGGGGCCGTGGCGGGGCTTCGTAGACTGGCCGCTCCGCCCACCCGAGGAGTTCCGCCGCACCATGGCCGTCCAACCCATCCGCCTCTTCGGTGACCCCGTCCTGCGCCGGCCGGCGGTCCCCGTCGTCGACTTCGACAAGGAGCTGCGCACGCTGGTCGCCGACCTCACCGACACGATGCTCGAGGCGCCCGGCGCCGGGCTGGCCGCGCCGCAGATCGGGGTGGGGCTGCGCGTGTTCACCTGGAACGTGCACGGCGAGGTCGGCCACCTGGTCAACCCCCGGCTGGAGCTGTCGACCGAGGAGCAGGACGGCGCGGAGGGGTGCCTCTCGCTGCCCGAGCTGACCTACGAGTGCCTGCGTGCGCTGTCGGTCATCGCCACCGGCTTCGACATGCACGGCGAGCCGGTGCGCATCGAGGGCTCCGACCTGCTGGCGCGGGCCATCCAGCACGAGACCGACCACCTCGACGGCGTGCTCTTCATCGACCGGCTCGACCCGGCCGCCCGCAAGGCGGCGATGAAGGAGATCCGCGAGTCGGAGTGGTTCGGCCTGCGGCCCACGGTCAGGGTCAGCCCGCACCCCACCCGGGGGCTGGCCCTGTGAGTGGTCCTGTGATCGGTCCTGTGATCGGCGAATGCCGATGAGGGTCGTCTTCGCCGGCACCCCGGAGGTCGCCGTACCCGCCCTCGACGCGGTCGCCGCCTCCCGCCACGAGCTCGTCGGCGTCGTGACGCGGCCCGACGCGCCGTCGGGACGCGGCCGCCGGCTGGTCGTCAGCCCGGTGGCCCGGCGGGCCGAGGAGCTGGGCGTCCCGGTCCTGCGGCCCGCGCACCCGCGCGACCCGGAGTTCCAGGCCCACCTCACCGCCCTGCGCCCCGACTGCTGCCCGGTGGTGGCCTACGGCGCCCTGCTGCCGCAGAGCGCGCTGGACCTCGCGCCGCACGGCTGGGTCAACCTGCACTTCTCGATCCTGCCCGCCTGGCGCGGTGCCGCGCCGGTGCAGCACGCGGTGTGGGCCGGTGACGAGATGACCGGCGCCACGACGTTCCGCATCGTCAAGGAGCTCGACGCCGGGCCGACGTTCGGGGTGATGACCGAGCGCGTCCGGCCGACCGACACCGCGGGCGACCTGCTCGCGCGCCTGGCCGAGGGTGGCGCCGGCCTGCTGGTCGCCACCCTCGACGGGATCGGGAGCGGCGACCTGGAGGCGCGTGAGCAGCCCTCGGACGGCGTCTCGTTCGCCCCCAAGATCCTGGTCGAGGACGCGGTGGTCGACTGGACCGGGCCCGCCGTCGGGGTCGACCGCACGGTCCGTGCGTGCACGCCCGCCCCGGGCGCCTGGACCACCCACGCGGGGGAGCGGCTGAAGCTCGGCCCGGTGACGGTGGTCGCCGACCACGAGCCGCTGCCGCCCGGCGAGGTCGCGGTCACCAAGAGCGCGGTGCACGTCGGCACCGCCACCGACGTGGTGCGCCTGGGCGAGGTGAAGGCGTTCGGGAAGAGGCAGATGCCCGCCGCCGACTGGGCGCGCGGCGTGCGGCTCGGGTCGGGCACCCGCCTCGGGGACGTCGAGGGCCGGGCATGAGCCGGCCGGCGCGGCCCGAGGACATCGACGACATCTGCCGCTCGCTGCCCGAGGTCGAGCTCGGCACCTCCTGGGGCGACCGGCCGACGTACAAGGTCCCCCAGGGGGACCGGGGCCGGGGGTTCCTGCTCTTCCGGATGCCGCACCCGACGGCGGTCGACCCCGTGACGGGGGAGATGTACGACGACCTGGTCGTCATCGTCACCCCGGGCGAGGCCGAGAAGGCGGCACTGGTCGAGGACCCCGGCACCCCGTTCTTCACCATCGACCACTTCAGCAGGACCAACGCCGTGCTGGTCCGGCAGAGCCGGCTCGGCGAGATCACCCGCGACGAGCTCGCCGAGGTCATCACCGACGCCTGGGCCACCCGGGCCCCGCGGCGTCTGGTCAGGCAGCACCTCGGCGAGGGCCCGACCCCGTGACGCCGCGTGCCCGCGTCGACCCCGCCCGGCTCGCGGCGTACGACGTCCTCAAGGCGGTCCGGGTGGACGACGCCTACACGAACCTGGTCCTCCCGCACGTGTTACGTGAGCACGGGCTGTCGGGCCGCGACGCGGCCTTCGTCACCGAGCTGGCCTCGGGCACGCTGCGCGGCCAGGGCACCTACGACGCGGTCATCGACTCCTGCCTGGACCGGCCCAGGCTCGAGGCGAAGGTGCGCGACGCCCTGCGGCTGGGCGTGCACCAGCTGCTCGGGATGCGGGTGCCCGACCACGCCGCGATCTCCACGACCGTCGACCTGGTGCGTGCCCGGGTGGGACAGGGTCCCGCCGGCCTCACGAACGCCGTGCTGCGCAAGGTCTCCCGCCACGACCTCGCCGGCTGGGTGCGCCGCCTGGCCCCCGACCCGACGACCGACCCGGTCGGCTACGCGGCCCTGGCGCACTCGCACCCGCGCTGGGTCGTGGAGGAGCTCACCCGTGCGGTCGGCCCCGACGAGGTCGACGCGCTGCTCACCGCCGACAACGAGCCGCCCCGGGTCGTGCTGGTGGCCCGGCCGGGGCGGGTCGACCGCGACGAGCTGCCGGGCACGCCCACGCCGCTCTCGCCGTACGGCGTGGTGCTGGAGTCGGGCGACCCCGGCGCCGTGCCGGCGGTGGCCGACGGCCGGGCGGGCGTGCAGGACGAGGGGTCGCAGCTGGTGGCGGTGGCCCTGGCGCGGGCCGGCGTCGAGGGCGACCGGCCCGAGAGGTGGCTGGACCTGTGCGCGGGTCCCGGCGGCAAGTCGGCCCTGCTCGCCGGGCTGGCCGCCGGCGTCGGTGCCGGGCTGGTGGCCGCCGAGCGCCAGCAGCACCGGTCGCGGCTGGTGCGCCGCAACCTCGCCGGTGCCGACGGGGTGCTCGGTGTGGTGACCGCCGACGGCACGGTGCCGCCGTGGTCGCCAGGCACGTTCGACCGGGTGCTCGTCGACGCCCCCTGCTCGGGCCTGGGCGCCCTGCGTCGGCGGCCCGAGGCACGCTGGCGCCGGAGCGCCACCGACGTGACGGACCTCGTGCCTCTGCAGGAGGCGCTGCTGGGGTCGGCCCTCGACAGCGTCCGGCCCGGGGGCGTGGTGCTCTACGCCACCTGCTCGCCGGTGCTCGCGGAGACCCGCGGCGTGGTGGAGGCGGTGCTGGCGCGGCGTACCGACGTGCGGCTCGAGGACGCCCGCGACCTCCTCCCCGGGATCGCCGGGTGCGACGGGCCGCTGGCGGGCACCGTGCAGCTGTGGCCGCACCGGCACCGCACCGATGCCATGTTCCTGGCGCTGCTGCGACGCGAGATGTAACCGGGATGTCACCCAAATCGGCCTTGGCAACCGCCCGGACGGATGGTGGTATGGGGGTCCAAGGAGCTCGGGGGAGTGTGATGAGGATCGTCGGTCGTCTGGTCGCGGCAGCAGCGGTCGCCTGTGCCGCGTCGGTGGCCCTGGTCGTGCCGGCCACCGCCGCCGCCGACACCCTCGTCGTGCCCGGCACCACCGCCCTCGACGACCGCACGTTCCTGACCTACGTGCCGTGCGCCGGCTTCTTCGGGGACGGCGCCACCCCGCCCGGCCTGCGCATCAACCGGGGCCCGCAGGCGCCCCCGCTGGGGCAGCGCAGCTTCGGGCTCGCAGTGGCGGACACCGGCACGGCGGCCGGGGTGGTGCGGCAGACCCTCTCGATGCAGCTGATGGGCCAGGTCTCGATGTCGGTGAACCCCGAGTCGGCGTCCACCGGGGTCGCCTACGCCTGGTACATCTCACCCGACCTCCCGGCCGGGCAGGCCTGGCTGGGCCGGGCCGAGCTGGAGGCGGCCCCCGGCTGGCAGCGGGTCGAGGTGTCGGCGGCGTCGTACACCTGGCGGGCCTACGACCTGGCGACCCGGCAGCCGCAGGGCTCGGCGAGCACCGCGTCGCTGCCCGACTTCATCGGCGGCCACGGTGACGGCCCCGGCTACGTGATGGCGGGCTTCGGCTGCAACGGCGCGTCCTTCAACCTCGACGCGGTCTCCTACGGGGGGTCGACCTTCGACCTCGAGGGGTTCGTCGCGACGACCAGCATCGCTGCCGACGATGCCGCTCCCGGGCGCCCGGTGACGCTGCGCGGCTGGTCCGAGCGGGACACCGGACGCCGTCTCGGCGACCCCCTGGTGCTGGAGCGCCTGGTGCCGGGCACGTCCCGCTGGGAGGCCGTCACCGGCCCGATCCTCGCCGGCGCCGACACGGTCGTGCGCACCACCGTCGCCCCCGAGGTGCCGACGCACTACCGCTGGCGGATGGGTGAGGCCGAGTACGCCGACGCCAACGTCAGCGAGCCCCTGCTCGTGGACGCCGTGACCGCGGAGGCGCCCGCGCAGGAGGGGTCGCAGTCACCGTCACCGTCACCGTCGCCGACCCCCGAGCAGACCGAGGACCCGCGCCGGCCCTGATGCGGCTCCTCGGTCAGACCAGGTGCCGCAGGTAGGCCTGCGGGCTGCTCAGGAAGCGGCGCCAGTGGTCGACGACGGCCAGGTCCTCCCACGCGGTCTCGCGCAGGCCCCACTCGCCGACCTCGAGGATCCGGGCGCCCGGCAGCGCGGCGAGCACGGGGGAGTGGGTGGCGCACAGCACCTGGCTGCCGCCGGCCACCAGCTCCAGCAGCGTGCCGACCAGGCTGAGGGTGGAGGTGAACGACAGGGCGGCCTCCGGCTCGTCGAGGCAGTAGAAGCCGGGGGAGTCGAAGCGGGTCGCCAGCACGCTGAGGAACGACTCGCCGTGGCTCATCTCGTGGAAGGCCGGGTCGTGGGAGCCGGGGTTCTGCTCGAGGAAGGTGTACCAGCCGTGCATGGTCTCGGCCCGCAGGAAGAAGCCCCACCGGCCCGAGCCGAGCCCGCGCCGCAGCCGCAGGGCCTGGCCCAGCGGCGACTCGCTGGGTCGCGTCGAGTGGTGGCCGTGACGGGTGCCGCCCTCCGGGGAGAGGCCGTAGGCGACCGCCACGCCCTCCACCAGCGTGGACTTGCCGCTGCCGTTCTCGCCTACCAGGAAGGTCACGCCGCGGCCGAGGTCGAGCCCCTCGTCGGCGACCTGGCGGACCGCGGGGACGGTCATCGGCCAGCTCCCCGGTGGCAGGCCCGGGCCGCCGGCCTCGATGCGCACCACCGGTGGCTGGTCGACGTCCATGGGCCCACGCTACGCACTCGCTACGTTGGTCTCGTGCCTTCGCCATTCACGGAGATCGAGGTCGACGACCGCGTCGTCAAGGTCACCAACCCCGACCGGGTGTACTTCCCGGAGTCCGGTGCCACGAAGCTCGACCTGGTCGAGTACTACCTCGGGGTCGGCCCCGGCATCGTGAACGCGCTCTTCGAGCGGCCGTGCATGCTGCACCGCTTCCCGAAGGGGCTGGCCGGTGACAAGGTCCACCAGAAGCGGCTGCCCGCGGGGGCGCCCGACTGGGTGGAGACCGTCGAGCTGTTCTTCCCGCGGTGGGGGCGCACCGCCGACGAGCTGTGCGTCACCGAGCTGGCCTCGGTGATCTGGGCGGTGCAGATGTCCACGGTGGAGTTCCATCCCTGGAACAGCCGCCGGGACGACACCGAGAAGCCCGACGAGTGGCGCATCGACCTCGACCCTGGCCCCGAGTGCGACTTCGCCACGGTGCAGCGGGTCGCCCACGTGGCGCACGAGGTGCTCGACGAGCTGGGTGCCGTCGGCTTTCCCAAGACCTCCGGCGGCTCGGGGATGCACGTCTACGTGCGCATCGCCCCCGACCACGGCTTCAAGACCGTACGCCGCGCCGCGCTCGCGTTCGCCCGTGAGGTCGAGCGACGTGCGCCCGAGGACGTCACCACGGCCTGGTGGCGCAAGGACCGCGACCCCGCCCACCTGTTCGTCGACTACAACCAGAACGCGCGCGACCACACCATCGCCGCGGCGTACTCCGTGCGCGGCTTCGGCGACGCGCGGGTCTCCGCACCCATCCGCTGGGACGAGGTCGACGACGTGTCGCCGCACGACTTCACGATCTTCACGATGCCCGAGCGCTTCGCCACCCTGGGCGACCTGCACGAGGAGATCGACGACCACGTCTTCGACATCGCGCCGCTGCTCGCGTGGGCCGAGCGCGACGACGCCGACGGCGCCGAGACGCCGGCCGAGCCGGAGGAGGAGTAGCCCACAGCGCACACCCAGCCGGCTCTCAGACTCCGCTCATCCACGCTGCCTACCGTGTCCGGCATGCCCAGCACCCCACCACGCCAGACCACCGTCGTCGTCAACCACGGGTCGCGTCGTGGCCGGGAGGCGCTCGCCGAGGTGTCGCGCCTGCTGGACGCCTCGCGCCTCGGCTCGGTCCAGGTGCTGCCGGTGGAGGCAGGCGGCGACCTGCGCGCCACGTTGCGCACCGCGCTGGCGGAGGGCCCCGACCTGCTGGTGGTGGGCGGCGGCGACGGGACCATCAGCTGCGCGGCCGACGTCGTGGCCGGCACGGACGTGGTGCTCGGGGTGCTGCCCTTGGGCACCGCCAACGACTTCGCCCGGACCCTGGAGGTGCCCACCGACCTGCCGGGCGCCGTGGGGACGCTGGTGAGCGGCAAGGTCGTCGACGTCGACCTGGGCCGCATCGACGGGCGGGCGTTCCTCAACGTCGCCTCGATCGGCCTGTCGGTGGGCGTCACCGAGCGGCTCACCCCGACCCTCAAGCGACGCCTCGGGCCGCTGGCGTACCCGGTCGCGACGCTGCTCGCCTACCGCCACCATGCGCCCTTCTCCGCCCGCCTCGAGCTCCCGGACGGCGAGGGCGAGGCGGTCGACCTCGACGACCTGCTCCAGGTCGCGGTGGGCAACGGTCGCCACTACGGCGGCGGCAACGCCGTCTCGCCGACGGCCTCCCTCGACGACCACCGGCTCGACGTCTACGCCATCGTGCGCGGGCGGCTCCACGAGCACGTCTCCATCGCCCGCCTGCTGCGCAGCGGGCACCTCATCGAGCACGAGCGGGTGCACCACGTCACCACCCGGCGGGTCCGGGTGGTCACCGACCCGCCGCTCCCGGTCAACCTCGACGGTGAGATCGTCACCACGACGCCTGCGACCTTCGAGGTGCAGCGCAACGCCCTCCACGTGATGGTGCCGCGGACCAGTGGGGCCGCCACGTTCGAGGGGCGCTCGCGAGGGGCCGGCAGCACTCCGCCCCTGTAGCCGGGCCCTAGACTCCGGCACGTGGGCATCCAGATCACGCCGAGCATCCTCAACGCCGACCCCGCGGCCCTCGGTGCCGAGCTGGCCCGGATCGGTTCCGCCGACTGGGTGCACGTCGACGTGATGGACAACCACTTCGTCCCCAACCTGACCTTCGGCCCGGCCATGGTCGAGGCGCTCGCCCGGTCGACGGACCTGCCGCTGGACGCGCACCTGATGATCGACGACGCCGACCGCAACGCCGCGGCGTACGTCGAGGCGGGCGCGGGGAGCGTCACGTTCCACGTGGAGGCCGCCCGGGCCCCGGTGCGGCTGGCGCGGGAGATCCGGTCGGCGGGTGCCCGCGCGTCGATGGCGCTGCGGCCCGCGACCCCGGTCGAGCCCTACGAGGAGCTGCTGCCCGAGCTCGACATGCTGCTGATCATGACCGTCGAGCCGGGCTTCGGCGGGCAGACGTTCCTCGACCTGTGCCTGCCGAAGATCCGCACGGCCCGGCGCCTGATGGAGAGGCACGGCGTCCAGACGTGGCTCCAGGTCGACGGGGGAGTCTCGCTGGAGACCATCGAGCGCTGCGCCGAGGCCGGTGCCGACGTCTTCGTCGCGGGCTCCGCGGTCTACTCCGCCGACGACCCCGACGCGATGGTCGCCGAGCTGCGCGCCCGGGCGCAGGCAGTCAGCCCGCCGAGCTGACCGGCGGGGCGGTGAGGTCGGCCGCCCGCGACGTCAGGAGGCGATGGGCGGTGTCGAGGTCGAGGGCGTCCTCGGGCGCGCAGACGGCGGCGAGCAGCCCGTCGACCAGGGCGTGCACCTCGCGTGCCTCGTGGGAGTCGCCCTCCCGCCCCAGGCAGATGGCCACGACGGTGCGTTCGCGTCGCCGGGCCTCGGCAAGGACCCGGCGGGTGCCGGGGTCGGAGCGGTGGACCTCCTGCCAGGCCAGCCACACGCGCGCCTCGAGCAGCTCCTCCTCGCGCTGCCGTGGCAGGAACGCCACGATGCCCCGACGCCTGCTCTCCACCCAGATCTCCTGCTCCCGGGCGCGGGCGGTGCGGTGCGCGGCGACCCGCATGATGTGCTCGCGGTTGCCGTACTGGTGCGCCAGCGAGCCGGTGCTGATGCCGGTGGCCCGGGCGAGCGCGCGCATCGTCACGCCGGTCGGGCCGTGCAGCCCGAGCAGGTGGTTGACGCCCCACGTCATGGTGTCGGCGCGGGACTGGGAGTCGACGAGTCTGGGCATGCGCCCAGCACAGCAGCACGCGCGGACAGCTGGGATCGGTGTCCACAGCCCCCCGCGGGAGGACGCGCTGCCGGCGAGCGAGGCCCCGGAGCACGACCCCGCCCATGAGACGCGGCACCCGTCCACGTGCCCGGCCTCGTGCGCGGGAATGGATCCGGCTGTGGGACGCTTGTGTCAGCAAGAGCTCGCGTGCTCTGGGGGCGGTGGAACTCCGCACCGGCGGTGAAAGTCCGCGACCCGGTCACCTCCAGTGACCGGTTGACCAGGTGGAACTCCTGGACCGACGGTCACAGTCCGGATGGAAAGACGCACGCAAGCGAGGCCTCGCGCCCGACCCCCGGAAGGGGCCGCGCGCGGTGACCCCGCTTCCACGCCCCCGCAGCGTCCGCGACCGGACCCGGGAGGCAGGTGGCAGTGGGATGAGCAGCAGCAGCGCCGAGCTGTCGGCGATGCGTCGCGCCCTGGAGCTGGCCGCGACCGCAGGGGTGCCGCTCGGACCCAACCCGCGCGTCGGCTGCGTCATCCTGGCCGACGACGGCACGCACCTCGCCGCCGGCCTCCACCGGGGCGCCGGCACCCCCCACGCGGAGGTCGACGCGCTCACCCGGGCCGGCGACGCCGCCCGCGGGGCGACGGCCGTGGTCACCCTGGAGCCCTGCGACCACACCGGCCGCACGGGCCCGTGCTCCCAGGCCCTCCTCGCCGCCGGCGTACGACGGGTGGTCTTCGCCCAGCCCGACACGACTCCCGCCGCCACCGGTGGGGCCGCCACGCTGCGCGCCGCGGGCGTCGAGGTCGAGGGCGGGGTCCTCAAGCAGGAGGCCCGGTCCCTGAACTCCGCCTGGACCTTCGCCGTCGACCACGGCCGTCCGTTCGTGACCTGGAAGTTCGCCACCACCCTCGACGGGCGCAGCGCCGCGGCCGACGGCACCTCGCGCTGGGTCTCCGGACGCGAGGCCCGCCGCGACACCCACCGGCTGCGCGCGCTCAGCGACGTGGTGCTCGTCGGCACGGGCACCGTCGCGGTCGACGACCCGCTGCTCACGGTGCGCGACGACGCCGACCGCCCCGTCCCCCACCAGCCGCTGCGGGTGGTCATGGGGGAGCGGTCCCTCGACGCCGGACGGAAGGTGCTCGGCGACGACGCCGAGACCCTGCACCTGCGCACCCGCGACCCGCAGGCCGTCCTCGAGGAGCTCTACGCCCGGGGCCGCCAGCACGTCTTCCTCGAGGGCGGGCCCACCGTGGCCGCGGCGTTCCTCCGCGCCGGCCTCGTCGACGAGGTGGTCGCCTACGTCGCCCCGATGCTCCTCGGCGCCGGCCGCGCCGCCGTCGGCGACCTCGCGATCACCACCATCGCCGACGCCCTGCGTCTCGCCATCACCGACGTCGCCCTGCTCGGGGAGGGCAGCGACGCCACCGTCCGCCTCACCCTGACCCCCACTGCCACACCGAAGGAGCACTGATGTTCACCGGAATCGTGGAGGAGCTCGGCACCGTCGCCGCGCTGGAGCGGCTCGACGCCGCCGCCCGCCTCACCATCGACTGCGGCCTGCTCGACGACGTACGCCCCGGCGACTCCATCTCCGTCAACGGCTGCTGCCTGACCGTCGTCCGGCACGACGACCGGCGCTGGACCGCCGACGTCATGCAGGAGACGCTCGACAAGACCGGCCTCGGGGCGCTGCACGAGGGCGACCGGGTCAACCTCGAGCGCGCCGTGCCCGCCTCCGCCCGCCTGGGCGGCCACATCGTCCAAGGCCACGTCGACGGCGTCGGCACGATCATCGCGCGGCGCCCGAGCGAGCACTGGGACCTCGTGGAGATCTCCCTGCCGTCCGGCCTCGCCCCGCTGCTCGTCGACAAGGGCTCGATCGCCGTCGACGGGGTCAGCCTGACCGTCGTCGAGGTCACCGACGACGCGTTCACCGTCTCGCTGATCCCCGAGACGCTCGCCCGCACCACCCTCGGCACCCGCGCGGTGGGCGAGCAGGTCAACCTCGAGGCCGACGTCCTCGCCAAGCACGTGGCCCGCCTCGTCACCGCCTACCTCCCCCAGGAGAACTGATGCTCGACTGGCTCCTCCACGGCACCATCCCCGTCGCGGGCGGCGCCCTCCTCGTGCGCGAGGTGGTCGGCAACCTGTTCGGCCTCGGCAGCGCGCTGCTCGGCATGAGGCGGCTGGTCTGGGCCTGGCCTGTCGGCCTGGTCGGCAACGTCCTGCTGTTCACCGTCTTCGTGTCCGGCGAGCTCAGCAACGCCAGCACCGACCCGCTCTGGGGCCAGGCCGGCCGCCAGGTCTTCTTCGCCGTCGTCAGCGTCTACGGCTGGTGGCGCTGGTCCACGGCCAGCCGCCACGGCGGTGCCGACGACGGCGGCGCCATCACCCCGCGCTGGGCGACCACGGCCGAGCGGCTCCAGCTGCTGGTCCTCGGCGTCGTGGGGTACGCCGTCGCCTACGCCGTCCTCACCCAGATCGGCTCCTACGGTCCGCCGACCGAGGCGTGGATCCTCGCCGGCTCCATGCTGGCGACGTACGGCATGGCGCGGGGCTGGGTGGAGTTCTGGCTCGTGTGGATGCTGGTCGACGTCGTGGGGGTCACGACGCTCATCAACGCCGGCTACTACCCGACAGCCGGCATGTACCTCTTCTACGCCTTCTTCGTCGTCGTCGGCTTCTTCGTCTGGTGGCGCGCCGAGCGCGAGTCGCACGCCCCGCAGCCCGACCGGGAGCTCGCCGCATGAGCATCCGGCTCGACACCGTGGAACGGGCCATCGCCGACATCGCCGCCGGCAGGGCCGTGGTCGTGGTCGACGACGAGGACCGTGAGAACGAGGGCGACATCATCTTCGCCGCGGCGAAGGCGACGCCGGAGCTGATGGCCTTCACGATCCGGTACTCCTCGGGAGTCATCTGCGTCCCGATGCCGGCCGCCATGCTCGACCGCCTCGAGGTTCCGCTGATGACCCCGCACAACAAGGACCGGCTGCGCACGGCGTACACCATCTCGGTCGACGCCCGCGCCGGCGTCACCACGGGCATCAGCGCCGCCGACCGTGCGCACACTGCCCGCGTGCTGGCAGACAGCGCGTCCGAGCCGAGCGACCTGACCCGGCCCGGCCACGTCTTCCCGCTGCGCTACCGCGACGGGGGCGTGCTGGTGCGCCGCGGCCACACCGAGGCCGCGGTCGACCTCGCCACGCTCGCAGGCCTCACCCCGGCCGGGGTGCTGGTGGAGGTCGTCAACGACGACGGCTCCATGAAGCGGGCCCCGGAGCTGCGGGAGTTCGCCGACGAGCACGGGCTGGCGATGATCTCCATCGAGGACCTGGTCCGCTACCGCCGCCGCCACGAGGTGCACGTCGAGCGGGTCGCCGAGACCCGGCTCCCCACCCGGCACGGCGACCTCACGGCGTACGGCTACCGCATCACCATCGACTCCTCCGAGCACGTCGCCCTCGTGTACGGCGACATCTCCGACGCCGCCGAGGTGCCCGTCCTGACCCGGGTGCACTCGGAGTGCCTGACCGGCGACGTGTTCGGCAGCCTGCGGTGCGACTGCGGACCCCAGCTCGACGAGGCTTTGGAGCGCATCGTGCAGGAGGGCCGCGGCGTCGTGGTCTACCTGCGCGGCCACGAGGGGCGCGGCATCGGGCTGGTCGCCAAGCTCCAGGCCTACGCCCTCCAGGACGGCGGCCGCGACACCGTGGACGCCAACCTCGACCTCAGCCTCCCCGCCGACGCCCGGCACTACGGCACCGCGACGCAGGTCCTGCGCGACCTCGGCGTCGGCTCGGTGCGGCTGATGACCAACAACCCGGACAAGACGACCGACCTCGAGGACTACGGTGTCCCCGTGGTCGAGCGGGTGCCGCTGACGCCGCGCCCCAACGACCACAACCTGGCCTACCTGCTGACCAAGCGCGACCGGATGGGCCACGACCTGCCAGCCGACCTCGACCACACCCTGGGAGTGCGACCGTGAGCGGAGCCGGAGCCCCGGACCAGCAGCCCCTCGACTGCCACGACCTGCGGGCGGCCATCGTGGCCGCCAGCTGGCACGAGCAGGTGATGGACGGCCTCGTCGCCGGGGCGCAGGAGGCGATGCGCCGCTACCGCGTCGAGGCGCCGACCCTGGTGCGCGTGCCCGGCACCTTCGAGCTGCCGGTCGTGGCCCAGGCGCTGGCCGCCCAGGGCTACGACGCCGTCGTCGCGCTCGGCGTGGTGATCCGCGGCGGCACCCCGCACTTCGAGTACGTCTGCAGCGCCGCCACCCAGGGCCTCACCCGGGTCGCGCTCGACCACCAGGTGGCCGTCGGCTTCGGCGTGCTCACCTGCGACACCGAGGAGCAGGCGCTCGACCGCGCCGGGCTCGAGGGCTCCCACGAGGACAAGGGCTACGAGGCCACCGCCGCGGCCCTGGCCACGGCCGTCGCCATCAAGAAGATCAAGCGCGGGTACGACGCCTGACACCGCGTCCGGCGGCGCCCCCACCACCGCCTAGGCTGAGCCCCGTGAAGACGTTCGAAGGGCTCTGGGACGAGCTGAGCGAGAAGGCCCGCACGCGACCCGAGGGGTCCGGCACCGTCCGTGAGCTCGATGCCGGCGTCCATGCGATCGGCAAGAAGCTGGTCGAGGAGGCCGCGGAGTCCTGGATGGCCGCCGAGCACGAGGGCAGGGACCGCGCGGCCGAGGAGATCAGCCAGCTGATCTACCACGCCCAGGTCCTGATGCTGGCCACCGGCCTCAGCCTCGACGACGTCTACGCCCACCTCTGAGGGACCCATGTCACTGCTCCGCATCGCCATCCCGAACAAGGGGTCGCTGTCGCAGGCGGCCACCGACATCCTGCGCGAGTCCGGCTACCGCCAGCGCACGGACTCCAAGGAGCTCACGCTCACCGACGCCGAGAACGGCGCCGACTTCTTCTACCTGCGCCCCCGCGACATCGCCCTGTACGTCGGCGAGGGCACCCTCGACGCCGGCATCACCGGGCGCGACCTGCTCCTCGACAGCGGCGCCAAGGCCGACGAGGTGATGTCACTGGGGTTCGGCCGCTCGCGCTTCCACTTCGCCGGTCCGGCCGGCGTCTACTCCGACGTCACCGACCTCGCGGGCCAGCGCATCGCGACGTCGTACACCGGGGTCGTGCGCCGGTTCCTCGAGCGGCGGGGGATCGAGGCGACCGTCACCCGGCTCGACGGGGCCGTCGAGACCAGCATCCAGCTCGGCGTGGCCGACGCCATCGCCGACGTGGTGGAGACCGGCAGCACCCTGAGGGCCGCCGGGCTGGAGACCTTCGGCGAGGTGGTCCTGGAGTCCGAGGCGGTGCTCATCACGCGCGCCGGGGCGCCGGCCCCCGACGGCTTCGAGGTGTTCCGCCGACGGGTCGAGGGCGTGCTCGTGGCGCGCAGCTACCTGATGATGGACTACGACATCGAGTCCGACCGTGTCGACGACGCCGTCGCGCTCGCCCCCGGTCTGGAGGGGCCGACCATCTCGCCGCTGCGCCGCGAGGGCTGGGTGGCGGTGCGGGTGATGGTGCCCCGGGCCGGCTCGCAGCGACTGCTGGACGACCTCTACGACCTCGGTGCCCGGGCGATCCTGCTGACCGACATCCATGCCTGCCGGCTCTGAGCCCGTCTCCCTGCCGCGGACCTGGCGCCCGCTGGGGGTGCGCCTGGCGGTGTCGTTCTTCGGCACGATGCTCCTCACTCTGTGCCTCTTCGCGTGGTTCGGCTTCGACCAGGAGACCCGCGACGAGTTCACGCCCTTCCAGCGCGGCACGATCGTGTTCTTCGTCCTCCTGGCCTTTGCCTGCGGACACGCGCTGGCACGCTCGCGCGTGCGCGCCACCACCGACCACCTGCTGGTGGTCAACGGCTACCGCAGCCGGCGCTACCAGTGGGCCGAGGTCGTGTCGGTGAACCTGCCGCAAGGCGCCCCGTGGGCGGTGATCGACCTCGCCGACGGCACGACCACGCCGGCGATGGGCATCCAGGGCTCCGACGGCGCCCGGGCCCGCAGGGCGGCGCGCGAGCTGCGCACGCTCGCCGACCGGCCGCACGCCTGAGCGGTCGCCGGAGCGGTCAGTCGAGCGCCCGGATGCCCCACGACACCGCGAGCTCCTCGCCCGGCTCCAGGGTCGCGAGGTCCTCGCCGGAGGCGAACGCGTTGGCGGGCGCGGTCATGGGCTCCACCGCGATCGCCCTGCGCGCCAGCTCCGGAACCGCCTCACCGGTGTAGAGCTGCAGCCAGCGGTGCCGTTCGTCGACCCACAGCGCCACCCCGTGGCCGGAGGTCCGGTCCCGCACCAGCACCGTGGCGCGTCCGTCGTCGTCGCGCTCGAGATCGGTGAAGGCGTCGTCGAGGCGGACCTGCCGCACGGGCCGGGCCACGCGGAAGTCGTGGTCGGTGTCGCCGACGTCCTCACGCCCCACCGGGATGAGCCGGTCGTCGACCAGACAGCGGGTGGCCGCCGGCAAGGTCAGCTCCCAGTCGTCGACGGGCCCGTCCCCGACGCGCAGGTAGGGATGGGCGCCGGAGGCGTACGGCGCCGCCGAGCCGGCGAGGTTGGTGGCCGACTGGGTGACGGTCAGCCCGTCAGCGGAGAGCACGTAGTGCACCCGCAGCTCGAGCAGCCACGGGTACCCGCTCTGCGCCATCAGCCGGTGCACCAGTGACACCGAGTGCGGGGCGTGCTCCTCCAGCGTCCACGACACCCACCGGGCCAGGCCGTGGGAGGCGTGACCGCGGGACGGCTCGGTGAGCGCGAGCTGGAGGTCGCGCCCCTGCCAGCGGTACCTGCCGTCGCGGAGCCGGTTGGGCCAGGGCATCAGCAGCTGGCCGCGGCCCCCGGACGACATCTCGTCCTCACCGAAGCCGGCCACCAGGGGCCGGCCGTGCTGCTCGAGCACCCGCAGTGCGGCTCCGCCCTCCGTCACCACGGCGCGGTAGCCCGCGCCGCTGATCTCGAACTGGTCTCCCGTCGGCGCCACCATGGCTCCAACCTAGGGGGCCGGCCGGCGGGTGGCGTGACGCCATGCCTGCGCCGGTACCTGCCCGCGAGCGCAGCTCACCGGAGCTCCGGCGGCCTGACGCCGGTGCCGTCCAGCACGAGGTGCGCACGATCACGGGTTCTCTCGCTGGCGTGCAGCTCCTCCTCCTCGACCATCCACTGCCTCCAGTGCGGCGCCATCTGCTCGCCGTCGCGGGCCAGGCCACGCGCCAGGCGCACCTCCGAGGGCGCCTCCACCCAGACCAGCAGCGTGACCAGGTCGGCCAGGCGCGCGGGACCGGAGCCCACGCCCTCGACGACCAGCAGCGGCGAGGGGTCGAGGGGGTGGTCCTCGGCCCAGCCGTCGGCGTGCCAGTCCCAGCGCCGCCACGAGGTCGGCCGGCCCTCGGCCAGTGGCGCCAGCACCCGGGCCAGCGTCGCGCCCAGCCCCGGCAGGCCGCCCCAGCCCTCGAGCAGGTCGTCGGTGTGGATGACTTCGGCGCCGGTCGCCGCGGCGACGGCGCCGGCCAGCGTGGTCTTGCCCGAGCCCGCGGGGCCGTCGATGCACACCAGCCGGCCCCCCTGCAGCGTCGCCGGGCGGGCCCGGGCGGCGGAGACGACCAGCTCCGCGTCAGTGGGCATGCCCGAGGCCGCGGTAGGTCGGCACGGAGTCGATGATCCGGTCGCCGCGCACCAGGTGCACCGTGGCGGTGTGCTCGAACAGCTCGCCGGACTTGGCGTGCCGGAACCACACCAGGTCGCCGATCCGCAGCAGCGCGGCCGCGTGGCCGGTGAGGGGCGTCTGCATCTCGCCGGCGCCCTCCAGCGTCGTCAGGTGCAGCCCGGGCGGTGCCCACGGGACGGGCACGCGGTCCTCGCCGGCGGGGCCGCTGGCGACCAGGCCGCCGCCGTGCACCGTCGCCAGGTCCGGGCCGGGGCGGCGGGTGACGGGGACGCCGAAGTACGCCGCGGGCCGGGCCCGGAACGACTGGTAGTGGTCGAACAGCGCGGGCACCAGCAGCCCCGAGCCCGCCGCCACCTCGGTCACCACCGGGTCGGCGGCGCTGGTCTCCACCGAGCCGGAGCCGCCGGCGTTCCAGAGCTCCAGCGGGCCGTACGGCGCCAGGGCCTCGGCCACCTCTCGCCGGCGCTGCCGCAGCTGGGCCACCGATGCCTGCTTGATCCGTCGTACGACGAGCGAGCGGGCCCGCCGGCCGGGCACGTCGTCGGGGACGCCCGCCACCTGCCCCTCGTAGGTCATCACCCCGACCAGCCGGAAGCCGGCGCGGCCGTCGATGACCTTGGCGAGGGCGGCCACCGCGGGCCCGTCGTGCAGCGGCGAGCGCTTCGGACCGACGTGCCTGCCGCCGAGGCGCAGGCCGGCGTCGACCTCGACGGCCAGGCGCACCGGCACGGCCTTGGACGCGCGCACCGAGTCGACGACGTCGAGGTGCGCCACGTCGTCGACCATGAGGGTGATCGCGGCGGCGGCCGAGGGGGATGCCACGAGCTCGGCCAGGGCGCCCCGGTCGACCGTGGGGTAGGCCACCACGATGTCCTCGCTGGTGCCCGACCCGTGCAGCCACAGCGCCTCGCGCAGGGAGTAGGCCAGCACGCCGGAGAAGCCGGGATGGCGCAGTGCACGCTCGATGAGCGCCGGCACGCGCAGCGACTTCGAGGCGACCCTGATCGGCGTGCCGCCGGCCCGCCGGGCGAGGTCGGCGGCGTTGGCGTCGAAGGCGTCGAGGTCGACGACCACGAGGGGCGTGGGGAGCGGTCCGGGATGCGCCTCGACCGCCGACCCGAGCCGCTGCCAGAGCTGGTTCAGGTCGACGTGGGCGTGCGCCATCAGGAGATGCCGCGCTTGCGCAGGATCGCCTCGATGTCGGCGAGGTCGTCGTCCACGACGGCCGGCTCGGACTGGCGGGCCCGGCCCAGGCCCTTCCGCTCCCGCTCGGGTGCGGCGCCGACGCCGGCCGGCCCGCCGATCCCGCGCTCGCGCATCGCCCCGGACACCATGAACAGCACGACGGAGAGCCCGGTCAGCACCACGCCGGCCCACACGATGGGGCTGAACACCAAGGAGGTGGCCCAGTCGAGCACCGACTGTGCGATCTCGGTGAACATCTCCAGGGTCCCGGTGGTGTACGCCGCCGCGGGCAGCAGCGTGAAGCCGGCACCCCGCAGCCCCGAGGCCACGCCGCGGTTGCGGAACGCATAGACGGTCCAGATCGCGCCCAGCAGTGTCAACGTCGCGGTCAGGGCCGCCCAGGTCGCCTCGCTCACGTCTCCAGGCTCCCACAGCGACACAACGACACGGCGACATGCACACAGCACACGGCGACACGGAGGCAGCGCGGCGGTCGGCCGGTCGAGGCGCACGGCCCGGTGGGAGGATGACCAGGGTGAGCGACGAGCGACGGATCCCCGACCCCGGCTTCCCCGGTGACGACGGCTCGGCCGACCCCGCCCTCGCCCGCGCACTGGCGGCGTACGACGGCACTCCCGCGCGTCGCGCCGAGGCCTTCTCGGCCCTCGTCGCCGGCCGGCTGCTGGTGCCGGTGGTCGCGCTCCTCGGCGAGGTCGAGGTCGACGACGCCGGGCTGGCGCGCGAGAAGACCAGCGACATGGCCGCCGTGCTCCTCACCGGGGCCGACGGGCGGCTGGCACTGCTCGCCTTCACCTCCTCGGCGACCCTCGCGCTGTGGGACCCCCAGGCCCGACCCGTGCCCGTGGCGGCACGCACGGCGGCGCTCTCGGCGCTGCAGGAGGAGGCGGCCGCGCTGGTGGTCGACGTCGCGGGCCCGCACCGCTTCGTGGTCGAGGGCGACGACCTCACGGCGGTCGCGGCCGGCTGGACGCCGGCGCGTGCCGGCACCACGGCCGCGTGGCTGGGCACCGCCCCGTCGGCACCCGCGACGGATTAGACCGCGGGGGGAATGCTCGGCTAGCATCCGGTGTTGTTCAACCACCAAGCGGAGGCGAGCTCCAAGCGCCCCCCACCCGCACCGACCGTCGTCTCACGACACAGGTCGTCGGGTCCGGTCCGAGGACGAGCGCACGCAGCGCCCCTCCTCGCAGCGTGTGTCCCGGTGACGGGGTGTGCACGGTGACTGGCTTCCGCGAGGTTTCGCGGGAGCCGTCGTTGCATTCAGGGCCCGTCCGACCCCGGACGCGCACGGGCAGCGACACCGGCTCCCGTCCCACGACCCATGGAGGACACATCAGCACCGAGCTGCGTATCAACGACCGGATCCGCGTTCCCGAGGTCCGGCTCGTCGGACCCAATGGCGAGACGGTCGGCATCGTGCCGACCGATCAGGCGTTGAAGCTTGCCCAGGAGGCCGACCTCGACCTCGTCGAGATCGCGCCGCAGGGGCGACCCCCGGTCTGCAAGCTCATGGACTACGGGAAGTTCAAGTACGAGAACGCCCAGAAGGCCCGTGAGTCACGCCGGAACCAGACGAACGTGATCATCAAGGAGATGAAGCTCCGTCCCAAGATCGACGCGCACGACTACGAGACGAAGAAGGGCCACGTGGTCCGCTTCCTCCGTGCCGGCGACAAGGTGAAGATCACGATCATGTTCCGCGGCCGCGAGCAGCACCGCCCCGAGCTGGGCTTCCGGCTGCTCCAGCGGCTCGCCGAGGACGTCACGGAGCTCGGCTTCGTGGAGTCCGCGCCCAAGCAGGACGGCCGCAACATGATCATGGTGCTCGGCCCGCACAAGAAGAAGGCCGACGCCAAGGTCGACATCCAGGCCCAGAAGGACACCAGGGCAGCAGAGCGTGCCGCCGCGGTGGCCGACGAGCGCGCCGAGCGCGACGCCGCGCACGCCGCCGGTCCGGTCGCCCAGAAGAAGACCCGCGGCCGCTCCGAGAACCTGGATCCCGAGATCGAGGCCTGACCATCCCGGAGCCACCGACGCCCACCGGCGTCGGTGGCGACCTGGCACACGACGTACCGAAGCAGAGAGAGCAGACATCATGCCGAAGAACAAGAGCCACTCCGGTGCCGGCAAGCGCTTCCGCGTGACCGGCTCGGGCAAGATCCTTCGCGAGAAGGCGGGCAAGCGCCACAACCTCGAGAAGAAGTCCTCGAAGGTCACCCGTCGCCTGACGGGCACCGTCGAGCTGGCCAAGTCCGACGTCAAGCGTGCCAAGAAGATGCTGGGCATCTGAGTCCTCGGACCCTCGGCCCACGCACCCCCACGAGCTTTTGAGCAAGGAGTAAGAAATGGCACGCGTCAAGCGGGCGGTCAACGCCCACAAGAAGCGCCGGGTCGTCCTCGAGCGGGCCGCCGGCTACCGCGGTCAGCGTTCGCGCCTGTACCGCAAGGCCAAGGAGCAGGTCACCCACTCGCTGGTCTACAGCTACAACGACCGCCGCAAGAACAAGGGCAACTTCCGCAAGCTGTGGATCCAGCGGATCAACGCCGCCGCCCGTGCGCAGGGGATGACCTACAACCGCTTCATCCAGGGCCTGAACCTCGCCGGCATCGAGGTCGACCGCAAGATCCTGGCCGAGCTCGCCGTCAACGACGTCGCCGCGTTCAACGCCCTCGTCGAGGCGGCCAGGGCCGCCCTGCCCGACGACGTCAACGCCCCCCGGGCCGAGGCCGCCGTCTGAGCGCACGCACCACCCCGTAGGTCTCTCCTCGCCCCCGGCACCGCACGGTGCCGGGGGCGAGGCGCGTGCCGGGCCGTGGCTAAGGTCGGGGACATGGACTTCCGATACCTCGGCAACAGCGGGCTCAAGATCTCCGAGATCACCTACGGCAACTGGCTGACCCACGGGTCACAGGTCGAGAACGACGTGGCCACGCAGTGCGTGCGCGCGGCGCTCGACGCCGGCGTCTCCACCTTCGACACCGCCGACGTCTACGCCAACACCGCGGCGGAGACCGTGCTGGGCGAGGCGCTCAAGGGTGAGCGCCGGGAGAGCCTGGAGATCTTCACCAAGGTCTACTTCCCGACCGGCCCGGGCGGCAAGAACGACACCGGCCTGTCCCGCAAGCACATCCTGGAGTCGATCGACGGCTCCCTGTCGCGGCTGCAGACCGACCACGTCGACCTCTACCAGGCGCACCGCTACGACACCGAGACGCCGCTCGAGGAGACGATGCAGGCCTTCGCCGACGTCGTACGCCAGGGCAAGGCGCTCTACATCGGGGTCAGCGAGTGGACCGCCGACCAGCTCCGCGCCGGTCACGCGCTCAGCAAGGAGCTCGGCTTCCAGCTGATCTCGAGCCAGCCGCAGTACTCCATGCTGTGGCGGGTCATCGAGGACGAGGTGGTGCCGACCTCGCGTGAGCTCGGCGTCTCCCAGATCGTGTGGAGCCCCATCGCGCAGGGCGTGCTGACCGGCAAGTACAAGCCGGGCGAGCAGCCGCCCGCCGGCTCGCGGGCCACCGACGAGAAGGGCGGGGCCGACATGGTCAAGCGCTTCATGAACGACGACGTGCTCACCCGGGTGCAGAAGCTGGCGCCGGTCGCGGAGGAGGCCGGCCTCACCATGGCCCAGCTGGCCATCGCGTGGGTCCTGCAGAACGACAACGTGGCCGCGGCCCTGATCGGCGCCTCCCGCCCCGAGCAGGTCGGCGAGAACGTCAAGGCGGCCGGCGTGGTGCTCGAGCCCGAGGTCATGACGGCGATCGACGACGCCCTGGGCGACGTCGTGGAGCGCGAGCCCGGCCTGACCGCCCAGACGGCGCCGCGGACGCGTGTCGCCTGAGGGAGCCCGGCCGCCGCTCGCTGCCTCGAACGCGCGGGTCAAGGCGGCCCGCAAGCTGGCCCGGCGCGCCGAGCGCGCCGGGCAGCGGCTCTTCCTCGCCGACGGGCCCAGGGCCGTGGAGGGCGCCCTGTCGGTCGAGGGCTGCGTCGTCGAGGTCTTCGCCACCACCGACGCCCTCGAGCCGTACGCCGACCTGCTGGCCGCCGCCGGTGGGGTGACCCTGGTCGAGGCCCGGGCGATGGACGGGCTGTCGGACTCGGTGAGCCCGGCCGGGGTCGTCGCGGTGTGCCGCTTCCTCGACGTGCCGCTCGGCTCGCTGGCCGGCCCGGCTCGCCTGTGGGCGGTGTGCGCCGACGTGCGCGACCCCGGCAACGCCGGCACCGTCGTCCGCACCGCCGACGCCGCGGGCGCCGACGCGGTCGTGCTCGCCGGCACCTCGGTCGACCCCTACAACCCCAAGACCGTGCGCGCCACGGTCGGCAGCCTGTTCCACCTGCCGGTGGCGGTCGCCCCCGATCCCGCGGCCGCGGTGGCGGCGGCCCGGTCCGCCGGCCTGACGGTGCTGGCCGCCGACGGCGCCGGCGAGCTCGACCTGTTCGACGCCGACCTGTCCGGTCCGACGGCCTGGCTGTTCGGCAACGAGGCGCACGGGCTCGCTCCCGAGCTGGCCGACCTGGCCGACCACCGGGTCGCCATCCCGATCCACGGCCGGGCCGAGAGCCTCAACCTCTCGACCGCCGCGGCGGTCTGCCTCTACGCCTCCGCCCGCGCGCACCGCCCATGATCCTCATCGACCCGCCTGCGGTGCCGTGGCGTGGTCGGCTGTGGTCGCACCTGGCCAGCGACGTCTCCTTCGAGGAGCTGCACGCGTTCGCGGCCGCCCACGGCCTCCCGGCCCGCGGCTTCGACCGCGACCACTACGACGTTCCCGCGGAGCACCACGACGCCCTGGTCGCCGCGGGGGCCCGGCCGGTGACCTCACGGGAGCTGGTCAGCGCGCTGCGCCGGGCCGGCCTGCGCCGCCCGAAGCCGACGGGGGCCTGAGGCGGGCCAGCTCGGCCGCGACGTTGGCGCGAGCCGCCTCCTCCCAGCGCTCCCGCGCCGCCGCGGTGTGGAACAGCGTCGTCTTGGCCAGCAGGTCGGCCAGCACCGCGGCGCGACCGGCCGCGAAGTCCTCGTCGGGCACGTGGGCGTACTCGCTCCGCACGGTGGCGACGTACTCCTGGTAGCGCTCGGACGGCGCCGCGAGGATCGCGAGGTCGGCGTCGGACAGCGCGCCGCCGTTGGCGTCCTCGGCGGCGGGGCGGTGCGCGGCGGTCATCCGCACCAGCCGGGCCACCTCGGCGACGTCGACGGTGTCGGGCAGCGCGCGCTCAGCCCACTGCGCGGAGAGCTCCTCGTCGTCGGCGGCCCCGGCGTGCACCGCGTCGTGGAACCACGCCGCGACCAGCACCGGCTCCCGGTCGAACGTCGCGCCGGCCAGCGCCAGCTCGTCGAGGCGCTCCAGGACCTCGGCCAGGTGCCGCAGCCCGTGGTAGCCACGCCCCGCGTCGGCGTACGCCTCGAGCAGCTGGTCGCGGAGCCCGTCCTGCCCCGCCAGCGGCCACCGGTGCGCGATCTCCGTCATGCGGGTCATTCAAGCGGCTACATTCGCGTTCGTGCACACGACCGCCCACGCGACACTCGACCTCCTGCCCGACGGGCTGGTGATGGCTGACGGCATGGGCACCGTGGTGACGGCCAACCGCATGGCGGCCGACTTCCTCGGCCGCTCGATCCAGGAGCTGGTCGGCCGGCCGCTGCGCGAGGTGCTGACCCTGGTCGACCAGGACGGCCGCGACTGGGTGTCGGAGAACTGCCCGTACGACGGTCTGCGCACCCGCACCGGTGTGCCCGAGCAGTCGTGGCTGCTGTCGAGCGGGCTCGAGGTGCTGGTCAACGCCAAGCTGCACCGCCGCGACGCCTCCTCGCCGGTGGACCTGGTGGTGATCAGCCTGCGCAACGGCCGCGGACGGGCCCGCCTCGACCGGGAGCGCTCCGACCTCGTCGCCACGGTCGCCCACGAGCTCCGCTCACCGCTGACCGGGGTCAAGGGCTTCGTGCAGGCGATGCTGAACCGGTGGGACAAGCTCAGCGACGAGCAGAAGAAGCTGATGCTGACCACCGTCAACGCCGACGCCGACCGGCTGGCCCGGCTCATCGCCGAGCTCCTGGACGTGGCCCGCATCGACACCGGTCGCCTCAGCCTCTATCCCCGTGAGTGCGACGCGGCGGTGCTGGTGCAGCGCGCGGTCGACTCGGTGCGGGCCGGCACGGCGCGGCCGATCGAGCTGTCGGCGGCCGACGCCCTTCCGGCGGTCTTCGCCGATCCGGACAAGCTCACCCAGGTGGTCACCAACCTCATCGAGAACGCGGTGCGCCACGGTGAGGGCACGGTCACCGTCGAGCTGCTGCCGCTGCCGCCCGGCGGGGAGTTCCCCGGCATCGAGCTGGTGGTCTCCGACGAGGGCGAGGGCATCCCCGAGCAGCTGCGCCGCCGGGTCTTCACCAAGTTCTGGACCGAGGGCAGCAGCGGGGGCTCCGGGCTCGGCCTCTACATCGTGGGCGGCCTGACCCGGGCCCACGGCGGCCACGTGAGCATCGGCGCGGCGACGGGAGGGGGCGCGCGCATCAGCGTCACCTGGCCCGGCGAGGACCGACGGGGCTGATCTGCACACAACCTTCACGCGTCGACCCCGGCCTCCGCGCGCCGGCGCTCCTAGGCTCGCCCCGTGAGCCGACCCAGCGTGCCCGGACCAGCCGGCAGCGTCCGTCGCCGTGTCCTGGTGGTCGAGGACGACCCCGTCATCAACGACGCGGTGACCCGTCGCCTGGTTGCCGAGGGGTACGACGTGGCCCAGGCCTGGGACGGTCCGGGGGCCGTGGCGGCCGCCACCGACGGGCTGCCCGAGGTCGTCGTGCTCGACGTGATGCTGCCGGGCTTCGACGGCCTGGAGGTCTGCCGCCGGGTCCAGGCCACGCGTCCGGTGCCGGTGCTGATGCTCACCGCGCGCGACGACGAGGCCGACATACTGGCCGGCCTGGCGGTCGGTGCCGACGACTACCTCACCAAGCCGTTCCGGATGAAGGAGCTCGTGGCCCGCGTCGGCGCCCTGCTCCGGCGCGTGGAGCGGGCCGGCGTGCTCGCGGCCCTGCCGGCCGGCGTGCTGACCGTGGGGGACCTGGTCGTGGAGACCGGCCCCCGCCGGGTGCGTGTCGGTGCGGCCGAGGTGCACCTGACGCCCACCGAGTTCGACCTGCTCGTCTGCCTGGCCTCCGAGCCCGGACACGTGCTGACCCGCGAGCGCCTCCTCTCGCAGGTGTGGGACTGGCCCGACGCCTCCGGCACTCGCACCGTGGACAGCCACGTGAAGGCGCTGCGGGCCAAGGTCGGCGCGGGCCGGGTGCGCACCGTGCACGGCGTCGGCTACGCCCTGGAGGCCCGGTGACGGCCGAGCCACTGCTGCGCGTCACCTCCATCAAGGTCAAGCTCGGCCTGCTCGTCGCCGCCAGCGTGGTCGTCGCGGCGCTGGTCGCGACGCTGGGGTCGGCCGCGGGCGTCGCGCCCTGGCTGGCCCTGCCCGTCACCGTCGCCGTCGCGCTGGGGGTGACCCAGCTGCTGGCCG
>NZ_CADCUP010000071.1 GCF_902805925.1 uncultured Nocardioides sp.
AGGGGGCCGTGGGCGTCCGGCTCGGTGTACGTCGGCCAGCCGGGGCGGCTGCGGGAGCGGCGGTTCGCCACCCCGATGGGCCCCGAGGACATCGCCTACTGGCCCTCGACCGACGAGCTCTGGTCGGTGACCGAGCACCCGCGGCGCCGGTGGGTGTTCTCGATGCGGCGCAGCTGGTTCGACTGAGTCGGCCCCGCTCGTCGCCCCTGGTTCATCATGGTATGTCGCCGAAGTTGCAGCTCCCACGGTGTGCACGCCATGGGAACTAGTGGTTCGCCTACATACCATGATGAACCGTCAGGGCCGCGGCAGCCGAGCCAGCTGCCGCGACTGCGCGACCAGCCGCCCCGCGGAGTCCCAGACCTCGCAGTCCTCCTCGAACATGCCGCCGGCGATGTTGCGCGTCGCGTGCCGCACGGCGAGCCAGCCGGGTGCGGGGACGCCGCGCACGTGCACGGTCAGCTCCAGGGTCGGAGCCCAGCCGGGCAGCCCGAGGTCGAAGGTCACCGGGGGCAGCGCGTCGCAGACCATGAGCAGCTGCACCGGGTCGGGGTCGCGCTCCCCCTTGAGGCGGAACCACGCCTGGAGGACGCCGCTGCCGCTGGGCTCCCCCGTCGTCCACCCGACGCAGGCCGGGTCGAAGAGCATCTCGAAGCGGTCCATGAGCGGTGCGACCCTCCGCAGCGACTCCGGCGCCATCGTGTTGGGGACGCACTGCTTCCGCGGTGGGAGAACGAGCTGCTCCGCGGTGGTGCGCACATCGTCGGGCAGCCCGTCCAGCCGTCCGTACGTCGCCAGCGCGGTGATCCTCGGATCGCCGCCCTGCGACAGGTCGGCGGCCACGGTGGCCACCGAGCCGCCCTCCCGCAGCACCCGGACCTGCACGGTCGCCGGCCCCGGCTCGGTGGCGGAGAGGTAGTAGGCGCTGACGGCGATCGGGTCCGGCTTGTCGGGCAGCTCGTGGCTGACGGCGTTGCCGATGATCGCCAGCAGGTAGCCGCCGTTGACGCCGCCGCCGACCACCCAGCCGTCGGTCAGCACGGCGTCGTACGCCCCGTCGCCGCGCGCGGTCACCGCGACGTGCTGGTCCCACTCGGCCGTCATGGCGCGAGCGTAGGGGCGCCGCGACGGGCCACGAACACCCACTCCCGGCCCGGCCGGTCGGGCGCGTCGCGGACCTCCTCGACCACGAATCCGGCGGAGCCGAGCGACTCCTCCAGCTCCGCCCGCTCGCGGAAGCGCAACGTCGACTCGGAGGTGAGCAGGGCGCCGTCGCTGCGGAAGAGGACATTGGCGCGGAAGGTGACATACGGCAGGTCGACGCGGAGCAGCTCGTGCCACGTCTCGACCCGGCCGACGCCGTCGATGTCGGCGACCGACCGGCTGCGCTCCGGCACCCAGTCCTCCCACCCCTGGCGGGCCGGGACCCGTGTCTCGAACACCAGCAGGCCGCCCGGGCGGAGCGCGGCGTGGACGCACCGCAGCGTCTCGGCCCACGCCTCGTCGGTGAGGAAGACCTGCGCCACGTTGGCGGTCATCACCGCGAGGTCGACCTCCAGGTCCGGCGGCAGCGCGGTGGCGTCGCCGTGCACCCACGCGACCCGCTCGGCGCCGGGCTTGCGACGGGCGACGTCGAGGGACGCCCCCGCGGGGTCGACCCCGGTCACCTCGGTCCCCCGCTGCGCGAGGAGGCAGGCGAACGTGCCGGTGCCGCACCCGACGTCGAGCACCGAGCGCGCGCCGTGCTCCCGGACCATCGCGGCGTAGGCGTCGAGGTCGCTGCGGTCGGGGTCGAGCGGGTCGTAGACGTCGGCGAGGCGAGCCACGGAGAACTGCGCGTCGGGCATGCACCGAGCATGGCAGGCAGGCGGCCCGGGCGGCTCCCGACGTCGGCTCGCCGGGCGCCGGCTGCGCCGGCTGGAGCTCGACGTGCGGCCGGGGATCCGGGTCCAGCAGCCGCTGGACGACGATGCCGTCCTCCTACACAGGTACGGACGTCATGCGGACCGTGGCAACGGGTCCACGCCTCGCATGACGTCCCGGCGGCGCGGCCGCGAGGAGTGGGGCGTTCAGGGGGCCGGCTGGTCCTTCGTCCGGTGCACCAGCCAGTCGCGCCCGGTGTCGATCAGGGCGTAGCGCACGGACGCCTCGCGGCCGTGCAGCACCAGCAGCCGGCGCTTGGGGGTGCGGCCGAGGTCCTCCCACCAGCCGATGTCGGCGATGGACTTGTGCTCGTCCTCGTACGTCAGGTGGTCGAGGTCGTGGTCGCCGACCGCGATGGCGAGCCGGTCCTCGCGGCTGCTGGTCGGCAGGCCCCTGGGCACCGCCCACGAGCGCAGCACGCCGTCCTCCTCGAGGCGCAGGTCGAAGTGCGGGCTCGGCCGGCGGTGGTCGTGGAGGACGAAGGCGGGGCGGGACGGCACCATCCCGGCAACCTACCCACCACGAGCGACAGGCGTAGGGTCGGTGCAGCCGACCGAGGGAGACGACGTGACCGGCTCACCGCACCTGCTGGAGGAGCTCGAGCCCGTCGTGGCCGACAACCTCGACCGGCACCTGGGGCTCGCCCAGGAGTGGCACCCGCACGACTACGTGCCGTGGAGCGAGGGCCGCGACTTCGCGGCCCTCGGCGGGGAGGACTGGGCCCCGGAGCAGTCGCGCCTCTCCGAGACGGCCAAGGCCGCGATGATCACCAACCTGCTCACCGAGGACAACCTGCCGTCGTACCACCGGGAGATCGCCACCCGCTTCGGCCGGGACGGCGCCTGGGGCACCTGGGTCGGGCGGTGGACGGCGGAGGAGAACCGGCACGGCGTGGCGCTGCGCGACTACCTCGTGGTGACCCGCGGCGTGGACCCGGTCGAGCTCGAGCGAGCGCGGATGGACTACATGACCTCGGGCTACGACTCGGGCGACAAGACGCCGTTGGAGGCGGTGGCCTACGTGTCGTTCCAGGAGCTCGCCACCCGGGTCTCCCACCGCAACACCGGCAAGGTCACCCACGACCCGGTCGCGGACGCGCTGCTCGCCCGCATCTCCAAGGACGAGAACCTGCACATGGTCTTCTACCGCAACGTCGCGGCCGCCGCCCTCGACATCGCGCCCGACGACACGATGCGCGCGATCGCCGACGAGGTGATCGGCTTCGAGATGCCCGGCGCCACGATGGCCGGCTTCCGGCGCAGCTCGATGGTCATCGCCAAGGCCGGCGTCTACGACCTGCGGCTCCACCACGACGAGGTGCTGATGCCGGTGCTGCGGCACTGGAAGGTCTTCGAGCGCACCGACGTCGGGCCCGAGGGCGAGAAGGCGCGTGAGGAGCTCGCGGCGTTCCTGGTCCAGCTCGACGAGCAGGCGGCTCGCTTCGTCGAGCGCCGCGCCGAGAGCCGGGCCCGCGTCGCCGCACGGTCCGACACCGGCGCGACGCCCGACATCGCGACCTAGCTGCTCGCGGGAGCGTCTACCGCACCCGGCGCCTGCGCGCGGGGATCGTCGTGCCGCCGCCGTGCAGGAGCTTCATGATCGTGGCCAGCTGCTGGTCGGCCTTCTCGGTGCGCGTGAACGACGTCAGCGCCATCACCGGCTTGAACCGCTGGCGCGCGATGGCCTTGGGATAGGTGAACTCGCGGAGGCCGTCGGGGCCGTGGATGCGGCCGAAGCCGGAGTCGCCGACGCCCCCGAAGGGCAGCGAGGGGATCGCGGCGAAGGAGATGACGCCGTTGATCGCGGTCATGCCCGACCGGATCCGCTCGGCGATCTCCATGCCCCGGGCCCCGGCGAACACCGTCGAGCCCAGGCCGTAGCGGGTGGCGTTGGTCCGCTCGACGGCCTCGTCCATGTCGCGGACCCGCGACACCGTGACCGTCGGGCCGAACGTCTCCTCCTGCACCGCCAGGGAGTCCTCGGGCACGTCGACGAGGATCGTGGGCTGCACGTAGCGCTCCCCCACCGCCCCGGCCCCGCCCACGACCGCCCGGCCGCCGCGGTCGAGCGCGTCCTGGATGTGGCTGCGGATGACGTCCAGCTGCCGCGGCATGGTGATCGGCCCGATCGGCGAGCCGGGGCTGCCGTCGGCGTGGAGGCCGCGCGCCTTCTCGGTGAGCGCGGCCAGGAACGCGTCGTACACCTGGTCGTGGACGTAGACGCGCTCGACGCCGGTGCAGGTCTGGCCGGCGTTGGAGCAGGCGCCCCACAGGGTGGCATCGGCGGCGGCGTCGATGTCGGCGTCCGCGTCGACGATGACGGCGTCCTTCCCGCCCGCCTCGATCACCACCGGCACGAGGTTCTCGGCGCAGGCGGCCATCACCCGCTTGCCCGTCGTGGTCGACCCGGTGAACGCGACCTTGTCGACGCCCGCCCGGCACAGCGCCGCACCGGTGTCGCCGAAGCCCGTCACGACCTGGAGCACGGGCCGGCCGACAGTCTCCTGGAAGGTGCGGGCCAGCCACTCCCCGACGCCGGGGGTGTACTCGCTGGGCTTGAACACCACCGCGTTGCCCGCCGCGAGCGCGTAGGCGATCGATCCCATCGGGGTGAAGACGGGGTAGTTCCACGGTCCGATCACCCCGACGACGCCGAGCGGGCGGTACTCCACCGACGCCGCCTGGTTGGCCATCAGCAGCCCCGACGGCACGCGGCGGCGCCTCAGCACCTTCTCCGCGTGGCCGCCGGCCCAGGCGAGGTGGTCGATGGCCAGCGCCGCCTCGAGCGCGGCGTCGCCGTGCGGTTTGCCGGTCTCCTGGTGCATCAGGTCGGCCAGCTGCGCGAGGCGCCGCGTGATGACCCCCTTCCAGAGGCGCAGGTGCGTCGCGCGCTCGGCGTACGACAGGGCGGACCACCAGGCGGCGGCCTCGCGGGCCCGGGCCACCGCGGCCTCCACCTCCTCGGCGCCGTGCACCGGGTGGGTGCCCACCACGTCGCCGGTGACGGGGCTGAGCGACTCGAAGGTCGTGCCGTTGGTGGGGCGGTCCTCGAGGGTGGTCATCGCGTGCTCCTGATCTCGTCGGCTGCCTTCTCGGCGATCATGATGGTCGGGGCGTTGGTGTTGCCGCGTGGCACGGCGGGCATGACGGAGGCGTCCACCACGCGCAGGCCGTCGACTCCCCGCACGCGCAGCCGGGGGTCGACCACGGCGTCCTCACCGGTGCCCATCGCACAGGTCGCCACGGGGTGGTAGAGCGTCTGCGCCCAGGTGCGGACGTGCTCGAGCAGCTCCTCGTCGGACGGGTCCTCGGGCAGGTTCCACGGCCGGTCCAGGTGGGCGGCCAGCGCGCCCTGCGTGACGACCTCCCACGTGAGCCGGACGCCGGCGAGCAAGGCGTCGAGGTCGGTCTGGTCCTCCAGGTACGCCGCGTCGATGGCGGGGTGCCAGGAGGGGTCGGTCGAGCGCAGCCGCACCGACCCGCGGCTCTGCACCGAGACCAGCGTGGTGGCGGCGGTGAACATCCGGCTGGTCGGCTCGTGCAGCCCGTTGTCGTAGAAGCCGGACGGCGCCGCGTGGACCTGGATGTCGGGCGCCGGGAGCCCGTCGCGGCTGGCGAGGAAGGCGCCGGCCTCGCCGACGTTGGAGGCCAGCGGGCCCGTGCCGCGCGTCTTCCACTTCACCAGGCTGCCGAGGTTGCTGAGCTGGGCGAGGTCGGTGGTGCCGCGGGTGTACCAGAGCAGCGGGACCGCGGGGTGGTCCTGCAGGTTGGCGCCCACCCCGGTCAGCTCGACCCTGGTCGTGACGCCTACCTCGCGCAGGTGGGCCGCCGGACCGATGCCCGAGAGCAGCAGGAGCTGCGGGCTGTTGACCGCGCCGCCGCAGACCAGCACCTCGCGGGTGGCGTTCACGGTGTGCTCGGCGCCGGCCTGCCGGAAGGTGACGCCGGTCGCCCGGTCGCCGGCGAGCTCGATGCGGGAGGCGAGGGCGCCCGTGGTGACGGTGAGGTTGTCGCGGTGGCGCACCGGCTTGAGATAGGCCTCGTTGGTCGACCAGCGCCGGCCCCGGCGGCAGGTGACCTGGTAGAGGCCGGCGCCCTCCTGCTCGGTGCCGTTGAAGTCGTCGGTCCGCTGGTGGCCGGCGCTGACGGCACTCTCGACGAAGAGGTGGGACAGCTCGTGGGTGTAGACGCGGTCCTCGACGTGCACGGGGCCCGAGCGGCCGTGCAGCGGCTCCCCGAGCCGGGTGTTGCGCTCGGACCGGATGAAGTACGGCAGCACGTCGCGGAAGCCCCAGCCGGTGGCGCCGTGCTGGTCGCGCCAGGAGTCGTAGTCGGCGCGGTTGCCGCGCATGTAGATCATCGCGTTCATCGAGGAGCAGCCGCCCAGCGCCTTCATCCGCGGCCAGTAGGCGCGCCGCCCGTGCAGCTGCTTCTGCTCGGTGGTGGTGTAGTTCCAGTCCCACCTCGTCTTGAACAGGGCCGGGAACGCCGCCGGCATCATCACCTCGTCGGCGTCCGCCTCCCCGCCGGCCTCCAGCAGCAGCACCGTCGTCCCGGGGTCGTCGGTGAGCCGCGCGGCGAGCACCGCCCCTGCGCTCCCGGCGCCGACGACGACGTAGTCGTAGGTGTCGTGGGGCATGTGACCTCCTTCGCTCCGCGGGCTCCTGCGCAGAACCTACTCGCGGCTCGGTGCCCGGCCCAGGCACGCCCCGAGGGCGGGACCGGACGGGGCCGGCTCAGCCGAGCAGGTCCTGCATCCTTGAGATCTCGGCGAGCTGGGTGGCGCCGATGTCGCCGGCCAGCTCGGCGACGGTGACGTTCTTACCCCGACGTCCCCGCGGTCGTCGCCATGTCGAGGGCGCCACGGTCGTGATCGATCATCGCCCGGAGAACAGCCGGTCGAAGCGCGCGGGTCGTCGTCGCGCTGCGGGACGTCGAGGCTCCGGTCGGCGAGCCACGTCGACATCATCACGATCTACGGGCCCTGGGCGGCCCGGACGCGCGCCGCGATGCGCCGTACGCCGCGGTCGACCGCGCGCTCGGATGCCAGCTCGGCCATCTCCAGTGCCTGGGCATGGTGCGGGACCATCATCTGCATGAAGGCGATGTCGGAGTGGTTGAACCCCGACTCGGGCTGCTCGGGCACGGCGGTGGCCGTCTCGGCCGCACCCGCGTCGCCGTCCGAGCAGCCGCTCAGGCCGGCGCCGAGCACGACGAGGAGCGCGAGCGCTGCCAAGGCGGCTCCGCAGCTACGACAAGATCCCGCGGACCCAGGCCAACACCGGAAACTGCGTGGCCCACAACGGCTCGCTGATCTTGGTCAAGGGCCGCGACGTGATGGTCCAGGCGTGGTACCAGGGCGGCATCTCGGTGTTCGACTTCACCGACTCCGCCAACCCCACCGAGCTCGCGTGGTTCGACCGGGGCGCGCTGTCGGCCGATCGGCTCGTGCTGGGCGGCTCGTGGTCGGCGTACTGGTACAACGGCCACATCTTCTCCAGCGACATCCAGAAGGGTCTCGACGTGCTGAAGCTGACCGACGCCCGCACGAACGTCGCCAAGAGCGTGAGGATGGACCAGTTCAACCCGCAGTCGCAGCCGTCCTTCAACGGCTGAGCTGAGCTCGCAACCCACCACCGCCCGGCGTAGCACCCACCGGCCGGGCCCTCGGGCCCGACCGGTGTGCGTCCGCCTAGCCCCAGTCGACCTGGAGGTCGCCGATGTCGGCGATGGAGTCGATGACCAGCGTCGGCCGGTAGGGGAACCTGCCGACCTGGTCCTTCGCCGTCGAGCCGCTCAGCACCAGGATCGTGCGGAGCCCCGCCTCCAGGCCGCTGACCACGTCGGTGTCCATCCGGTCGCCGACCATCACGGTGGCCTCCGAGTGCGCCTCCAGCTGGTTCAGCGCGCTGCGCATCATCAGCGGGTTCGGCTTGCCGATGTAGTACGGCTGCCGGCCGGTCGCCGTGGTCACCAGCGCCGCCACCGACCCGGTGGCCGGCAGCGTGCCCTGCGGGCTGGGACCGCTGGGGTCGGGGTTCGTGGCGAGGAAGCGGGCGCCGTTCTCGATGAGCCGGATGGCCTTGGTGATCGCCTCGAAGGAGTAGGTGCGGGTCTCGCCCAGGATGACGTAGTCGGGGTCGCGGTCGGTCATCACGTAGCCGATCTCGTGGAGCGCGGTCGTCATGCCCGCCTCGCCCACGACGTACGCCGTGCCGCCCGGCCGCTGGTCGTCGAGGAACTGGGCGGTGGCCAGCGCGGAGGTCCAGATGGCTTTCTCCGGCACGTCGATGCCGCTGCCCAGCAGCCGGGCACGCAGGTCGCGCGGGGTGAAGATGGAGTTGTTGGTGAGCACCAGGAACGAGAGGCCCGAGGACTTCAGCGCCTCGACGAACTCCGGCGCACCGGGGATCGGCGTCTCCTCGTGGACGAGCACGCCGTCCATGTCGATGAGCCAGGTGTCGACGGGGCGTGGCGTGGTCATGCCACCAGTGTGACGGAGGCGAGCGCGGCGAGAAGCCGGTCGACGTCCGCGTCGTCGGTGTAGGCCGACAGTCCGACCCGGACGCCGCCGGCGTCACCGAGCCCGGCGTGCCGGCAGGCCTCGACCGCGTAGAAGCTCCCCGCCGGCGCCACCACGCCGTCGGCGGCCAGGCGGCGGCTGGCCTCGGCGGGCTCGACGCCGTCCACGGTGAGCAGCACCGTGGGCGTACGGCGCGCCGGCCGGCCGTGCACCGTGATGCCGGGCAGCGTGTCGAGACCGTCGAGGAGGCGGCGCACGAGCCGGTCCTCGTGCTCCTCGACCTCGGCCATGGCGCCGGGCAGGGACTCGATGAAGCCCACCGCCGCGCTCACCCCGGCCAGCAGCTCGTAGGGCAGCGTGCCGAGCTCGAACCGCTCCGGCACGGCGTCGCTGGAGGGCAGCAGCTTGTCGGGGTGGAGCGTCTCCAGCAGGCCGGGAGCGGCGGCCAGCACCCCGAGGTGGGGGCCGAAGAACTTGTACGGCGAGCAGGCCAGGAAGTCGGCGCCCAGCGCGGCGAGGTCGACCGGGGCGTGCGGCACCAGGTGCACGGCGTCGACGAAGACGAGCGCCCCTGCGTCGTGCGCGGACCGCACCACCGCGGGCACGTCCGGGCGGGTGCCGAACAGGTTGGACGCCGCCGTCAGCGCGACCAGGCGGGTGCGGTCGGTGAGCAGCGGTCCCACGTCGTCGAGCTCGGCGGTGGCCGGGTCGAAGCCCAGCCAGCGGACCGTCGCGCCCACGCGCTCGGCGGCGGTCACCCACGGCCGGATGTCGGCGTCGTGGTCGAGCCGGGTCACCACCACCTCGTCGCCCGGGCCCCACGCCGCGGAGAGCGTGCGCGCGAGGTCGAAGGTCAGCGCCGTCATCGACCGGCCGAAGACGACCCCGTCGGGGTCGGCGCCGAGCAGCCGCGCCACGTCGGCCCGGGCTAGCGTCGTCGTCTCCTCGGTCACCCGGTCGGGAGCGGTGACGGCGCCGCGCTGGCACATGCCGGCCGCCAGCGCGCCGGCCACCGCCTCGATGACCGGCGTCGGCACCAGCGAGCCGCCCGGCCCGTCGAACCGGGCGAGCCCCTGCTGGAGCGCCGGGAACGAGCGGCGTACGGCCTCGATGTCCATGCCGCTCATGCTCGCAGCCTGTGTGGGTGCGGCGTCGGTGGGTACCTCCTCGGCATGGGAATCTTCAGGAAGTTC
>NZ_CADCUP010000072.1:0-9343 GCF_902805925.1 uncultured Nocardioides sp.
GAGATCGACACACCCTGGGGGACCACGACGGCCCCGGACGCGGCGTCGGCGCGCAGCTGGTCGCGGGTGAACCAGCGGGCCTCCTCGATCTCCGCGCCGTCCACGTCGATGACGTCGCTGGTGGCCCGTGCCACGAAGCCGATCATGATGCTCGCCGGCAGCGGCCACGGCTGGTTGCCGAAGTAGGTCACCTCGCCGACGGGGGTGCCGACCTCCTCCATCACCTCGCGGCGTACGGCGTCCTCGAAGGTCTCCCCCGGCTCCACGAAGCCGGCCAGCGTCGACCAGCGGCCCGCGGGCCACACCGACTGCCGGCCCAGCAGGATCCTCTCGTCGGCGGATCCGGGCTCACCGAGCGTCACGGCCATGATCACCGCCGGGTCGGTGCGCGGGAACTGCCGCTTGCCGCACGAGGTGCACCGCAGCTCGTGGCCGGCGTGGCGCGGCTCCAGCGAGCCGCCGCAGCGCGGGCAGAACCTCGTCGCCTGCAGCCACTCCGCCAGCCCGATGGCGTGGAAGAGCCAGGGTGCGTCGTCCTCCCCGCGCTCGCCGAGGTAGGGGAAGAGGCCACGGAGGGCGATCCAGTCGTCCTTTCCCCCGGGGGCGTCGGCCGGGTCGCAGACCAGCGCGAACCTCGTGACGCCGTCCCGCTCCCCCAGCAGCACCCGGATCCCCTCGGGCGCCTCGGCGGGCGACACCCAGTCGACACCGCCCTCCACGGGGCGGATGCGGGTCCCGGCGACCACCAGCACCCGGGTGGTCGGGTCGCCCCAGCGGGCCTCCAGCCAGGCGTCGTCGGTGCGGTGCAGGCCCTCGCGGTTGTGCGCGTGGGCCGAGAGGGCCAGGTGCGGGAGGCTGCGGCTGCGATCGCCGGCGTCCTGGGTGCTCACGCGGCCACCGTACTTGGGTAGTTTCCACGTCCATGAGCACCCACATCGGCGCCGCCGCCGGCGACATCGCCCCCACCGTCCTGATGCCCGGCGACCCGCTGCGTGCCCGCTGGATCGCCGAGACGTTCCTCGACGACGCGCGCTGCTACACCGAGGTGCGCGGCATGCTGGGCTACACCGGGACCTGGCACGGGAAGCCCGTCTCGGTGCAGGGCTCCGGGATGGGGCAGCCGTCGCTGGCGATCTACGCCACCGAGCTGTTCGCGGAGTACGACGTGCAGTCGGTCGTCCGCGTGGGCTCGTGCGGCGCGCTCACCGAGAGGCTGGCCGTGCGCGACGTCGTCATCGCCTCGGCGGCCTGCACCGACTCGTCGATGAACCGCCACCGGTTCCACGGCTACGACTACGCGCCGGTCGCCGACTTCGGCCTGCTGCGGGCGGCGTACGACGCGGCGGTCGAGCAGGGCGTGGAGCCGCACGTCGGGCTCATCTTCTCCAGCGACTCGTTCTACTCACCCCGCGTCGAGCTGATGGCGCCGATGGTCGAGCACGGCGTGCTGGCCGTGGAGATGGAGGCGAGCGCGCTCTACACGCTCGCGGCGAAGCACGGCCGGCGGGCACTGGCCATCTGCACGGTCTCCGACCACATCGTCACCGGTGAGGAGACCACGGCTGCGGAGCGGGAGCAGACGTTCGGCGCGATGGTCGACATCGCGCTCACGGCTGCGCTGGCCTGAGCAGCGCCTCGAGCCCCGCCCGGTCGGGCAGGTCGGTCGGCTCGACGGTGCGGCCGCTGCGCACGTAGTGGAACGCCGCCCGCACCCGCTCGTGGTCGAGGCCGTGCAGCTCGGCCCACGCCACGCGGTAGACGGCGAGCTGGAGCGGGTCGGCCGACTCGTGGCGGTTGGTCTTCCAGTCGACGAGCACGAAGCCGTCACCCTCGGCGTAGACGGCGTCGATGCGGCCCCGGACGACCTGGCCGTCGAGGACGATCGCGAACGGCGCCTCGACGGCGTAGGGCAGGCGCTCGGCGAACTCGCCCGCCTCGAAGCTGGCGATCAGCTCGGCCAGGTCGTCCTCGTCGTCGATGCCGGTGTCGAGGCGACCGGGCAGCTCGTCGGGGTCGATCAGCCCCTGCTGCCCGAAGCGCGTCTCCACCCAGGCGTGGAACCGGGTGCCGAACCGCGCCGACGCCGAGGGCTTGCGAGGCATCGGCCGGGCGAGGTCGGCGGCGAACCGCTCGGGGTCCTCACGCAGTCTCGCCAGGGCGGTGGCCGACAGGCTGCTCGGCAGCGCCACCTCGATGGTGTCGGCGCGGTCGCGCCGAGCCTCCTCGAGCAGCCGCGCCAGCTCGGCGTCCCACTGGGCGACCTGCTCGGCGACCAGGATGTCCTCGACCGGCTCCTCGGGCACGCCGGCGCGGAGCGCCTCCTCCGCCTCGGCGATCCGGCGCGCGGCGTCGAGCCGCCGCTCCACCTCTGCTGTGTGGTGGGAGATGGGCCAGGGCAGGTCGGGGTCGCGCGAGGCGTAGGGGCTGACGTCGTCCTTGAGGACCGGCGGCTGCCAGAGGAGCGGCTCCTCGCCCCAGCTCGCGACCGCCTCCCGGGTCGCCCGGAGGTACGCCGAGGCGCCGAGGCCGCGCTTGAGCGAGGGGCGCCAGCACCAGGCGCTCGCGACGAGGTCGTGGCGCGCGCGCGTCCAGGCGACGTAGCCGAGCCGGAGCTCCTCGGTCGCCTCGTGCTGCTTGGCCGCGGCGGCGTACGCCTTGATGTCCTCGGGAGTGTGCCCGCCGAGCCTCGGCAGGTCGCGGTGGTCACCGCGGAGCACGTTGGGCATCACCGAGGGGACGGTGAGCCAGCTGCTGCGTGACTGGTTGGTGGGGAACTTGTCCTCCGTGACGCCGACCAGGAAGACGACGTCCCACTCCAGCCCCTTGGCGCGGTGCACCGTGAGCAGCTTGACGGAGTCGGCCTCGGACGGCGTGGCGACGTCGAGCCCCTGGCCGAAGCTGTCCTCGGCCTCCAGCCACGCCATCAGCGCCGCGAGGGTGACCTGGCCGTCGACGGCCTGGAACTCCGCCACCGCCTGCACGAAGAGGTCGAGGTTGTCGCGCCGCGCTGCTGCCGCGGGGCTCACCGACGACGCCAGCTCGACGTCGATGCCGGTCAGGTCGATGATCCGGCGCACGAGGTCGAGGATCGGCTCGTTGCCAGCCGCCCGGAGCCGCCGGAGCTCGGCGGCGAGCAGGGCGAACCGCTCGCGCGCCTGCGGTGAGTACGGCAGGTCGCCGGGGTCGTCGAGCGCATCACCGAGAGCGGCCGTCTCGGTGGGGTCGGCACCCTCGACCGCGGTGACGAGCTCGGCGGCCACGCTCGGGCGTTCGCCGCGGCGGGCCGGGCCCCCACCTGCCAGGTCGCGCGCCCGGCGGCCCAGCAGTGCGAGGTCGCGGGGCCCGATCGCCCATCGCGGCCCGGCCAGGAGCGTGAGCAGCGACGGGTTGTCGGTGACGTCGGAGACCAGGCTCAGCGTCGCGACCACCTCGGCCACCTCCGGAAGCCGGAGCAGCCCCTTGAGCCCGACGATCTCGACGGGCACCTCCCGCCGGGTGAGCGCGTCGAAGACGTCGGCGGCGTGGGAGTTGTTGCGGGTCAGCACCCCGATCTCGTTCCACCGGGGGGTGGGCATCGCGGCGTGGTGGGCGACGACCTGGTCGGCGAGCCAGTCGAGCTCGTCGTCGTAGGTGGCGTGCAGGGCCACGGCGACGGACCCGTCGGCCGCACCCGGCTTGGGCTCCAGCGGCCGCACCTGCGGCAGCGCGGCGTAGAGGTCGGCGGCGAGGTGGTTGGCGGTGTGGAGGATGCGTCGGTCGGAGCGGCGGTTGACGGTGAGCGGGTACGTCGTGGGGGCGCCGTCTCGGGCGGGGAAGTCGCGGCCGAAGTCGAGGATGTTGGAGACCGACGCGCCGCGCCAGCCGTAGATCGCCTGGTTGGGGTCGCCCACGGCGGTGACCGGGTGGCCGAGCCCCGAGCCGGCGTCGGCGCCGGAGAAGAGCCGGCGCAGCATCAGCGCCTGGGCCACGGAGGTGTCCTGGTACTCGTCGAGCAGGACCACCTTGAACGCGCTGCGCTCGGCCTGCCCCACCTCGGGGCACTGCTCCGCCAGCCGCGCCGCCAGCGCGATCTGGTCGGAGAAGTCGAGAAGGCCGAGCTGCGCCTTGAGCGCGCGGTAGCCGGCGACGAGGTCGAGCAGCTCGGCCCGCCGGTCGATGGCCAGGACCGCCTTCTCGTTGAGGGCCCGGTAGGTGCTGCGGGACTCCGCCGCCATCCCGTCCACGAACAGCGGTCGCTCGGTGGTGTCGTGGGCCCGCACGGCGGCCGGGTCGACGAGGTGCTCGCTCATCTCGGCGTCGAGCGAGAGGAGGTACTGGACGACGTGGGCCGGTGAGTCGCTGAGGTGCTCGACGGTGCCGGCGTGACGCTGGACCGCCCGGGCGGCCAGCTGGTAGCGCGAGGCGTCGGCGATCAGCCGGGCGTCGGGCTCGTGGCCGATCCGCAGGCCGTGCTCGACGAGCAGGTTGGCGGCGTAGGAGTGGTAGGTCGAGACGGTGGGCTCCTCCACCTCCTCGGCGTCGGGGTCACGGAGGTCGGCCCGAGGGAGCAGGCCGGCCGCCCGCAGGGAGGCGCGGATGCGGTGGGACAGCTCGGCGGTGGCCTTGGTGGTGAAGGTGAGGCCGAGGACCTCGTGCGGCTGGACCCGACCGGTGGCGACCAGCCAGACCACGCGGGCGGCCATCACGGCCGTCTTGCCGGACCCGGCGCCCGCGATGACGACTGCCGGCTCGAGGGGCGCGGTGATCGCGGCGAACTGCTGGGCGCTGAAGGTGAAGTCGGCGCCCATCACGTCGCGGAGCTGCTCGGGCGTGCTGAGGTCGCGGCCCGTCACGAGAGCACCGACCCGGAGGTCTTGTCGGGGCAGAGCGCGGTGAAGGCGCAGCGCTCGCACTGCTTGCCGGGCCTGACCACGAACTCCTCCTGGCGCACGGTGCGGGCGACCTGCATCAGCTGGCGCTCGACGAGGGTGACTCCCTCACCGTCGGGCTGCTGCGGGCCCTGGACCTGCTCCTTGGGGAGCTCGGCGCCCTTGCGGAGCTGCACCAGCTGGGCCCCGCCGGGCTCGGCCGGCCGCCCCACGAGCTCGTCGGCGGCGCCGTGGGCCACCGCGTGCTGGTAGACGCCGAGCTGCGGGTGATCCAGGACCTCCGGAGCGGTGGGAGGGTACTTGCCGGTCTTGAGGTCGACCACCACGACGCGGCCGTCGTCATCGAGCTCGAGCCGGTCGGCGTAGCCGTGCAACCGCACCACCTGGCCGTCCGGCAGCTTGACCTCGGCACTGATCTCCGCCTCGGTCGAGAGCAGCGTGCGTGCGCCGGGGCGCTGATGCCAGGCGACGAAGCGCGTCAGCGCGGCCTCCACCTCGGCGCGCTCGCGGGAGGCCGACCACGGGGTGCGGAAGTCCATGCGGCCCCACACGTCGTCGACCAGCCGCATCACCTCCTCCATCGCCGCAGGACCGGCCGGGAGCTCGTCCTTGGCGATGCGGTCGGCGAGCGCGTGCACGACGTTGCCGAAGCCCTGCATGGCGGAGCTGGGGACCGACCCACCGGCCTCGCGGGCCAGGAACCACTGCGCGGGGCAGGTGAGCAGGCCCTCGACCGCGCTGGCGGACAGCACCAGGGGCTCGTCGCCCGGGCGCACCGGGCGGTCGGCGCGGCTGGGACCACGCAGCCCCCACCACGTCGCCGGGTCGGCGTGCGGGGCCACCGCCCGGCCGTTGACCTGGGCGGCCGCCAGGGCGGCCAGCCGCCGGGCGGCGGCGTCGCGGAGGGAGTCGGGCCGGCTCGGGTCGGCGAGGGTGCGCCGGAGCTCGGCCACGAGCCCGGCCAGGGAGAGCGGACGCTGGGGCCGGCCCACCCGGTGGACACGCTGGACGCCCAGCTCGTCGAGAAAGCGGGAGGGCTGCTCGCCCTCGTCGTCGGGGGAGGCGACGGCGGTGACGACGAGCCGCTGGCGGGCGCGGGTGCTGGCGACGTAGAACAGGCGACGCTCCTCGGCGAGCATCGCCGGGGTGGTGACCGGCGGCAGGAGCCCGTCGCGGCTGATGCGGTCGGCCTGCAGCAGCGAGTCGCGGCGGCGCAGGTCGGGCCAGCTGCCGTCCTGGACGTGGGCGACCACCACGAGACGCCACTCCAGTCCCTTGGACCGGTGGGCGGTGAGCAGCCGCACGGCCTCGCCCCGCACCCCCCGGTCGGCGAGGGTGTCGGCCGGGATCTGCTGCTCCACGAGCGTGGCGAGGAACGACGCCACGGAGGTGTGGCCCTTGCGCTCCTCGGTGAGGGCCGCGGTCTCGAAGAGGGCGCAGATGGCGTCGAGGTCGCGGTGGGCGAGCCGCGCCGCCTGGCCTCCCGCTCGGGTGGTCGCCCGGAGCCGCCGACCCCAGTCGGTGCCCTCCCACAGCACCCAGAGCACCTCCTCCACCGTGTCGCCGGCCTCCAGCGCGACGCGGGCCCGGGCGAGGACCCCGGCGAACCGGACGGCCCGGTCGACCGAGGAGCCGTCGAGACCGTCGAGGAAGCCGGGCTCGAGCACCGCCCGGCGCATCAGGTCCCGCGAGGACACGCCGGTGTCGTCGCGCTCGCGCAGCCGGCGGGCCAGGGCACGCAGGTCGGTGGCGTCGAGGCCGCCGATGGGCGAGGTGAGCAGCGCCTGCACGCGGTCGGGGCCGACGAAGTCGGGGTGGGTGGGGTCGTCGACGTCGGCGTCGACCACCGCACGCAGCGTGTCGAGGAACGGCAGCACGGCCGGCTCACGGACCAGCGGGGTCTCGTCGCTGGCCACCTCGACGGGGACCCCGGCGGCCCCCAGCGAGCGCCGGAGGGGCGGGATCATCGCCCGGCCCGACCGCACCAGCACGGCCATGTCGTCCCAGGCGACGCCGTCCTCGAGGTGGGCGCGGCGCAGCAGGTCGGCGATCTGCTCGGTCTCGGCGCGCGCGGTGTCGAAGGTGAGCACCTCGACCCGGCCGGGCCCCAGCTCGTGGACGACGGGCGTGGGGTGCCGGAAGGCCTCGTAGGCCGACGCGGGGATGGCTCCGCTGATGCCGATGCCGGCGGCGATCGAGCGGGAGGCGCGGAGCAGCCGGGAGCCGAAGCGGCGGGTGGTGCCCAGCGCGACCACCGGCGACGGTGACCCGTCGGCCTGCGGGAACTCGGCCGGGAAGTCGAGGATGCCGCGCACGTCGGCGCCGCGGAAGCCGTAGATGGACTGGTCGGGGTCGCCGACCACCACGAGGTCGCGGCCGTCACCGGCCAGCGCGCGCAGCAGCCGCACCTGGCTGGGGTCGGTGTCCTGGTACTCGTCGACGAAGACCGCGTCGAACCGCGCGCGCAGCTCGTCGCGGTGGAGCTCGGCCTCCACCACGGCCCGGGCGACGAGGTCGGCGTAGTCGATGGCGCTCTGGTCGCCGAGGTTGTCGAGGTACTGCGCCATGAAGGCCCCGGCCGCCTCGAGCGCCGGCACGCGCTCGACCCTGCCGAGTGCCGCCAGGTCCTCGGGGTCCAGGCCGCGCTCCCGGGCGCGCGCCAGCACCGCGTGCACCTCCTTGGCGAAGCCGCGGGTGCCCACCGCAGCCCGCAGCGCCTCGGGCCAGCGCACCGCCTCGGGGGTGTCGGCCAGCAGCTCCTGGAGGACGACGTCCTGCTCGGGCGCCGACAGCAGGCGCAGCGGGGCGGCGTACAGCTCGGCCGGGGCGTAGCGGCGCACCAGCGCGTAGGCGAAGGAGTGGAAGGTGGAGCTCATCGTGGTGGCGGTGGTGCGACCGAGGCGGGCGGTGACCCGGTCGCGCAGCTGCTCCGCCGCCTTGCGCGAGAAGGTCAGCGCCAGCACGGAGGCGGGGTCGGCCCCGCGCTCGACCCGCTGCACGATCGCCTCGACGAGCGTGGTCGTCTTGCCCGTGCCGGGCCCCGCGAGCACCAGGAGGGGGCCGCCCGGGTGGTCGACCACGCGCTGCTGATCGACGTCGAGCGCGGGCACCACCGCAGCGACGTCGCGCCGGGTGAGGGCGTACGTCGTGGGGGCGGTCGCTGCGGTCATGGCGCAAGCCAATCACGCGCCACCGACACCGCGCCGGACGTCTGCCCGGCGCGGTGCGGGAGGTCAGCCGAGGTCGACGATGGCGGCCACCGGTCCACCGCCGTCGGGGCCCTGGTGGGCCGCGGACACCGACACGAACACGGCCGGGTCCCCGGTCACCGCGGCGGTCACCCCACCGACGGCGGCCTTGATCTGGCGGTGCCAGTGGACGTCGGAGTCGTCGAGCATGGCGTTGCGGCGTCCGCGCACCTGGCCGTCCTGCGACACCTCGCACTTGAGGAAGACGTTGACGAGCCGGCCGTCGAGGTCCTCGGTGCGCGGCCGCTCGGGCAGGTCCAGGCCGGCAGACCGGATCGCCTCCCAGATGCCGTCCTGGTCGAGGGCGTCGTCCATCACCGAGTGGCCGACGCGGTAGCGGCCGCCGACACCGGTGGCGTTGCCGACCACGACGACCTGGGCCTGGTCGAGCTCGACGCCGGAGGAGCAGGAGGCCACGGCGGAGTAGAGGTCGCGGTTGTGCATGACGTCCTCGTCGGTCGGCATCTCGATCTCGCCGAGCGCGACCGCGATGCCGAGCGCGGTGCAGCCGTTGGAGAGGTCCATCGACTCGTGGGTGTGCTCGGTCCAGACCGTCTTGCCGCGCGACTTGGCGTCGCGGATGGTGTGCACGGTGAGCAGCGGGGTCTTGGTCTGCACGTAGTGCACGTCGGCGACGTCGGTGATGCCGGCCTTCTCCATCGCGACCTTCACGGCGTCGGCGACCTTGGTGACCATGGCGACGCGGCCGATGTCCTCGGGGAGCAGCCGCTCGCTCATCGCGAAGCCGACCGTGAGGCGGGGATCGTCGGTCGGCTCCGCGTCGGTGGTCGCGAAGATCGTCGCGTGCGGGCTGATCACGCCGTCGGTGCCGCCTGACCACACGATCGGGACCTGCTTGACCGCCTCGGCGGGCGCGCCCTTCTCGACCAGCACCTCGCGGAACGCGCGGTCCGAGATGATGCGCGTGTAGTCGTTCACCCCGCCGTTGCCCTCGGTCTTGCCGATGATCGCGATGACGCGGTCGGCCGCCATCACGCCGTCGTCGATGAGCCTCGCGAGCTCGGAGGCGTCGGCGACGGAGTGGATCGGGACCTTGCGGACTTCGATGGCGCTGGGCATGGGGTTCCTCTCGGTTGCGGCTACGGGTTCGGTACGACGACGGTGCCGGTGTCCTCACCGGTGACCGCCGCGACGATGGAGTCGAGGTCGGTGATGACGGCCCGGGCGCCGCCGTCCTCGACGAAGCGGCAGACGGCGTCGACCTTG
>NZ_CADCUP010000072.1:9353-9633 GCF_902805925.1 uncultured Nocardioides sp.
TAGCGGAGCACCGCGTTCGGCACGTCGGTGGCGACGACGAGCACGTCGACGGTGACGGACCGGGCGAGCAGCGCCGCGCCGAGGTCCTTGTCGATGACGGCCTCCACGCCGGCGAGCGTGCCGTCGTGGCGGCGCACGACGGGGATGCCGCCACCGCCGTTGGCGATCACCACGAAGCCCGCCTCGACCAGGGCGTGCACGGCCGGGGCGTCGACGACCTCCAGCGGCTCGGGCGAGGCGACGACGCGGCGCCAGCCCTTCTCGCCGCGGTCCTCCCAGG
>NZ_CADCUP010000073.1 GCF_902805925.1 uncultured Nocardioides sp.
GCGCCGGGTCGCGGTGGCCCCGGTGGTGCTCCCGGTCGCGGCGCTCCCGCGGGCGCCGGCGCCCCGGGCCGTCCCGGCGGCTTCGGCCCCAGCGGTGGCGGTCGCCCCGGTGGCGGTCGTCCCGGCCAGCGTGGCCAGACCCAGGGTGCCTTCGGCCGCCCCGGCGGCCCGTCGCGTCGAGGACGCAAGTCCAAGCGCGCCCGTCGTCAGGAGTTCGAGGCCATGCAGGCCCCGACCATCGGTGGCGTGCGCGTCCGCAAGGGCGACGGCGAGACCGTGCGCCTGGCCCGCGGCTCCTCGCTGACCGACTTCGCCGAGAAGATCGGCGTGGACGCGGCCGCCCTGGTGCAGATGCTGTTCTCGCTCGGCGAGATGGTGACCGCGACCGAGTCGGTCAACGACGAGACGTTCGAGCTGCTCGGCGAGGAGCTCAACTACGTGGTCGCGGTCGTCTCCCCGGAGGACGAGGACCGCGAGCTGCTCGAGTCCTTCGACATCGACTTCGGCTCCGACGAGGGCGACGAGACCGACCTGGCCGTCCGGCCGCCGGTCGTCACCGTCATGGGTCACGTCGACCACGGAAAGACCAAGCTCCTCGACGCGCTGCGTGACGCCAACGTGGTCGACAAGGAGGCCGGTGGCATCACCCAGCACATCGGTGCCTACCAGGTGCACACCGAGGTCGACGGCGAGGACCGCCGCATCACCTTCATCGACACCCCCGGTCACGAGGCGTTCACCGCCATGCGTGCCCGTGGTGCCCAGGCGACCGACATCGCGATCCTCGTGGTGGCCGCCGACGACGGCGTCATGCCGCAGACGGTGGAGGCGCTCAACCACGCCAAGGCCGCCGGTGTGCCGATCGTGGTCGCGGTCAACAAGATCGACAAGGAGGACGCCGACCCGACGAAGGTGCGCGGACAGCTCACCGAGTACGGCCTCATCCCCGAGGAGTACGGCGGCGACTCGATGTTCGTCGACGTCTCGGCCAAGGCCGGGCTCAACCTCGACAGGCTCCTCGAGGCCGTCGTGCTCACCGCCGACGCCTCGCTGGACCTGCGGGCCAACCCCGACCAGGACGCCCAGGGCCTCGTGGTCGAGGCGCACCTGGACCGCGGTCGCGGTCCGGTCGCCACGGTTCTGGTCCAGCGCGGCACGCTGCGCGTGGGTGACTCGATCGTCGCCGGTCCGGCCCACGGCCGCGTCCGCGCGATGCTCGACGAGTACGGCAACGAGCTCGCCACGGCCGACCCGGCGCGTCCGGCGATGGTGCTGGGCCTGAGTGCGGTGCCCGGTGCGGGCCAGAACTTCATCGTGGTCGACGACGACCGCATGGCCCGCCAGATCGCCGAGAAGCGCGAGTCGCGCGAGCGGGCGGCCATGCAGGCCAAGCGTCGCGTGCGTCGTACCCTCGAGGACTTCATGGCCTCCATGGAGAAGGGGGAGAGCCAGGAGCTCAACCTCATCCTCAAGGGCGACGTGTCCGGCTCGGTGGAGGCCCTCGAGGACTCGCTGGCCCAGATCGACGTCGGCGACGAGGTCAGCCTCCGGGTGATCGACCGCGGCGTCGGTGCGATCACCGAGACCAACGTCGACCTCGCCGCGGCCTCCGACGCCATCATCATCGGCTTCAACGTCCGGCCCCAGGGCAAGGCGGGCCAGATGGCCGACAAGGAGGGTGTGGAGATCCGCTACTACTCGGTCATCTACCAGGCGATCGAGGAGATCGAGGCGGCGCTCAAGGGCATGCTCAAGCCCGAGTTCGAGGAGTCGACCCTCGGCCAGGCGGAGATCCGCGAGATCTTCCGCTCGTCGCGGACCGGCAACATCGCGGGCTGCATGGTCACCTCCGGTGTCATCCGCCGCAACGCCAAGGTGCGGGTCCTGCGCGACGGTGCGGTCGTGGCCGACAACCTCGACCTCGCCTCGCTGCGCCGCGAGAAGGACGACGCCTCCGAGGTCCGTGAGGGCTTCGAGTGCGGTCTGGTGCTCAGGAACTACCAGAACATCCAGATCGGGGATGTCGTGGAGTCGTTCGAGATGCGCGAGATCCCGCGGGCCTGAGTCCGACCCTGGCCTCGCGTGCGGGGGCGGGCGGCCTACCAACCGTTCCGCTCGTCCCTCGCTCCACGGGTGCCAGACCCAACCACGGCCGCCCGCCCCCGCACGTCCGGCCACCACCGGACGTCGGGGGCGGGGTCCGTGCACCTGCTGAATGGAGAAGACGATGGCCAGTCCCCGTGTCCGCAAGATCGCCGACCGCATCCAGGTGATCGTGGCCGAGATGCTCGAGCGGCGGATCAAGGACCCGCGACTGGGGTTCGTGACGATCACCGACGTGCGGGTCACCGGTGACAGCCAGCAGGCGACGATCTTCTACACCGTCTTCGGCGACGAGAGCGAGGCGGTCGGCAGCGCGGCGGCGCTGGAGTCCGCCAAGGGGCTCCTGCGCTCCGAGGTGGCCAAGCAGCTGGGCATGCGGCACGCCCCGTCGCTGGAGTTCATCCGCGACGCGCTGCCCGAGACCGCCCGCCACCTCGACGAGGTGCTGGCAGCCGCCCGTGCCGCCGACGAGGAGGTCGCCGCGCAGCGCGTGAGCGCCCAGTTCGCCGGCGACACCGACCCGTACAAGAAGCCGCGCGACCTCGACGCCGACGAGGACGACGACCTCGACGACGAGCGGTGACCGAGGCGCCCGTCGGCCTGGTCGTCGTCGACAAGCCCGCAGGCATGACGTCGCACGACGTCGTCGCACGCACCCGTCGGCTGGCCGGCACCCGCAAGGTCGGGCACGCCGGCACCCTGGACCCGATGGCGACCGGGGTGCTGGTGCTCGGTGTCGGACGGGCCACCCGCCTGCTCGGGCACCTGATGCTGACCGAGAAGGCCTACGACGCCACCATCCGCCTCGGCGCCACCACGACGACCGACGACGCCGAGGGCGAGCCGCTGACCAGCACACCCACCGGCGCCGTCGACGAGCCGGACGTGCGGTCGGCCCTCGCCACCTTCGTCGGTGAGATCGAGCAGCGGCCCAGCGCGGTGTCCGCGATCAAGGTCGACGGGAGGCGGGCCTACCAGCGGGTCCGCGACGGCGAGTCCGTGGAGCTCCCCGCACGGCCGGTGACGATCCACGAGATCACTGTCGGCGACCTGCGCCGCGACGGCGACGCCCTCGACGTCGACGTCTCCGTGCGGTGCAGCAGCGGCACCTACGTCCGGGCCGTCGCCCGGGACCTCGGGGAGCGCCTCGGTGTCGGAGGGCACCTCACCGTGCTGCGTCGTACGGCGGTGGGAGGGTTCGACCTGGCGGTGGCCCGCACGCTGGAGGAGCTCGCCGACGAGCTCACCCTCGTCCCCCTGGAGGACGCCGCGCGGGCGACCTTCCCCGTCGTGGAGCTCGACGCCGAGGAGGCGGCCGCGGTGCGGTTCGGTCGCCCGCTGGAGCGACAGCTGGCCATCCTCAGCGCCGTGTTCTCGCCCGACGGCCGGTTCCTGGCGCTCTACGAGCCGGCTGACGGCCGGGCCCGTCCGGTGGCCGTGTTCCTCGGCTGAGCCGACGCGGCGGCACCACGTCGTCTGGCGTCGGGCGGCCCGCGGGGCCCTTGTAGGCTGCCCGCCGTGAGCCATCGTCCCGCCGTCTGGCGATCCCTCGCCGAGATCCCGGCCGACCTCGGCGCCACCGCGGTCGTCGTCGGCAACTTCGACGGCCTGCACCGCGGACACCGCGTGGTGGTGGGACGGGCACGCAGCGAGGCCGACGCGGCCGGGCTGCCGCTGGTCGCCGTCACCTTCGACCCGCACCCCATCGCGGTCCTGCGCCCCGAGCACGCCCCGCCGCAGCTGACGAGCATCCCGACCAGGGTCGAGCTCCTCGGCGCCGCCGGGGTCGACGGCGTGCTGGTGCTGCCGTTCGACCGCGAGGTGGCCGCGTGGTCGCCGCAGGAGTTCGTCGACCGCGTCCTGGTCAGCGCCCTGCACGTGCGCACGGTGGTCGTGGGGGCCAACTTCCGCTTCGGCGCGCGGGCGTCCGGCGACGTCGCCCTGCTGCGTGAGGCCGGGGGACGGCAGGGCTTCTCCGCCGTGGGCGTCGAGCTCGACGGCGGCCCGCAGGTGTGGTCCTCCACCTACGTCCGCACCTGTCTGGCGGCCGGCGACGTCGCCGGGGCCGCCGAGGCGCTCGGCCGCCCCTTCACGGTCACCGGCGTGGTGGTCGAGGGTGACAAGCGGGGCCGGGAGCTGGGCTACCCGACGGCCAACGTGCCCACCTCCGCCGCCGAGGCGGCCCCCGCCGACGGCGTCTACGCCGGCTGGCTGACCCGCCGTGACACCGGCGAGCGCCACCCCGCCGCCATCTCGGTGGGCACCAACCCCACCTTCGACGGCGAGCGCGCCCGGCGGGTGGAGTCCTACGTCCTCGACCGCGACGACCTCGAGCTGTACGGGGTGGAGGTCGAGGTGGCCTTCATCGAGCGGCTGCGCGGCATGGTGAGGTTCGAGGGCGTGGAGGCCCTGGTCGAGACGATGCACGACGACGTACGCCGCGCGCGCGAGATCCTGGGCGGCTGAGCCGGGACGCCCGCCACGGCCGTCCCGGGCCCGCCGACCTGGTGGCCGCGGAGGACTGGTTCACCGACAGCTCGATCAGGCGTCGAGGTCCTTCTCGACCAGCTCGGCGATCGTGTCGACCGCGGCCTGGTCGTCGCCCGACACCTCGACGGTGTCGCCGCTGCCCGCCCCCAGGGTCATGATCAGCAGCGAGGAGCTGGCGTCGACCGGCTCCTCGCCGGGCACGGCGAGGAACACCTCGGAGCCGAGGTCTCCGGCGGCCTCCGCGATGATCGCTGCGGGACGGGCGTGCAGGCCGACGGCGGAGCCGACGACGACGGTCTTGCTGGGCATGGTTCTCCTCGGGTGTGTCGGGTGGGCGGAACGGGATCAGGCGGGGGCGAGGTCGGCGTCGCGGGTGCGGCTGAACGACTTCAGCGCGATCACCGCGCCGCACGCGACGAGCACACCAGCGACGAGGGCGATGAGGAAGCCCAGCACGCCGTCGACGGCGAAGAGCACGAAGATGCCGCCGTGCGGCGCCCGCAGCGAGACGTCGAAGGCCTGCGAGAGGCCGCCGGTGACCGCGCTGCCGGCCATGATCGCGGGGATCACGCGCAGCGGGTCGGCCGCGGCGAACGGGATGGCGCCCTCGGTGATGAACGACGCCCCGAGCAGCCAGCCGGCCTTGCCGTTCTCACGCTCGGGCATGTTGAACAGGCCGGGGCGCACGACGGTGGCCAGCGCGAGGGCGATGGGCGGCACCATGCCGGCGAGCATCACCGACGCCATGATCCTCAGCTCGGGGGCGTCGGTGGCGGTGGCGGCGGCGCCGAGGCCGGTGGTGGCGAAGGCATAGGCGGTCTTGTTGAGCGGGCCGCCCATGTCGAAGGCCATCATCAGGCCGAGGATCGCGCCGAGCACGATGGCCAGGCCCGGGTCGTCGGCCATGCTGTTGAGCCCGTCGCCGAGGCCCTCGGTGAGCCGGCCGAGCGGGCGGCCGAGCAGCACCACCATGACGAACCCGACCACGAGCGTGGTGACGAGCGGGATGACCAGCACCGGCATGAGTCCACGGGCCCAGGCGGGCACCTTCCGCTGCGCGATCCAGTGCGCGACCAGGCCGGCCAGCACGCCGCCGGCGATGCCGCCGAGGAACCCGGTGTTGAGGGTGACGGCGACGGCGCCCATGACGAAGCCGGGTGCGATGCCCGGTCGGTCGGCGATGGCGTAGGCGATGTAGCCGGCGAGGGCCGGCACGAGGAAGCCGAACGCCGCGTTGCCCAGGACCAGCAGCAGCGCACCGAGGTAGGTGAGCAGGGCCCCGTTCGGCAGCGTCGCGTCCCCGGCGAGGTCGATCTCCCCGGTGTCGGGCAGGTTGAACAGGGTGTGGTCGGCCACCACCTGGCCGGCGACGCCGGACCCGTCCTCGGTCTCCAGCGCGATCTCGTAGCCGCCCAGCAGGAAGGCCAGGGCGATGAGCAGGCCGCCCGCGGCCACGAAGGGGATCATGTACGACACACCGGTCATCAGCACCCGGCGCACGGTGGCGCCGAACGACGACGGGGCGCCGCCGCCCTCGCCCGCCTGAGCCGCCCCTTCGACGCGGGGGGCGTCCGGGTCGTCGGCGTGGTGGAGCGCCTCGGCGATCATCGCGTCGGCGTCGTCGATCGGGCGCTTCACCCCGGAGGAGACCATCGGCTTGCCACCGAAGCGCGACCGGTCGCGGACCCCGACATCGACGGCGAAGATGACCGCCGAGGCGTCCGCGATGACCTGCGGGTCCAGCGGCGTGGAGCCGGCCGAGCCCTGCGTCTCGACCTGGAGGGCCACGCCGGCGCGGTCGGCGGCCGCCTGCAGCGCCTCGGCCGCCATGTAGGTGTGGGCGATGCCGGTGGGGCAGGCCGTGACCGCCACCAGGCTGCGCTGCTCGCCCCCGCCGGTCGCCGTCCCGGTCGCCGTCCCGGTCGTCGTCCCGGTCGTCGTCCCGGTCGTCGTCCCGGTCGTCGTCCCGGTCGTCCTCGCGGTGGTCGCCGCCTCGGGGGCCGCCGTCCCGGGGGTGGCCGTCGCGGCTCCGGCGGAGGTGCCGTCGACGGTGTCGGTGGTGGTCGTCGACGCGCCGCCGGTGGCCCGGGGGTCCTCCTCGCGGCTGGCCGACGGCTTGGGCGCGGCCGGTGGCGAGGTGCCGACGACGTCCGAGATCAGCTCCACGACCTCCTGGGTCGACTCCGCGGCGCGCAGGGAGTCGGTGAAGTGCGGCTTGACGAGCGCCCGCGCCAGCTTGGTGAGCAGCTTGAGGTGGGTCTGGTCGCCGCCGGACGGGGCGGTGATCAGGAACGCCAGGTCGGCCGGGCCGTCCTTGGCCCCGAAGTCCACCGGCGGGGAGAGGCGGGCGAAGGCCAGGGTCGGCTCGCCGACCCCGCTGGTGCGGCAGTGCGGGATCGCGATGCCGCCGGGGAGCCCGGTGGACGAGGTCTCCTCACGGGCGAGGGCGTCCGCGATCACGGCGTCGACGTCGTCGGCCCGGCCGGCCTGCTCGATCACGCCTGCCAGGGCCCGGATCGTGTCGTGCTTCTCGGAGCCCAGGTCGGCGTCGAGCCGGACGAGGTCGGGGGTGATCAGGTCGCTCATGAGGGGATCCCTTGGGTGAGGTCGAGCTGGCGTACGGCGACCAGGTCGGTCAGGACGTGGTCCGGACCCGGGATCGTCGTACCGGGAAGGGCTGCGGCGGCGCTGCCGTAGGCGACTGCGAGTGCGAGGCGTTCGGCGGCGGGCAGGCCGCGGATGTCGCCGAGGATGTACCCGAACAGGCTGGAGTCACCCGCCCCGACGGTGCTCACGACGGTGGTGGGCGGGGGCGTGGCGTGCCAGCAGCCCTCGGCGGTGACCAGCACCGCGCCCGCGGGGCCCATCGTGGCGAGCACCGCGCCCACGCCGCGGTCGACCAGCGTGCGGGCGGCGGCCGCGGTGGCGGACGGGTCGGACTCCAGCACGTCGGGGTCGTCGCCGGTGAAGGAGGCCAGCTCCTCGCCGTTGGGCTTCATCAGGTCGGGGGCGGAGCCGGGCAGCGCGTCCACCAGCGCGGCCAGCGGGCGCTCGCTGGTGTCGACGGCCACCTTGCTCGGGCAGTCGTGGAGGCGGTGCACCAGGTCGGCGTAGAACGTGTCGGGGGAGCCGGCGGGCAGTGACCCTGCGAGCACGGTCCAGCTGCTGGTGGCCGCGCGGGCCAGCAGCGTGGTCGCCATGGCCTCGAGGTGCTGGGGTCCCACGGCCGCGCCGGGGGAGTTCAGCTTGGTGGTGGTGCCGTCGGGCTCGGTGATCGTGAGGTTGGTGCGCACGCCACCGGCCGGCAGCACCGGCTTGCAGTCGATGCCGGCGGTGAGCAGCTCGATGACGAAGGGGTCGTCCTTGGCGGCGGGCAGCACGGCCACGGTCGGGATCCCGGCGGCCACGGACGCCCGCGAGATGTTGACGCCCTTGCCGCCGCCCTGGGCCGTGACCGACTCGACGCGCTGCACCTGTCCCCGCGCCAGCACGCCCGCGAGGGCGATGGTGCGGTCGATGCTGGGGTTGGGCGTGAGGGTCAGGATCATGCGACGACCACCTCGACTCCGGCTCGTTCGATCTCGGTGCGGTCCGCGGCGGAGATGCCCGCGTCGGTGACGAGGGTGTCGACGTCGGTCAGCGCCGCGAAGCGCAGCGGCGCCTCCACCCCGATCTTGCTGGAGTCGGTGACCACGACGGCACGTCGCGCGGCGGCCACGATGGCGCGCTTGGTGGCCGCCTCGTCACGGTCGGGGGTGGTGAGCCCGTGGGTGCTCAGACCGTTGGTGGCGACGTACGCCATGTCGGCGCGCAGGTCGGCCAGGGCGGCCACGGTGTCGGGGCCCACCGCCGCGTGCGTGGTGGGGCGCACCCGGCCGGGCAGCAGGAACAGCTCGATGTGCGGCAGCCCGGCCAGCCGGGTGGCCACGGTCACGGCGTGGGTCACCACCGTCAGGCGGTGGTCGCGGGGCAGCATGGCGGCGAGCCGGGCGGTCGTGGTGCCCGCGTCGATGATGACCATCGACCCGGGCGGCGGGAGCAGCGCCACCGCGGCGGCCGCGACGGCGTCCTTGGCCGCGGTGTGCGCGAGGTCGCGTTCGCTGAGCCCGGACTCGATGGAGGTGACCGCGCTCATCGGCACGGCGCCGCCGTGGACCCGGCGGATGAGGCCGATACGATCGAGGGAGGAGAGGTCGCGGCGCACGGTCTCGGTGGTGACGCCGAACTTCTCGGCGAGCTGGGCGACCGAGAGGCGGCCCTGGTGGCTGACCAGCTGGGCGATGGCCTGCTGTCGCTCCTCGGCGTACACGTGGTCCCCTCCCGAGCCGGTGCCGCGGTTATCTGTGTATATGTTGTTTTATCTCCGAACATGTTGATTGTCAAGGTGCCGGTGCCCTACGGTGTGGGCATGACCACGGCAGCTGAGTCGACCATGCGCGGTACTCCCGTCGTCCCCGGTGTGGCAGCCGGTCCCGCCCTCCTCGTGCGCGGTGAGGTCTCACCCGAGGCGATCTCCCGCTTCGGGGCGGGTGACTTCGCCGACGACGAGGCCGTGCTGGCGGCGTACGACGCCGCCGCGGGCAGGGTGGCCGAGGAGTTCGGCCGCAAGGCGGAGAGCGCCACGGGCCCCGCCGCCGAGGTGCTCGCGGCCAGCGCGGGGCTCGCGCGCGACAAGGGGCTGCGCAGCGCCGTCCGCAAGTCGGTGGCGGGCGGCACCGACCTGGTCGCCTCCGTCGGGGCGGCGGTGGAGCAGTTCGTCGGGATCTTCACCTCGATGGGCGGGTTGTTGGCCGAGCGCGTCACCGACCTGCGCGACATCGAGCGCCGGCTCGTCGCCGACATCGTCGGGGAGCCCGCGCCCGGCGTGCCCGAGCCGTCGGAGCCGTCGGTGCTGGTCGCCGAGGACCTCGCCCCCTC
>NZ_CADCUP010000074.1 GCF_902805925.1 uncultured Nocardioides sp.
GACCTACCTGGGAGTCGTCGCCCGCGGTCTGATGTCCTGAGCCCACCAGCGGCGCCGCCGGGGGAGCACCGCCCGGGGCCGGTCCGGCTCAGGCACCGGCCTCCAGCACGGCGAGGTCGCGCACCGCGTAGCGGTGGTGCTCGGCCTCCTCCTTCAACACCACCTTGAGGCAGCGGCGCACGACGTACTCCTGGTCGGGGTAGGGCTCCGCCGGCTTGCGTCCGCACACCCGGTCGAGCTCGGTCTCGGTGAGCCCGCCGACGACACGCCGCATCGTGGCCATCCGGGCCAGCCGCGGTGCGAGCACCTCCTCGAGCGTCGGGGTAGCCTCCAGGGTGAGTCCCAGCTTCGCCGACTCCTCGGACGGCATCCCGCCGGCGGGGAAGCCCAGGGGGTGGTACGGCGCCTCCTCCTCGAGCACGGCATTGCCGAGCCAGGCATCGCTGGCGAACAGCAGGTGCCGCTGGGTCTCGACCAACGACCACTCGCCGTCGACCTGCTCGTGCAGGGTGGCCTCGGGCAACCGCTGGGCGCGGTCGAGCGTCGCCTCCCACAGCGCCTCGACGGCCTCCCAGGCGGCCCGGAAGTCCTCGGGCGAGGCGGCGTCCCGCGCCAGGACCCGCGTGGGATGCTGCCGGTCGAGCTCGGCCCGGACGTAGGCGGTCACGTCGACGTCGTTGACGACGACACGCTCGAAGTCGCCACCGAGGTAGACGTCGCTGCCATAGCAGTCGACGATCTTCAGACCGCTGGCCTCGCAGTCCCGGACCTCGAGGCCGGCGAGGTCACACAGGTGGATGCGGGCTCCACGGAACTGGTCGCTCCCGGTGTACGTCGCTGCCATCGCGGCAGTCTGCCGCACCCGCTCGGCTCATGCCACGTCAGCGCACGTAGACGCAAGCCGTGAAGCGGGGACTCGAGCTGGCGGCGATCAGGAAGCCGACCCTGCCAAGGAGCCGATAACTGACATTATGTCAACATGTGCGGATCGCAACCAGCGCCTCTCCCGGTATCCAGTGTCGCGGTCTTGCGTCAACCAGCCGTCGACCACAGCCCCACAGGAGCATCGGACACCACGACACCCTTCGGTAGTCGACCGGGATACTTGACTTCCAATCGCGTTGCTAGCACGGTGTGTAACCGTGGTTACGAAACACACCGGTGAAGCGCTCGACTGGGTCGTCCTCATCTACCGCGTCCCCCGCGAGCCCTCCTCACCGCGCATCGCGATCTGGCGAAAGCTCCGCGCACTCGGGGTCGCACAGCTCGGCGACGGCGTGGTGGCGCTTCCTGAGGACGCCCGGACCCGAGAGCACCTGGAGTGGGTGGCTGACCAGGTGGTGGATGCCGGGGGCACCGCGTTGCTCCTGCGCGCCCAGACGCTGGCACGGAAGGACGAACGGGCGCTCGCCCAGGCCATGTCGTGGGCACGAGCCGCGGAGTACAGCGACCTCGCTGACCGCGCCTCCCTCGTATGGGAGACGGGTCCGAGTGCCCCCGAGGTCGCCCGTGCCCTCAAGCGGCTGCGCAAGGACCTCCGCACCGTCCAGAAGCGCGACTACTTCCCGCCCGCCGCACGCGACGACGCGGTGGCGGCGATCAACCGGATAGCCGAGATGTCCGCCGCCGAGCCCGTCCCCACTCTGGGAGACCGACCGTGAGGTGGGCGACCCGCGCCGGAATCCACATCGACCGCGCCTCCTCCGCCTGGCTCATCCGCCGGTTCATCGACCCCGACGCCGAGTTCGTGTTCGTCGCGGACCCCGACGACGTGCCTGCCGATGCGACCCCGTTCGACATGCGCGGCGTCGCATACGGCCACCACGGCAACGACTGCACGTTCGAGACCATCCTGCGCCGCCACGACCTGGCCGACCCGGTCCTCTGGCGCATCGCCGCGATCGTCCACGAAGCAGACCTCGAAGACGACCGCTACGACGCCCCGGAAGCCCCCGGCCTCGACGTGGTCCTACGCGGCCTGTCCATGACCCAGGACGACGACACCGTGCTTGCTCTCGCCGGCCCGGTCTTCGACGGCCTCTTCGACTACTACCGGCGCAGCCTGATCCTCGGGAAGGACACCCCGACATGAGCACCAACCCCAACACCGGCCCAGACACCGAATCGGTTGCCTCGGTGGCAGAGAAGCACTCCCACGACGTGATTCCGCTGCGTGAGGCAACCAAGGCATGGTTCGCCATCTCGCTCCAGACCTTCGGCGGCCCGGCCGGACAGATCGCCGTCATGCAACGCACCCTGGTCGACGAGAAGCGCTGGATCGGCCAGCAGCGGTTCCTCTTCGCCCTCTCCTACTGCACCCTGCTCCCCGGGCCCGAAGCCCAACAGCTGGCCACCTACGTGGGCTGGCTCCTCAACGGCGTCAAGGGCGCCCTCATCGCCGGGATCCTGTTCATCCTCCCGGGCGTCGTGGCCCTGCTCGCCCTGTCCGGGATCTACGTCGCGTTCGGCGACACCACCCTGGTCGAGTCGCTGTTCCTGGGGCTCGCCCCAGCCGTCATCGCCATCGTCATCCAAGCCGTCATCCGCGTCGCCAAGAAGGGCCTCGGACACCCCGCCCTCATCGGCCTCGCCGTCGCCTCGTTCGTCGCCCTTGCCTTCTTCGCCGTCCCGTTCCCCGTCGTCGTCGGGTTCGCCGCCCTCATCGGATGGGCACTCGGCAAGGCCATCCCCAACCTCACCAAGCCCAAGAAGGTCGAGGCCGACGACGGCCCTGCCCCGCTCATCAGCGACGACGCCCTCCACACCGAACGGCCGTCCGGCAGGCGCGCCACATCCATCCTCGTCATCGGTCTGGTGCTGTGGTTCACCCCGGTCGCGATCGCTGCCCTCGTCCTCGGCCGGTCCAGCATCTTCGTCGACCAAGGCCTCTTCTTCTCCGGTGCCGCCGTCGTCACCTTCGGCGGCGCGTACGCCGTGCTCGCCTACGTCGCCCAACAAGCCGTCAACGTCTACGGCTGGCTCGCCTCCGGCGAGATGGTCCGAGGCCTCGCCCTCGCCGAGACCACCCCCGGTCCGCTCATCATGGTGGTCCAGTTCGTCGCCTTCGTGGGTGCCTACCGCGCCCCCGGCGACCTCAACCCCTGGGTCGCCGCCCTCATCGCCTCCCTGCTGGTCACCTGGGTCACCTTCGTGCCCTGCTTCCTGTTCATCCTCCTCGGAGCGCCCTACGTCGAACGGCTACGCGGCAACCGCACCCTCGCCACCGCCCTGACCGGCATCACCGCCGCCGTCGTCGGAGTCATCGCCAGCCTCGCCGTCTTCTTCGCACTCCACACCCTCTTCGACGACACCGACCGCGTCACCGCCGGTCCGCTCAACTTCGAGGTCCCGGTGCTCGACTCGATCCAGTGGGCGGCGCTCGCTGTCACCGCCCTGGGCTGCGCGCTCATCTTCTGGCGTGGCTGGTCCGTCCTGCGCACGCTTGGCGTCTGCGCGCTGGCTGGAGTGGTCTTAGGCCTCGGCCAGGCCGTCGTCTGAGATGGGGCTCCTGATCGGCACACTGGAACGCACCTCCCCTGCTCTGGGTCAGCCGGGCTGGAATCCGGCCTCCGTCGCCTCGGCGACCGTTGCGTCCCACGCGCGGTCGGTGGCGCTGATCGCGGCCCGGTTGGCCGCCTCGAAGTCGTCGAGCAGCGGAGCCAGCTCGCGTAGGCCCTGCTCGTAGCGATCTCTGCGGCACCGGTTGTCGGCTGCCAGCGCCTGCCTCTCGCGCTGCAGGTAGTCCGACCACGCCGGCGGCTCCTCGGTCCCGGGCAGCGGCGGGTACGGCATCTCGGCCGTCAGAGACCGGTACAGGCCCTGTCGTCCCTGCTCGCCGCCGGAGTCCTTGGCGTAGTCGATCCCCTCGGCGTCCATGCACTCGGTGTAGACGTCGATGGGGCCCAGCCGGCTGTCCACCTCGTGCACGAGCTGCTTGAACTCGTCCGTGAGCTCGGCGGCGCCCTCGGGCTGGCCCGGGATGTTCCCGAGGTCCACCGTCTCGGTGTCCCCGTCGTTGCACTTCGCCGACGCGGCGTTGAACGCGTTGCTGTAGACCCTGCCGTCCCCGAGCTCGGCCCGGCTCGACGCGGCGATCGCCCGAGCGTGCACCGAGGGAGGTCGGTTCAGCGCCCCCATCCACGAAGCCGACGTGGCGTCCGGCTCCCAGCCTGTCCACAATGGCAGGAACGTGAGGTCGACCGAGTGGCCAGCCGCTCGCATGCAGTCGGCGTAGCCCGCGTTGAGGTCCTTCCAGGTCAGGTAGTGCGACGCCTCACGCTCGACTGCATCGCCGCTGATGGACGCGAAGATCTCGTTGGCTCGAACCTCGACGGCGGAGGTGGCGACCGGGCCCGCGTCGGACGCAGGCTCCGCAGTGGGCGCGGTGCCACAGGCGAACAAGCCGAGTCCTAGCGGGAGCAGGGCCAGTACGACGAGAGCTCGACTGCGTCGAGTGACCTGTGAGTGCTCGGACGTTCGGATCAGTGCCGCAGCTCGGCGATCGGAGAGCTGTTCGTCCCACTCCCCTCCCGTGGTCAGGCTGCAATTCTCGCCCTCCGCCGCAGGCCGGATCGACGTGGAGGACAGCTGCTGGGCGGCGGAGCGGAGCTCGCGGTGCGTCATGACATCCCCTGGTCTGGTGTCGGCTCAGCGGCTCGCACCGGGTGTGTATGCAGAATGCTCCACGACCGTCACACTGCTGGACCAGCAGAAACGAAAGACCACCCAATTGAGGGTATATCCAGTCGCACTCGATTGACGGAACCGGATCCTCGGGCAAGGTCCTGGTCATCGGCCGCACGAAGCGTCCGTAGCGAGGCCATGAATTGCCAGCACCACGGTCGCCCTCGGGCTGGCGGGGAGCCTGAGGCGGAGAGCCACGCTAGCCCAAACGACCGAAAGCTGGTTCCCGTGTCCCATCGCTTCGCACCGAAAGCCGGCCGCCTGCGGCCGACCACGAAGGTCCTCCTCGGCGGAGGCATCACGCTCGCCGTTCTCGGCAGCCTGACCGCCGCACAGGCCGCAGTCCCCGCAGCCGACGGCACGATCACCGCCTGCTACATGCGATCCACCGGGGACGTCCGCATCATCGACGCCGCCAAGACCACCTGCAAGTACACCGAGAGGGTCATCACCTGGAACGAGCGTGGCCAGACCGGCCCCGCGGGCCCGCGTGGTCCCCAGGGCGCTACCGGCGCCAAGGGTGCGACCGGAGCGACCGGAGCGACCGGCGCGACCGGCGCTACGGGGCCCCAGGGCGCGACCGGAGCCACGGGTGCTGCTGGCGCCGACGGCCAGGACGGCGTCGATGGCCAGGACGGTGTCGATGGCCAGGATGGTGTCGATGGCCAGGACGGTGCCACGGGACCGCAGGGTCCCCAGGGCGAGACGGGTGCTGCCGGCGCGGACGGAGCCGACGGGACCAACGGTCTCGACGGCGCGGACGGCGCTGACGGTGTTGACGGGACCAACGGTCTCGACGGCGCTGATGGAGCCGACGGCGCTGACGGTGTCGACGGGACCAACGGTCTCGACGGCGCTGATGGAGCCGACGGAGCCGACGGAGTCGACGGAGCCGGAGGCGTCGGAGAGTGCTGCGGAGACGACCAGCGAGCAGCCGGTGACCGACGAAGCCCCGGCACCGGCCGACCCGCTGTCGGCGGCCAACATCACCGCCTTCCTGCAGGACTACCACCGGCAGGTGCTGACCGACCCCCGCGCGGCCTACGCCCGGACCGGTCCGACGCTGCGCGCCAACATCAGCGAGGACAACTACGTCGGCTACTGGAGCGACTTCTCCGACGTCCGGCTGAGCGACATCCAGGCCGTGGACGGGCGGAACACGGCCACCGCCGTCATGGAGCTCGTCTACGCCAGCGGCACCAGCGAGACCGGCCCGCACGAGTTCACGTTCATCGTCGGCGACGGTGGCCAGCTGATCCTGGACAGCGACTTCGCCGTCTGACGTCGCGTCCCCCGACGTCGAACGGCGGCGTCCCACGGGATGTGAACCGGGGGACGCCGCCGAACTTCTGTGGCGGTGGCGGTGGGATTTGAACCCACGGAGGGGGTTGCCCTCACACGCTTTCGAGGCGTGCTCCTTCGGCCGCTCGGACACGCCACCGCCGGAGAGACTACAGGCCCCGCTGAGCTCGGAAGAACGCGCGTAGCAGCGTGGCGGACTCCTCGGCCCGTACACCGCCGGTGACCTCCGGGCGGTGGTTGAGCCGGCGGTCGCGGACGACGTCCCAGAGGGACCCCGCCGCCCCCGCCTTGGGATCGTCGGCGCCGTAGACGACCCGGGCGACGCGGGCCAGCACGCTCGCGCCGGCGCACATCGTGCACGGCTCCAGCGTGACCACCAGCGTCGCGCCGGTCAGCCGCCAGCCGTCGCCGTGCACCTGGGGCGCGGCCCGCAGCGCCAGCACCTCCGCGTGCGCGGTCGGGTCACCGCGCTTCTCCCGCTCGTTGGCCGCCTCGGCCAGCACGGCACCGTCCGGACCGAGGACGACGGCACCGATCGGCGTGTCCCCCCACTCCTGCGCGGCGGCCGCCAGCTCGAGGGCGCGGCCCATCGCTGCGTGGACGTCGACGCTCACGGATGGCCTCCCCGGAACCTCTGCCTCTGGTCACAGCTGTCCGCAGAGGCAGAGCGCGGGGCGGACCGGCCGGTGAGGGGGACACCTTCCCGGAGGGTCGGTCTCTGCCCAGCAAGGTGGGCAGAGACCGACCGTCGTCCCCACACCCCATGGACCCCCGGGCACGTCCGCCGAGACTCTGCAGCTGCTCGCTCGGCGTGGGCCGAGGCAGAGCGGGCGCCGAGTGGGTGTGCCGCCGCCGAGGTCATCCCGGACCGTCCAGCGGGAAGCCGACCAGCTCCGACAGCTCGGCCAGCGCGGGGCCGGGCTCGACCACCTTGATCGTCGAGAAGCCCAGCGCCCGCGCCGGCTTGAGGTTGATGCCGAGGTCGTCCAGGTAGGCGCAGTCGGTGGCCTCGATCGGCCTGCCGACCGCCTCGGACAACCGGGTCAGCGCCCGGTGGTAGATCTCCGGCTCGGGCTTGCGTACACCCTCGACCGACGACTCCACGATCGCGTCGAAGAGCCCGAGCAGCTCACCGGTCTCCCCGGTCCGCTCCATCGGCGCCACGTTGTTCGACAGCAGCGCCAGCGGCAGGCCGGCATCCCGCAGCCGCCGGACGGCCCCCACCATCGACGGACGCAGCTCTCCGCGCAGCGCGGCGAGCACCCGCGAGGCGTCAAGCCGGTGCCCGAGCGCCGCGGCCTCCGCCTCGAAGGCCGCCGCGAACCCGGCGACGTCGAGCTCGTTTCGCTCGAACCGGGCCCAGGCGTTGCTGTCGGGGTCGGTGGAGTTCAGCCGCCGGATCAGCCCGTCGGGCAGCCCCGCCTCGCGCTCGTAGGCGGCGAAGGCCGTCATCGGGCTCTCCGTGAGCACACCGCCGAGGTCGAACACCACGGCCGAGACGGTCACGGCGCCACCGCCACGGCCAGCTCGTCGGCGAACCCGAGGCGGGCGGCGATCCGCTGCACCATCTCGTCGGCCCAGAGGTCGTCCGCGGTCACGATCGGGCGCAGGTCGTCCGCGGGCAGCCCGTCGTCGGCGAACACGTCGAGGTCACCCCCGGGCCAGCCCGACTCGTCGTCGTCGAACGCTCCTTCGGTGTCCACGCCGATGCCGTAGCGCTCCACCACCTCGGCGGCCAGCACCCACTCGAGCATCGTCGCGTCGGAGATCAGCGCCCGGACCATCCCGCCCGGTCCGTGCCGCAGCACGACGAAGTACAGCCGCGAGTCCACGACCAGGACGAACGGCGGCGGCCAGGCACCACGACCGGGCTCGCCGAGCGCCCGCTCGAGCACCGGCAGCTCGTCACCGGCGTCCTCGGCCAGCAGCTCCACCCGCCACCGCTCGTCGGACCGGCTGACCCGGACGGCGAAGCTCGACCGGGGCTCGGCGGCGCCGGTCATCGCTTGCGCAGGACGGTCAGGCCGTCGGCCAGCGGGAGCAGCACGGTCTCCCAGCGCTCGTCGGCGGCGAGGACCGCGTTGAGCGCGACGAGGGCGCGGTCGTCGTCGGACCGCGGATCGAGCACTCGCCCCGAGCGCAACGTGTTGTCCAGCAGCACCACACCGTTCGGCGTCATCCGGTCGTACAGCTCCTCGACGTAGTCGGCGTATCCGGTCTTGTCGGCGTCGACGAAGGCCAGGTCGAAGGTCTCCTCGGCCGGCAACGCCCGCAGCGCCGGAAGAGCCTCCCCCACGTGCAGGTCGATCCGGTCGGTCAGCCCCGCCTGCTCCCAGAACCGGCGGGCGACCGCCGTCCACTCCTCGCTGCGGTCCAGGCAGACCAGCCGTCCGTCGTCGGGCAGCCCGCGGGCGATGCAGAGTGCGGAGTACCCGGTGAACGTGCCGATCTCGATCGCCCGGCGGGCGCCGAGCGCCCGGGTGAGCAGCTGCATGAACGCGCCCTGCTCCGGCGCGATCTGGAAGGACGCCGGCGCCTCGCCCCGCTCGGCCATGGCCGCCGTCTCCGCCAGCAGCCCCGCGGCCACGGCGTCGGGCGCCTCGGACGACGCGCGGACGTACCCCGCAAGCTCGGGGGTGAGGAGGAAGGAACGGGGGGTCATAGCCTGTGATCATGGCCGATGCAGCACAGCCCGGCGCCGCCCCGGCCCCCGAGTTCCCCGTCCCGACCATGCCCGCCCCACCGGTCGGCGTCGTCGGCCTGGGCCAGCTGGGCGGCAGCCTGGCCGCCGCCCTGGTCGCCGCGGGACGGCCGGTGGCCGGCTGGGACGTCGACCCCGCCGCCCGCGACGCCGCGGCCGCGCGGGGGGTGCGGATCACCACCGAGCTGTCCGGCGTCGTCGTCCTCGCCGTCCCGCTGCCGGCCATGGCCACCGCGCTCGACGGCCTGGCCGTGGCCCCCGACGCCACGGTCACCGACCTGGGCTCGGTCAAGACCCCGGTCCTCGGCACCGTGGGCGCAGCGCTGGGCGGCCGCTTCGTCGGTGGGCATCCCATGTGCGGCACGGAGCGTTCGGGGCCGGACGCCGTCGACCCGGCGCTGTTCGCCGGCGCCCGCTGGGCGCTGTGCCTGGAGCCGGGCACGGAGCTGCCCCGCTGGCTGCGAGTGGCCGAGGTGGCGCTGGCCGTCGGCGCCGAGGTCGTGCCGGTGACCGCCGCCGAGCACGACGACGCCGTCGCCGCGATCAGCCACGTGCCGCACCTGCTGGCCGCCGCCCTTTCCGCCGCGGCAGCCGACGCCGGGCCCCTCGCCCTCGGCCTGGCCGCCGGCAGCTTCCGCGACGGCACCCGGGTGGCCGGCAGCGACCCCACGCTCGTGACGGCGATGGTCGAGGGCAACGCCGGGCCCACCTCGGCCGCGCTGGCCCGCGTGCAGGAGCAGCTGGCCCGGCCGTGGCCCGAGCTGGTGGCAGCCGG
>NZ_CADCUP010000075.1 GCF_902805925.1 uncultured Nocardioides sp.
CGGACTACGATCCGACTCGTGAGCGCACCCACGTCCCCCTCGCCCTCGGTCGTCCCGTGGGACGTCGACATCCTCGGTGACGGCTACGAGCAGCAGGTCTTCCACCTCGGCGAGGACCCCGACGGGGAGGGCCCCGTGGAGGCGGTGCTGGTGCGCCGTACCGTCCGGGAGGGCGAGGCGGTCCGCGGCACGGCGCTCTACGTGCACGGGTTCTCCGACTACTTCTTCCAGACCGAGCTCGCCGACTTCTTCGCCGAGCGCGGCTTCGCCTTCTACGGCCTCGACCTGCGCAAGTGCGGTCGCGGTCGCCGCGAGGGCCACACCCCGCACTACGTCTCCGACCTCGCGACGTACGACGTGGAGCTGGAGTCGTCGCTGGAGGCCATGGTCGAGGACCACCCCGACGTGCCGGTCGTCGTGGTCGCCCACTCCACCGGTGGGCTCATCACGCCGCTGTGGCTCGACCGCCGCGCGCGGCGGGGCCGGGTCGCCCCCGTCGCGGGCCTGGTGCTCAACAGCCCGTGGTTCGACATGCAGGGCAGTGCCGTCGTGCGCGGCCCCGTCACCTGGGCACTGCGCGCCTTCTCCCGGCTCCGCCCGCTGCGGGCGATGGACCTGCCGAAGAGCACCCTCTACGTCGACTCGCTGCACTCCAGCCGCTCCGGCGAGTGGGACTTCGACCTCGACCTGAAGCCCCTCGGCGGCTTCCCGGTGACCGTGGGCTGGCTCAACGCCGTGCGCCGCGGCCACGCCCGGCTGCACCGCGGGCTCGACCTCGGCGTGCCGGCGCTGGTGCTGCGTTCCGACAAGACCCTCTTGACCAGGGAGGCCTCGCCCGCCTTCGACGTCTCGGACACCGTGCTCGACGTCCGGCAGATCGCGCGCTGGTCGGGCTGCCTGGGTGGCGAGACCACGGTGGTGCCGGTGGAGGACGCCCGCCACGACGTCTTCCTCTCCCAGCAGGGTCCGCGGCGGCGTGCCTACGACGTGCTCGACACCTGGTTGACGGGACACTTCCCGGTCTCGCGCTGACGCGGCGCGCAGGACTCCCGCGCCCGACCCCGCTCAGGCCGGGATCACGGCGCCCCTGACGGCGGCGATGTGCGCCGGTGTCGAGCCACAGCAGCCGCCGACCAGGTCGATGCCGAGCCCGGTCAGCCGGGTGGCGTGCGCAGCCAGGTCGCCGGGCGTCGCGTCGTACTCGAAGTGGTCGCCCACCACCTGCGGGAGGCCGGCGTTCGACTGCGCGGCCAGCATCAGGTCGCCGGTGCGGGCAGCGACCATCTCCGCGGCGATGATCTCCATCTCGGCGGGGCCCCGACCGCAGTTGGCGCCCACGGCGTCGGCGCCTGCCGCGCCCAGGTGCGCCACCGCGTCGCCCGGGCGGACGCCCATCATGGTGCGCACGTTGGTGTCGAAGCTCATGGTCACCACGACCGGGAGGCCGGGGGCGACCTCCCGCGCCGCAGCGAGGGCCGCGTCGGCCTCACCGAGGTCGCTCAGCGTCTCGACCAGCACCAGGTCGATCCCGCCCTCGACCAGCGCGGTGAGCTGTTCGGCGAAGAGCGCCTGCGCCTCCTCGGGCGTCATCGTGCCGAGCGGCGCCAGCAGCTCGCCGGTCGGGCCGAGGTCGCCGGCGACGAGCAGTCCCCCCTCGTCCGCCACCGATCGCGCGAGCTGCGCCGCCGTCCGGTTGACCTCGCCGACGCGGTCGCCGAGCCCGTGCATGTCCAGGCGCGGGCGGGTCCCGCCGAAGGTGTTGGTCGTCAGCAGCCGCGCCCCCGCCTCGGCGTACGCCGCGTGCGCCGCGCGGACGGCGTCGGGGTTCTCCAGGTTCCACAGCTCACCGGGCGCACCGTCCTCGAGGCCGCTGTCCTGGAGCAGCGTGCCCATGGCGCCGTCGAGCAGGACCGGACGGTCCACGCCCAGCAGCACCGCGAGCCGGTTCACCGGCCCAGCCCGTCGAGGTAGCGGGCGATCCTGTCGGCCGGCCACTGCGCGTCCAGCTCGGCGACGACCCGTTCGAGCACCTCGCCCGGGGCTCCGTCGGCCTCGGTCCAGGGCAGCCGCTCCCATCCCGCGAGGTAGTCCTCGGCCCCGGTGTCACCGAGTCGCATCGCCGCCTCGTCGATCGCCTCCTGGAACCGCGGTGCGAGCTGCGACTTCACGCTCTCCTGGCCCGTCCGGGCCGCGACCATGGACGGAAGCTCGCGCCACCGGGTCACCTGGTACTCCGTCATACGCCGGAGCCTAGGTCCGCCGGCGCGTCCCGGCGGGGCCGGCTCGACGAGTGGAACGCCACCGCACGCTCTGCGCCGGGGTCGTGCGCCGCCAGTCGCTCCTCCCTGACCGGACCACGTCGGCGTCCTCGGTCACGGCCGTGCCGAGAGCGCACAGCACGTGCCCTCTCCCGGCAGGTTCGCACCACGAGGCAGCGCACCGGCGACGGATGGGTACCTCCGTCTCGTGCGGCCGGCGCACGTCCCACCCCGATGCCACGAGAGGGCGACATGACCGAGATGAGCGGGAACGGCCCGGAGGCCGAGCAGGCCGACGACGCCCGTCGGCGGGAGATGGCCGAGATGCAGGAGCGGCTCGACGCCCAGTCGGACGGCGACGGCTTGGGCGCGGAGGCCGGGAAGGGTGACGAGACCGGGCTCACGGAGGGCTGAGGCGGCTCGCGCCCACTCCTCGGGGTGTGGCGGCGATCACCTGTCCAGCGGCATCTCGGAGGCATGGGAGAGCGCTTGCCCACCACCTCTGCGGGAGAGGCCGGCCCGGGCCGGCCCCGAGGGGCCGGTCCGGGCGCGCCGTCACGACGTCAGCGGAGGTCGAAGCGGTCGAGCTCCATGACCTTGGTCCAGGCGGCGACGAAGTCCGCGACGAGCTTGTCGTGGGCGTCGTCGGCGGCGTACACCTCGGCCAGGGCCCGCAGCTGCGAGTTGGAGCCGAAGATCAGGTCGACCGCCGTGGCGGTCCACCGCACCTCGTCGGTCGCCACGTCACGGATCTCGTAGACGTGCTCCTCCGTCTCCGAGGCCTTCCACCGGGTGCCCGGGGAGAGCAGGTTGGCGAAGAAGTCACCGGTGAGCACGCCCGGCCGGTCGGTGAGGACGCCGTGCTGCGCGCCGCCGACGTTGGTGCCGAGCGCGCGCAGGCCGCCGAGCAGCACGGTCATCTCCGGCGCGGTCAGGTCGAGCATGTACGCCCGGTCGACCAGCTGCACCTCCGGCTGCTTCTTGTCCCCCGACCGCAGGTAGTTGCGGAAGCCGTCGGCGCGGGGCTCCAGGACCCGGAACGAGTCGACGTCGGTCTGCTCCTGCGAGGCGTCGGTGCGCCCGGGGTGGAACGGCACGGTGACCTCGACGCCGGCGTCGCGCGCGGCCTTCTCGACAGCCGCGTTGCCCGCGACCACGATCAGGTCGGCCAGCGAGACCTGCACGCCGCCGGCCCCGTTGAACTCGCGCCGGATGCCCTCGATCGTCTCCAGCACGGCGGCGAGCTGCTCCGGCTCGTTGACCGTCCAGCTGCGCTGCGGCTCCAGGCGGACCCGCGCACCGTTGGCGCCGCCGCGCTTGTCGGTCGACCGGAAGCTCGAGGCCGACGCCCAGGCGGTGGACACCAGCTGCTGGACCGTCAGGCCCGACTCGAGCACGGTCGCCTTGAGGGTTGCCACGTCGGCGTCGCCGACGAGCTCGCCCTCCACCGGCGGCACCGGGTCCTGCCACAGCTGCGGCTCCGGGACCCACGGGCCGCGGAAGCGCGAGATGGGACCCATGTCGCGGTGGAGCAGCTTGTACCAGGCCTTGGCGAAGGCGTCGGCGAACTGGTCGGGGTTCTCCAGGAAGCGCCGGGAGATCTTGTCGTACTCCGGGTCGGCGCGCAGCGCGAGGTCGCTGGTCAGCATCGTCGGCCTGCGCTTCGGGGAGTCCTCGGTCGGCCCGGGGATGACCTCGTCGGCGTCCTTGGCGACCCACTGGAAGGCGCCGGACGGGCTCTTGGTCAGCTCCCACTCGTACTGGTAGAGGAACTCGAAGTAGTCGTTGCTCCACCGCACCGGGGTGCGGGTCCAGGTGACCTCGAGGCCGGAGGTGATGGCGTCGGCACCCTTGCCGGTGCCGAAGCCGCTGCGCCAGCCGAGTCCCTGCTCCTCCAGCGGCGCGCCCTCGGGCTCGGGGCCCACGAGGTCGGCGTCGCCGGCACCGTGGGTCTTGCCGAAGGTGTGGCCGCCGGCGATGAGGGCGACGGTCTCCTCGTCGTTCATCGCCATCCGGGCGAAGGTGCTGCGGATGTCGCGGGCGGAGGCCAGCGGGTCGGGGTTGCCGTTCGGGCCCTCGGGGTTGACGTAGATGAGGCCCATCTGCACCGCGCCCAGCTGCTCCTCGAGCTCGCGGTCGCCGGTGTAGCGCTCGTCGCCCAACCAGGTGTCCTCGGGACCCCAGAAGATCTCCTCCGGCTCCCAGACGTCCTCGCGGCCGAAGGCGAAGCCGAAGGTCTCGAAGCCCATGTCCTCCAGCGCGACGTTGCCGGCCAGCACGATCAGGTCGGCCCAGGAGACCTTCTGGCCGTACTTCTGCTTGACCGGCCAGAGCAGGCGGCGTGCCTTGTCGAGGTTGGCGTTGTCGGGCCAGCTGTTCAGCGGCGCGAACCGCTGGCCGCCGTCGCCCGCGCCGCCGCGGCCGTCGTAGATGCGGTAGGTGCCGGCGGAGTGCCAGCTCATCCGGATCATCAGGCCGCCGTAGTGGCCGAAGTCGGCCGGCCACCAGTCCTGCGAGGTGTTGAGCACCTCGGCGACGTCACGCTTGAGGGCGTCGACGTCGAGCCTCTCGAGCTGCTTGTCGTAGGCGAAGTCCGGGCCGAGCGGGTTGCTCTTCGAGGAGTGCGCGTGCAGGACGGACAGGTCCAGGCTGTTGGGCCACCAGTCCTGGATCGAGTGGGGACGGCCGCCGGTGACGGGGGTCGGGGAGTCGATGACGGGGTTCTCGCTCTCGCTGCCCTCTGCCGTCGCCCCGTCGTGCATCACCGGGCAACCATCCTCCGCCTTGCGGTCGACTCCCTGCGGGCTCTCCGGGATCTCGCTGTCGCTCATGTGCTTCCTTCCGAACTGGTGATCACTGGCTCATCACTGGGTCATCACTGGGGGTGGGTGCGGGGCGTGCAGCTGGGGCAGGTGCCCCAGTAGACGACCTCCGCCTCCTCGACCACGAAGCCGTGGTCGCCGGAGGCGGTCAGGCAGGGGGTGTGGCCGACGGCGCAGTCGACGTCGGCGATCGCACCGCAGGAGCGGCAGACCGCGTGGTGGTGGTTGTCCCCGACGCGCGCCTCGTAGCGCGCGACCGAGCCGGCCGGCTGGATGCGCCGCACCAGACCGGCCCCGGTCAGGGCCCGCAGGACGTCGTACACCGCCTGGTGGGAGACCGTGGGCAGGCCCTCGCGGACGGCGCGGATCAGGGAGTCGGTGTCGGCGTGCGGTGCTCCGTGCACGGCACCGAGCACCGCCACCCTCGGCCGGGTGACCCGGAGGGCGGCCTGCCGGAGCAGCTGCTCGAGCTCGACGTCGGTGACCATCGTGTCGCATTCTGTCGACTTCTCTTGAACGAGTCAAGATCCATCGAGCCGCGCCAAGTCCGCCAGCGCGGCCTCCCACCGCGCCCGGCGCCGGGCCGGCGACTGCTCCCACCACGGCTCACCCCGCTCCCCGAGCCCCTCCTTCGCCAGCTGCGTACGCCGGCGCGTCGCCGCCAGCGCCTCCTCGTCCCCGCGGGCGGCCCGCACCCCCGACCGGCCGCGCCCGAGGTGCGAGAGCAGCGCTCGACGTACGTCGTCGGGCAGGTCGGGGTCCTGGCGACGCCAGCGCCGCCCGTCGACCACCAGCCAGCGCTCGTCGTCGGTGGCCACGCCGAACCCCCCGACCCGCGCCCTCAGGCCTCGGCCAGGTTGTCGTCGACCTCGGACTGCTGGCGGTCAGCGGCCGCCGCCTCTCGGTCATCCGCCGCCGCCACCCGGTCTGCTGCCGAGGAGGCACGGTCCGTCGCGGCAGCCTCGCGGTCCGCGCGGCCCGAGCGTCGGTCGGCCGCGGCCTCACGGCGCTCCGCGCCCGCGGAGTCGAGCCTGTCGGCGAGCTCCTGCTCGGCCCACTCGGTCTCGCTCCGGGCGACGCGGCGGTCGATCTCGGCCTGGTCCTGGGTCTCGTCGCCGCCGCGGGCGCTGCGGCCGTCGGAGGCGTCGGAGGACTCGGCATGCCGGCGCCGGTCCCACAGCCCGTCGCGCACCACCTGGTCGGCGTCGCGGGCGCGCTCCTCGCGCGCGGTCGCGTCGACGTCGCGGTCGTGGCTGACGACGTCGCGGCGGTCGGCCTCGCTGTCCCGGTCGGTGGCCTCACGATCGCGCGCGGCCGCCTGCGTGTCGCGGTCGTGGCCGTGCTGCGCTGCGTCCATCGCCTCAACGTACTACTCGGCGGCCCACCCCGTCGGCCCTGCTCGTCGGGGGGCCCACACTGGCCCGATGACCACCGTGGCCACCTTCGCCGCCGCCGCCCACGCGGTGAGCGCGACCGTCTCCCGCATCCCCGCCGACGCCTGGGACGGCCCCGGGCTCGGCGCCTGGAGCCTGCGCGACCTCGTCGGCCACACCAGCCGCTCGCTGGTCACCGTCGTCGACTACCTCGCCCGGCCCGTCGAGCGCGTGGTCGTGCACTCCGCCGCGGGGTACTTCACGACCGTGGCGCGGTCCGACCTCGATGGCGCGGCCGTGACCGAGCGTGGGCGCCAGGCCGGCCGCGACCTCGGCGACGACCCGGCCTCCCGCTTCGCCGAGCTCGTGGACGAGGCGGTCCGGGTGGCCGGAGGGACCGACCCGGACCTCGTCGTGCACACCATCGTGGGTGGCATGCGCGTCGCGGCGTACCTCCCGACGCGCACCTTCGAGCTGTGCGTGCACGGCCTCGACGTCGCGGCCGCGACCGGGCTGGCCGTCGACCTGCCGGCCCGGGCGCTCGAGGAGGCCACCACGGTGGCGGCGCTCACCGCCGCGCAGCGGGGCCTCGGCCCGGACCTGCTGCTCGCGATGACCGGTCGGCGGCCGCTGCCCGAGGGCTTCAGCGTGGTATGACCGCCTACAGCCGGGTGATCCTCACCCAGTCGACGAGGAGCGTCTGGGCCGGGAAGGGCTCGGCGGGGTCGGGCGCGTGGTAGCCGGGAGCGCCGCCGCCGAAGACCTCAGACTGCAGGAACACCTGCCACTGCTGCTCCAAGATGGCGTCGCACTGCGCCTGGGTGAGGGGGAAGTGGACACCACAGGTGTGCGTCCCGACGGGGTAGGTCGTCGCCCCGTCGGAGAGGGCGTACGACACGTCGTTCCCCACGCGCGTGACCACCCACTCCAGCCAGTTGTGCCGGTCGAAGCCCGCGTGCGACTTGGCCTGGAGGGTCCGCCAGGGCCGGTCGCCGGCACTGGCCCGGCAGCCCAGGTGCGTGGTCTGCTCGCTCTGGACCGAGGTGCCGCTGGCGGTCGGGACGTCGTTGCGCCGGCCGGGTGAGTACTCCAGCAGGTCGATCTCGCCGACGTCGCTCCAGCCGCCCACCTCGTCGCAGTAGGCGCTGCTGCCTCCGAAGTTCTTGGTCCACATGGCGAACCGGGAGCCGTCCACGCCGTTCTGCGGCATCCGCGCCGAGACCCGCATCTCGAAGTCGATCCCCGGTGGGACGGCGTAGGAGAGTGCCATCCGCCCCGCTGAGTAGGCCGGCGTCCAGCCGGCGGCGCGGCAGTCGGCCTCCGGCCGCTCGTCGCCGTTCGTCGGCAGCACGCGCGCCTCCCCCGGGGCGAGGCAGTGTCGCCGGGCGGCGACCGCCAGCACGCCGTCCGACACGGTGACGTTCTCCGGGACGAACTGCGCCTGCGACTTGCCGGCCGGGTCCGCCGAGGCGATGTCGTCGGTGATCAGCCAGGCGGCGGAATCGAGCCCGTCCTCGAAGTCGTCGGAGAACAGGACCGAGCCCGCGCGGTCGGGTCCGTCGGCCCGGACCGGGATCGCGAGCGACGGGGGCGCCGCTGCCGTGATCGTCGAGGCGACGGCCAGGCACGCCGCCAGCAGTCGCGGTGCGGTGCACCGCTCACCTCTGAGCGGGGTCGACCTGCGCACGCGAACCGAAGGCACTTCCCACCCATCCCGCACGGCACCGCTTCTCGCTGCGGTGAAAGAAACGTGACCACCACGGGCTCACGGCCAGGTCAGTGTAGTGGCTCCGCCGAGCACGCCGCGGCCCGTCCCCGGGTCCAGCCGCCGACCCCGTTCCTGCGGACGACGAAGGCCTCCAACGTCTCGTCCGCGCCGGCGCCCTCCTGCATCCAGGCCTCCGGGCCCGAGGCGTTGCGCCGTTCCAGCTCGGCCAGGCCCTCCACCGCGACTCACCCGGAATGCGCGGTCCCGACCACTCCGGGATCGAGCAGAGCCCGCCGGTCGAGGCTCCGAGGACCACCGCGGCCAGGAATGCCGAGACAGACATCAGGACGAGGCCCGCGGCAACGCCGGTGACCAGCAGCGGGGCCCGGACGAGGAGGACCAGTTCAGGCTGCGTCGCACCTGCTCGGTGAGCTCGTAGGTGGCAGGTGCGGAGGGAGAGCAGACCCAGGACCGCGTCGGAGGTCGTGGTCGGGGAACCCACGCCCGGCGATGGGCATGGTGCATGTCGACATGGTGTCCTCGGCAGTGTCAAAGTCCTCTCAGCTCCTGCACGGCAGATCGAGGAGGTCACCATGAGTGCACGCGCCACCCGCCTGATGCTGGTCGTGGCCCACCCCGACGACGAGACGTTCGGCTGTGGGTCCCTGCTGCTCCATGCGGCCGCACGTGGCGCGGTGACGGCCGTGTGCTGTGCGACGCGCGGCGAGGCGGGGACCGCGGCCGACCCGACGGCCGACCTCGCATCCGTCCGCGAGCAGGAGCTTCACGACGCGGCGCGCGTCCTCGGTGTCTCCGAGGTCTCGCTGCTCGACTTCGCCGACTCGGACATGACCGGGGAGCCGCCGGCCGGCTCCCTCGTGGCTGCCCCGTTCGACGACGTCGTGGTCTCCGTGTCGCACTCGATCCGGGCGTTCGCGCCGGACGTGCTGGTGACGCTCGACGCCAGTGACGGCCACCGCGACCACGCCCGGATCCGGGACGCCGCCCTGGCGGCGGTGGAGCGATGTGAGGTCCCCGCGGCCTATCTCGCGTGCCTCCCCCGATCACTGATGCACCGCTGGGTGGACCGGATGCGCTCGGAGCGGCCGGACGTTGCGCACCTCGACCCCGAGATCGCGGCCATCGGCACACCCGACGAGCACATCACCACCCGCATCGAGGCGACGGAGCACCTCGAGCAACGGGAACGAGCGATCGCCGTCCATGCCTCGCAGACCTCGCCCTTCGAAGGGCTTCCCCCGGACCTCCGGACGGCG
>NZ_CADCUP010000076.1 GCF_902805925.1 uncultured Nocardioides sp.
GGCGGCACCTTCACGCTGACCAACACCGGCAGCCGCGGGGCGCTGTTCGACACCCCGATCATCAACCAGCCGCAGGTGGCGATCCTCGGCACGGGCTCGATCGTCAAGCGTCCTGTCGTGATCGACGACCCCAACCTGGGCGAGACCATCGCGGTGCGCTCGATGGTCTACCTCGCGCTGACCTACGACCACCGCCTGGTCGACGGTGCCGACGCCGCCCGCTACCTCAGCGAGGTCAAGCAGCGGCTCGAGGCGGGCCAGTTCGACATCTGAGCGACCGCACGCAACGAGCGCCGGGCCCCAGCCGGGGTCCGGCGCTCGTGTGTGTCGGGAGACCCGCCTCCATGTCGGCTCAGTCGGCCAGGTCTTTCCAGTCGTCGAGCTCCAGGGCGGCGCCGAGGGCGCGGCTGAGGTGGAGCACGTACTGGCGGTTGAGGTGGAAGGTGTCGCGGTACGCGGCATACCCGTCGATGACCGCCGGGCAGGCGCCGTCCGCGCACAGCCATGGCAGCGGCGAGACGTAGGTCGCGTCGTTCTGCTCCGTCGTCCTTCGCACCCGCTCGTCGTGCTGGTCGTAGACCCCGACGTCGGTGCTGACTCCGCAGACGTCGCTGGAGTCCACGTGCGCCGCCAGGCACACCGACGGCTCCTCCGGCAGGTACGGCGCCTCACCGATCACGAAGACGTCCGCGTCGTCGATCGCCGCCAGTGTCCGGTCGAGCCCCTCCTCCCAGATCCCACCGACCTCGACGTCGGGCTCCCACGTGTTGTCGGCGCGACCCGTGCCCAGAGCGACCGGCTGCCCGTTGCGCGCGACGGCGAAGTTGCGGACCGCGCCGGCGAGCACCACGATCTCCGGCTCCAACACGTCGATCACCGAGACCATGCTCTCGTTCGTCGTCGCACACTCGACGTACGGACGGTTCTCCGGTGCCAGCCACGGCGTGAGCCCCAGCAGCGGCGGGCACTGCATCTGCGTGCCGATGACGAGCCGGTACCCCGTCTGCTCGGCGATGCGTGTCAGAGCCGGTATCCACATCGCCGCCCTTGCGTCACCCCACAGAAGGATGCTGCGCTCCGCCTCCGGGGCTCCCATGACACATCCGTCGGGGATCTTCGCCACGTCGTAGTCACGCACGCACCGCTGCTCCGGCGGGCTCAGGACGCCGTCAAAGGCGATCCGCGCTAGTTCCGGCACCAGGTCATCGGGGAGCGACCTCTCCTCCACTGCCTTCCCGACCGCCGACTCGACGTCGTCCGGGGTGGGCAGCGCGCGGATGACCTCGACCGGGGACACCGGAGTCGCAGGCGGCGGCGCGGGCGGCTCCTCGCCGGTGCACGCCCCCAGCAGCAGCATGGCCGCGAGCGTCGGCAGGACGGCGGGGCGCGGCCATCGCTGAGCACGATGAGCACGACGAGCGCGATCGAGGAGGCGGACGACCATGTCCTGAGAGTCTCATGGGCGAGCCAGTGCTGATCGGGGCCGGTCAACCGGCACCGTGACAGGGTGGGTCGCATGCACGTGCTCATCGCCGGCTCATCCGGGTTCCTCGGCTCTCACCTCACCTCGTCGCTGCGTCGGCACGGGCACACAGTGACGACGCTCGTGCGTCGCGAGGCCCGGTCCCCCCACGAGCAGCAGTGGGACCCCTACGCAGGGGCCATGCCGCCCGGTGCGCTGGCCGGTGTCGACGTCGTGGTGAACCTCGCCGGCTCCCCCACCGCCGGCAACCCGCACTCGAGGGCGTGGGCCCGCGCGCTGCTGGAGTCACGGGTCACGACGACCCGGGTGCTCGCCGAGGCCGTCGCGGCAGCCGATCACCCTCCACGGTTCCTCGCCGGCAACGGCATCTCCTACTACGGCGACCACGGCGCCGAGCCCCTCACCGAGGCGGCCGCCTCGCGCGGTGACGCCCTGCTGACCGAGGTGACCAAGGCGTGGCAGGCCGCCACCGCACCGGCGAGCGAGGCAGGGGCCAAGGTGTGCGTCCTGCGCACCGCCCCGGTGATGGACCGCCACAGCCCGCCGCTGAAGCAGCTGCTGCCGGTCTTCAAGGCCGGGCTGGGGGCACGCCTGGGCTCCGGCACCCAGCACATGCCGATGATCTCGCTGCGGGACTGGCTGGGCGGGGTGTCCTTCCTGGCCGAGTCGCACGACGTCGGGGGACCCTTCAACCTCTGCTGCCCCGACACCCCCACCAACGCGGAGTTCACCCAGGCGCTGGCCGACTCCCTCGGTCGACGCGCCCGGCTGGCCGCCCCCGCGTGGGTGCTCGGTCGCGCCGGCGGCAGGATGTCGCCGGAGCTGCTGGGGTCGGTGAACGCGCGGCCCGACGCCCTCGAGCGGGCGGGCTACGACTTCCGCGACCAGGACGTCCGCGACGTCGTCGCCAGCGCGCTGGGCTGAGCGGGCTCACTCGCGCACCTCCTCGACCAGCCAGGCGCCGTCGACCCGGCGCAGGGTGATGTTCCGGGTGCTCGCCCGATCGGCCGGCAGCTGCACGCGGCGGCCGCCGCCCACAGCCACCGCACCGCGCATCCGGTCGGTCACCGACAGCGCCACCGCCGTCTCGTCGCGATGCAGCACCCGCACCCCGAGCACCTGCGTGCGGAGCCCCCGCACCGACAGCCCGCGGGCGACGTACGCCCGGAGCATCGCGGCGTCACGCCGCCCGGTGTGCGACCCGTCGACGTAGAGGGCGCGCAGCCCCCCGACGTCACCGGCCGCCCAGGCCTCGGCGCGGAGGGAGTCCCAGCCGTCGAGGATGGCCAGGCCGTCGGGTGGCTGGGCCCGGGCGGGCGGCGCGCCGGGTGCCGCGGGCTCGCGCGCGGACGTGACCACCCAGAGCGCTAGCACGACCAGGACGCTGAGCGCCGCCATCGCGGCGCTGCCGAGGACGAGTCTGCGGGCGAGCACGGGAGCACCCTGCCCTGGATCGGCGACGGCCGTCGGCCGTCGTCCACAGGGCTCGCGAGGCGGAGGTAGGGTCGGTCGCATGCCCTTCGATCTGCGTGTCGCCGGCCTCGGTGACGAGGCCGTCGACTACCTCGCCGCCTGGGAGCTGCAGCGCGAGGTGCACGCCGCCGTCGTCGCCGGCGAGGCCCCCGGCACGGTGCTCCTGCTCGAGCACCCGCCGGTCTTCACCGCCGGCAAGCGCACCGATCCCCACGAGCGGCCGCTCGACCCCGGCGGCGCCCCGGTCATCGACGTCGACCGGGGCGGCAAGATCACCTTCCACGGACCCGGCCAGCTGGTCGGCTACCCGATCGTCAGGCTGCCCGACCACGTCCACGTCGTCGACTACGTGCGCCGTGTCGAGGAGGCGCTCATCCTCGCCTGCGCCGACCTCGGTGTGACCACCGCCCGGGTGCCCGGTCGCAGCGGCGTCTGGCTGCGGGCCGACGACCGCGGGCCGGAGCGCAAGGTCGCGGCCATCGGCATCCGGGTCAGCCGCGGCGTGACCATGCACGGGTTCGCCCTCAACTGCGACGTCGACCTGGGCTGGTACTCCCGGTTCGTGCCCTGCGGCATCGCCGACGCCGGCGTCACCTCCCTGAGCACCGAGCTGGGCCGCGAGGTGACCACCGCCGACGCGCTGCCGGTCGTCGAGCACCACCTCCGCAGGCTCCTCGACTGGGCGCCGTACACGCCGACGCCCGACTACGAGGCGCGGCCCGAGCCGGGCCGCGCGCCCCGCATCGAGCTGGTCCGTCCTGGCGCCTGAGGCATGAGTTGGGGGCCCCTGGGGCCCGACGTAGAGTGACGGGGTGACGCTAGCTCCCGAAGGCCGCAAGCTCCTCCGTCTCGAGGTCCGCAACGCGGAGACCCCCATCGAACGCAAGCCGGAGTGGATCAAGACCCGGGCGAAGATGGGCCCCGAGTACACCGAGCTCATGGGGCTGGTGAAGTCCGAGGGGCTGCACACGGTGTGCCAGGAGGCGGGCTGTCCCAACATCTTCGAGTGCTGGGAGGACCGCGAGGCCACCTTCCTCATCGGCGGCGACCAGTGCACCCGCCGCTGCGACTTCTGCCAGATCGACACCGGCAAGCCGCAGCCGCTGGACCGCGACGAGCCGCGCCGGGTCGCGGAGTCGGTGCAGAAGATGGAGCTGCGCTACGCCACCATCACCGGCGTCGCCCGTGACGACCTCGAGGACGGCGGTGCCTGGCTGTACGCCGAGACCGTGCGCGCCATCCACGACCTCAACCCCGGCACCGGCGTCGAGAACCTCATCCCCGACTTCAACGGCAAGCCCGACCTGCTGCGCGAGGTCTTCGAGTCGCGTCCCGAGGTGCTGGCCCACAACGTCGAGACCGTGCCGCGCATCTTCAAGCGCATCCGTCCGGCGTTCCGCTACGAGCGCTCCCTGGACGTCATCACCCAGGCGCGCGACTTCGGTCTGGTCACCAAGTCCAACCTCATCCTCGGCATGGGCGAGACCCGCGAGGAGGTCAGCCAGGCGCTGGTCGACCTGCACGCGGCCGGCTGCGAGCTGATCACCATCACCCAGTACCTCCGCCCGTCGGTGCGCCACCACCCCGTCGAGCGCTGGGTCAAGCCCGAGGAGTTCGTGGAGCTCAAGCAGGAGGCCGACGAGATCGGGTTCGCCGGTGCGCTGTCCGGCCCGCTGGTGCGTTCGTCGTACCGTGCCGGCCGGCTGTACCGTCAGGCCCTGGAGTCCCGCGAGGGCGCTGTAGCGTCGCTCTGAGACCCACCCGCACCCGCACGAGCGACGAGAAGGCCACGCATGTCCAGCACCCTACCGGCGGCACCCGAGAAGCTGAGCCGGCGCAAGCAGTTCGCCCAGACCTACCGGATGGCCCGCAAGACCGACCGGGCTCTGCCCTGGTGGATCCTCGGCACCTTCCTGCTCGGTGCGGCCCTCGGCTTCGTCGTCCTGTGGCTGCTTCCCGGCTCCGGCACCATCTCGCTGGTGCTGAGCATCCTCAGCGCGCTGCTGATCGGCCTGCTCGGTGCGCTCATCGTCTTCGGCCGCCGGGCGCAGAACGCGGCGTACTCCCAGATGGAGGGCCAGCAGGGTGCGGCTGCCGCCGCCCTGCAGATGCTGCGCCGCGGCTGGAAGGTGGACCCCGTGGTGGCGTTCACCAAGCAGCAGGACGTCGTGCACCGCGTGGTCGGCCCGCCCGGCATCGTCCTCGTCGGCGAGGGCTCCAGCCCCAACCGCCTCAAGAGCCTGCTCATCAACGAACGCCGCAAGCACGAGCGCGTCGCCGCCGGTGCGCCGATCCACGAGGTGATCTGCGGCAACGGCGAGGGCCAGGTGCCGCTCACCCGGCTCGTGCGCCACGTCACCAAGCTCGGCAAGGCCGTCAAGCCGGCCGACATGACCGACATCCTGGCGCGGCTCAAGGCGCTCGACGCCAACCGCTCCAACATCCCGCTCCCCAAGGGCCCGATGCCCACCTCGATGAAGGGGATGCGCGGCAACCAGCGCGGCCGCTGAGCCTCGGCCCTGTCCGGAGTCGGCGGGGGTCGGCTGCGGACCGGGGTGCGCGAATGGGCACCAACGACATCCCAGCGGGCCCGATGCCTGCCGTTTGGGGCCGAACGACACCCCGCACCGCAGCCAGTCAGGTGCTGGCCGCCGGCCGCTGCGCTCAGCCGGCGGGGCTCATCGAGGGCATGCCCGACATGGTGGTGACCTGATCCTTGGCGGGGGCCTCGACCGAGACCTCCTTGCCCCAGTCGTCGATGTTCATCGTCAGCGTGCCGGTGGGGCCCAGGTCGCTCTCCATCTTGCGGAAGAGACCGTCGCCGTCGAGCCAGACGTCGTAGGCGAGCTCCTTGGGCAGCGCGCCGCCAGCGCCGCCGCCCGCCAGCGGCCCGGTGACCTTCTCGCTGTCGACGACCACGGAGTAGTGACGCATCTGCTCGCCCTCGACGTCCTCCTCACCGACCAGGGTCACCGAGGTGATGGCGTCCTCGAAGCTGTCGAATGCGGTGGCCGGGTCCAGCTGCTTGGTGAAGTCGCTCCCGAGCGGGTTGTTCGGGTCCTCCAGGTCGAAGCTGTAGAACTTGCCGTCGCCATTGGGCACCGACATGTAGAAGATGCCGTCCACCAGCCGCATGTCCAGGCCCTCGCCGGCCATCGCGCCGGACAGGGTCATCGCCATCGTCGGCGGGGTCGTGGAGTAGTCGATGTCGCCCTCGGCGGTGAAGCTCGCGTCGCCGTCGGTCTGCAGAGTCATGTGGGCCGTCGAGGACTTCTCGAACGCCGCCTTGTACTCGGCCACGAACTCGGCGGGGTCCACCTCCTCGCCCGCAGCGGCGGAGGGGCTCTCGGACGACTCGGCCGGCGACTCACCGGTGTCCGCCGAGGCGCTCGCCGAGGAGGCGTCGGAGGCCGAGTCGCCTCCCTCGTCGGAGCCGCACGCGGCCAGCGACACCAGGGCGATCGGGAGTACGGCGCCCGCGACTGCGAGCCGGCGGCGGTGGGAGGTCCTCATGCCGCCGAGGCTACCGGGCGACCCCCGAGGCCGTCTGCAGAGTGACGGTGGCCGTGCCCGCCGCGAGGTCGTGCAGCCCGCGCCCGTCGGGCCGGAACACCAGCGGTGGCAGCACCAGGCAGACCAGCACGTTGCGTAGCAGGGCGCTGAGCAGGGGCACCGGCCGCCCGCTGCCGTCGTACCGAACGGTGCGCAGGCGGGTGACGAGCTTGCCGAACGAGCCGCCCGCCCAGGCGGTGAGGAAGGTGGACTCCAGGACGAACACGCCCATCGTGTAGAAGCCGGAGAGGGGATCCTCGCTCCAGCCGCGGGTGCCGATGAGCACCACGACGACCAGCGTGGAGGCCAGCCAGTCGACCAGCAGGGCGAGCGTCCGGCGTGCCCACGAGGCGGTCTCGATCACCCCTCCAGGCTAGGCGGTGGCCGGGCGGCCAGCGGGCTGGGCATCTGTTACACGGGCGAAACAATCGGGATACGGTCAAGAAACTGCCCCTGCGTAGGTTCCGCACCATCCGGTGCAGTGCTGCACCCGGTCACGAGCACGCTGACACACCCGCACCCGCACCCGCACCCGGTCGAGGATGGATCCTCGGCCAAGGAGGACACGAATGTTCGCAAACAGCGACGAGCTGCTGAAGTACATCAAGGACGAGGGCGTCGAGATGGTCGACGTGCGCTTCTGCGACCTGCCGGGCGTGATGCAGCACTTCACGGTGCCGATCTCCTCCTTCGACCAGTCGGTGTTCGACGACGGTCTGAACTTCGACGGGTCGTCGGTGCGCGGGTTCCAGGCGATCCACGAGTCCGACATGGCGCTGTTCCCCGACCCGACCACGGCCTACCTCGACCCCTTCCGCGCCGCCAAGACCCTGGTCGTCAACTTCTTCGTGCACGACCCGCTGACCGGCGAGGCCTACTCGCGCGACCCGCGCAACATCGCCAAGAAGGCGCAGGCCTACCTGCGGTCGACCGGCATCGGCGACACGGCGTACTTCGCCCCCGAGGCCGAGTTCTACGTCTTCGACTCGGTCCGCTTCGAGACCAAGCAGAACGCCGGCTACTACCACATCGACTCCGAGGCCGGCGCCTGGAACACCGGCTCGGAGGACAACAACCGCGGCTACAAGGTGAAGTACAAGGGCGGCTACTTCCCGGTCGCGCCGTACGACCACTTCGGCGACCTGCGCGACGAGATCGTCATCGAGATGGAGAAGACCGGGCTGCACGTCGAGCGCGCCCACCACGAGGTCGGCACCGCCGGGCAGGCCGAGATCAACTGGCGCTTCAGCGAGCTGCTGCAGAGCGCCGACGACGTCATGAAGTTCAAGTACCTCGTGAAGAACGTCGCGTGGCGCAACGGCAAGACCGCCACGTTCATGCCCAAGCCGATCTTCGGCGACAACGGCTCGGGCATGCACGTGCACTCCTCGATCTGGAACGAGGGCGAGCCGCTCTTCTACGACGAGACGGGGTACGCCGGCCTCTCCGACATGGCGCGCTACTACATCGGCGGGCTGCTCAAGCACGCCAACTCGCTGCTGGCGTTCACCAACCCGACCGTGAACTCCTACCACCGCCTGGTGCCCGGCTTCGAGGCCCCGGTCAACCTCGTCTACAGCCAGCGCAACCGCTCGGCGTGCATCCGGATCCCGATCACCGGTGCGAGCCCCAAGGCCAAGCGCGTGGAGTTCCGCTGCCCCGACCCGTCGTCGAACCCCTACCTGGCGTTCTCGGCGATGCTGCTGGCCGGCATCGACGGCATCAAGAACAAGATCGAGCCGCACGAGCCCGTCGACAAGGACCTCTACGAGCTCCCGCCCGACGAGCACGCCAACATCCCGACCGTGCCCGGCTCGCTCAACGCGGTGCTGGACTCGCTCGAGGCCGACCACGACTTCCTGCTCGAGGGTGGCGTCTTCACCCCCGACCTGATCGAGACGTGGATCGACTTCAAGCGCACGCAGGAGATCCAGCCGATCGCGCTGCGTCCGCACCCGCACGAGTTCGAGCTCTACTACGACATCTGAGAAGACGCCCTGATGGGCGTCTGACCTGCGGTTTCTCCAGGCCCCGATCACCGTTTCCCCGGCTTTTCCCCGGGGTTGCGGTGGCCGGGGGCTGGTCCGTTCCCGGCCACGACGCTCGGACAGCGCGACCCAGGCAGCGGCCTCGGGCGTGCGGGAGGACCGGTGCGCCACGGGGTGAGGTCAACCATCTGCGCCGATTGCGGGATACTCGGGCGCACGGACGTTCCGTGCCATGAGTACCTCTCGGCCCCGGCCACAGCGCCCGGCGGCCTACACCAGCCAGTGCCAGGTCGTGTTGCGCCGCGGGTTCGCTCTCACACCGACGCTGAGCCGACTCGGGCTGGGACGCCTGCCCGTCGACTCGCACCTTCCGGCGGCTGACGCGGAGACCGTGCGGGCGCTCACGTCCGTTCCTCGGTACTACCGCAACCAGCGGGACGAGATCTCCGTCATCCCCATGCTCTTCGCCCAAGCGCAGTCGCTCACCACGCTCGGCGATCGGCCGCTGGCTGTGTTGACGTCGTCGGTGAACAGCGCCGACACCGACGGCTGGGCCGGCGCGCAGGAGCAGCTCGCAACGTTGTCGACCAACGCCGTGCAGCGCACCGTCGAGTCGACCCACGCCGGCATGGTCGAGGACGTGGGGCCCGCGTCAGAGGCGGTGCGCGCCATCACCGAGGTCCTGGCGTCGGTTCACACCACCGAGCCGCTGCCCTCCCGCTGACCCGGTGTCCTGCCCGCCACCGCACCGTCGGTCGCGTGCCGTCGTCGTCTACGGCTGATGCCGCGGCCGCCTTGGCGTCGCCCTGCTTCAGGCGCAGCGGCGCTGGTGGCGACGTAACGGGACAAGCGATGGGGGG
>NZ_CADCUP010000077.1 GCF_902805925.1 uncultured Nocardioides sp.
ACGGTGTCCTCGGCGTCCTGGAACGATCCGAGCATCCGGTAGCAGTGCACGTGCAGCTCCCGCCGGTGCCGCTCGGCCCGCGCCGAGAACGCGGGCTCGTCGATCTCGCCCAGACCGCTCACGCCCACCTCCTCCAGTCGCATGTTCGCACTCATCGTCATCCTTCCGTCCCGTCGTGGTGTCGTAGGTATGACGGCGATGACCGCGACAACTCATCACTGGGGTCGGTCGGGATGTCCCGCGCACGCGACCGAGCGACCGAGCAACGGGCTCGGGTTGAGCTCTGCCGAGTCCTGTCTCCGGCGTGGGGGACACGCCGGCTCACCCGGCAGGCCGTAGCCACCGACGACGGCGCGGAGGAACGCCAACGGCTGTGGGCGTCGCTGAAGCAGGGACCGGGCGTCAGGTCCTACGAGCCCACGCCGGAGCGGCCGTACCCGCCGTCGGACGTGGCTCGTGCCTGGGGGATCGGCTGTCGCGAGCTGGGGGATCAATCCCGCCGGCGCACCTGTCCGGTCTGCCCTGACGTCGTCGAGTGCTTCGGTCAGGTAGTCGGGGATCGAGGTCGCATGGGTCCTCACCCCAGGGGCCTCACCGGGCGCCCGAGCCTCGCAACAAGCCGCCGTCGCCCGCCACCCGGTTCCCACCCTGGTGACCGGTCGTGACCGGCTCTCCCGGAGGAGTCTCACCGGACCACGTCAGACCGATCGCGCTGCTCGGCGGTGAAGACACACGGATCCGCCCGCACCCCTCGTCGGCGACTACGCGCCACGACCTCCACATGTCATGAGCGGCTCGGGGAGGAGCAGGCTGCAGCGAGGGACGAGTGCGCCGCCGCCCTGCTCAGCCGCCGGGACGGCGCTCGGGACGCGAGACGGTCGTGCCGTCGAGGAAGCAGTAGCCCCACTCATCGCCGGGCTCGGCGGAGGTGAGGAGCGGATGGCCGGTCTCGTGGTGGTGTGCCCGCGCGTGGCGACCCGGCGAGGAGTCGCAGCAGCCCACGTGGCCGCACTCGAGGCAGATCCGCAGGTGCACCCATCCGTGGCCGCCGCGCTGGCACTCGACACACCCCTCGGAGCGCGGCAGCACCGGTCGCGACGACGGCCCGTGCGGGCAGCCGCTGTCGGCCGGCCAGCGGTAGTCGACCAGGCGGGTGGTGTCGGCCCACGAGCCCTGGTCGGGTCCGGCCCCCGGCCCGGGCCGCACCACCTGCGGCACGCCGATCCGGTCGAGCACCGTGCGGTGCAGGCGCTGGCGCCCGACCGCCTCGGGGTCGACCACGTGGTCCACCCCCGCCTCGGCCAGGGTCTTCAGATCGGGGCCGCCGTGGGCACGCACGACGATCGGGGCGGTGGTCAGCCGGCGCGCGACGGAGGCGACCTGGGCGGCCTTCTCGTGGTCGTCCTCGGCCACCACGACCAGTCGGGCCGCCTCGACGCTCGCCTCCTGCAGCACGTGCGCCCGCATCGCGTCCCCGCGCACCACGGGCACACCCAGCGCCTCGGCGTCGCCCGCGCCACCGGGGTTGAGAGTGGTCATGACCACCTCCGTGCCGCGCGCCCGCAGGTCCCGGGCCAGCTCGACGGAGTCGGGACCCCACCCGAGGAGGACGACGTGGTCGGACCGCTCGGCCGCTCCCGGCGTCGCTGCGCCGTCGGCGGCGGCCCCGCCCGGCGAGGAGCGCGCATCGCCGCGCGGACCGCGTTCGGGGAGCATCCGCTCGCCGAGCGCCGCGAGGGCCGGGGTCGCGACCATGAGCAGGACGGTGGTGGCCACGAACACCTGGGATCCCTCCTCGCCGCGACCCAGCGGCGAGAGCCCCACGCCCTCACCGACGGTGAGCAGCACGAAGGAGAACTCCCCGACCTGGCCGAGCAGCAGCCCGGCCGCCAGCGCGTCGCGCCAGCCGACCCGCAGCGGCAGCAGCGCTGCGGTGGTGGTGAGGGTCTTGATGACCAGCACTCCGACCGCTGCCCCCAGCACCAGGGGCAGGTTGCGCAGCAGGAAGCCGACGTCGAGCAGCATCCCGACCGAGACGAAGAAGACGGCCGAGAAGATGATCTGCAGCGGCAGCACCTCGGCGAAGGCGTGCGTGCTGTGCCGGCTCTCGCTGACGACCAGGCCGGCGAGGAAAGCACCGAGAGAGACGCTGACCCCGGCCAGGGCGGTGAGGTAGGCCGTGCCGAAGCAGATCGCGATGACCGCGAGCAGGAAGACCTCCGGCGAGCACAGCGCGGCCACCCGCTCCAGCACCGGCGGCATGACGCGGCGAGCGACCACCAGCACGAGCCCGATCACCCCGATCGCGACCGCGAGCGCACGCAGCAGCGATCCGGCACCGCCGGAGGCGTCGGCCCCGAGGAGCGGCACGACGAGCACCATCGCGACCACCGCGAGGTCCTGGAAGATCAGCGTGGACAGCGCGAGCCGTCCGCGGGTGGTGCCGGTGCGGCCGGTGTCGGCGAGCAGCTTGAGCACGATCGCCGTCGACGAGAGCGCGACGAGAAAGCCGGTGAAGAGCCCTGCGCGCCAGTCGCCGCCGATCATCGCGACCACGCCGACGCCGGCGGCGGTCGCGAGCAGCACCTGGGTGCCGCCGCCCAGCACGATCCAACGCCAGACGCGAGCCAGCCGCTCGAGGGAGAACTCGATGCCGATGGTGAACAGCAGCAAGATGACGCCGAACTCAGCCGCGGCGTCGACCGCCTCCCCGGTCGGCACCAGACCGAGCTGGCTCGGCCCGATCACCACGCCGGCGAGCAGGAAACCGACGATCGGCAGCACCCGGACGCGCGCGCTGAGGTAGCCGACGACCGCGGCGGCGAGCACGACGGCTGCGGTCGCGCTGAGGTAATCCGGGACCCCTCCGGCCGCTGCCAGCGGGAGGGGCATGGGCATCACCGGCGGTCTCCGACCATGGCCTCCATGGTACTGCGTCCGAAAGGCCGCCCCCGCGGCCCGCTCCGCCACCTCGCCCTGACGACGCAGTTGTCGGCAACGGGTCGCGCGCACGCTCACCAGCAGCATCGGCGTCTTCCCGCTGCTCCACGAGATCCGTGCCGACGAGGCGGCCGTGGGACTGGAGGAGGACCAGCCCGTAGGCGAGAGTGCGGGACGTCGGCCATGATGAGGCGTCCGCCTCGGAGGGGAGGACCATGCGGCCGACACTGTTCCTCACTGTGGGGCTCCCGTGCACCGGGAAGACCACGGCTGCGCGGCGCCTCGAGCTCGAGCAGCGGGCACTGCGCCTGACGAAGGACGAATGGGTGAAGGCCCTCTACGGGCCCGAGAACCCGCCGGGGGCGCAGGACGTGATCGAGGGACGCCTGATCGAGATCGGGCTGCGCGTCCTCGGGCTCGGCACCAGTGTGGTGATCGACTACGGCCTCTGGAGCCGCGACGAGCGCTCCGCCCTGCGGCAGGCGGCAGCAGACCTCGGCGCGGGGGTGGAGATGCACTACCTCGTGCTCGCTCCCGGCCAGCAACGGGCCCGACGTGATCAGCGCCAGGCCGAGGCGCCTCACACGACGTGGCCCATGTCCGATGCGGAGCTCGCCGCGTGGGCCGCCGACTTCGACGTCCCGACACCGGGTGAGCTCGACGGCAGCGAGCCCATCGACGACCCACCGGCCGGCTTCGCGAGCTGGGAGGAGTGGCGCAGGCACCGCTGGCCGCCGTCGGTGTCCTGACGCCTGCTCTCACCGCATGCTGGTCATGGCCGGGCCCTGCGGGGCCGGGGAGACCGTCGTTCAGCCTCTCGACCCACGCCGGTCACGCCGCCGCGCGACGTGGAGCACGGCGCCCCAGCCACGACGGAGCAACCCGTCTGGTCGCTCGGCCAACCGGCGCCGGATCTCTGAGTACAGCCGATGCCGCTGCCACGGCTCCATCGCGATCTGGCCCGAGAAGGTGTCGAGCTACCCGATGTAGCGATCGGCGTCGTAGGGCAGCAGCTCCCACGCGCGCCGGTGGCGAACCGCTGGATCGAGCCAGTGCCACGCGGTGGCCGCGGAGCCCAGGTCGAACGGCTCGTGCTGCGACGGCCCGCGGCGACCGACGCCGGCCCCGGCTCGACGCAGCGAGGCGAAGCCCTCTGCGGGCCAGCGGCAACGTCGCGTCGCCGGAAACGCACCCGAGCTCGAGGAGCCAGGCACCCGCACCCAGCGCAGCCGCAGCTCGCGATCGGTCATGCCACGATCATCTCGTCGTCGACGCGGAGCCGGTCGGCTGGCCACGCCGGATCTCGAGATCCGTCGGCTCGGGTGGGACCTCGGCGCGCCGCCTGCCCTGACGCCGACGCTCCCTGACACAGTCGCCTGACCGGGTCGAGCGCGACCCCAGGGGAAGGCGTGCCATGAGTGACTACGTGATCGAGGCGTCGGGCTTGCGCAAGGAGTTCCGTACGCGGCGCGGCGAGGTCCGCGTCGCCGTGCACGACCTCGACCTGGCTGTGCCGACCGGCGGGGTGCACGGGTTCCTGGGGCCGAACGGCTCGGGCAAGACCACGACCATCCGGATGCTGCTCGGCCTGGCCCGTCCCACCCGCGGCGCCATGCGCTTGTTCGGCACCCCGGTTCCCGCCGGGCTGGCGCAGGTCATCGATCGAGTGGGCGCCGTCGTGGAGTCGCCGAAGTTCTCACCCAACCTCACCGGTCGCCAGAACCTCGACCTGCTCGCCCGCAGCCGCGGCATCGACCGCGCCAGCGTGGCTGCGGCCATCGCGACCGTCAACCTGGCCGGCCGGGAGAGGGACCGCTACAAGTCCTACTCGCTCGGCATGAAGCAGCGGCTGGCGATCGCGGCCACGTTGCTCAAGAGCCCGCAGCTGCTCATCCTCGACGAGCCCACCAACGGCCTCGACCCGGCCGGCATCAGGGAGATCCGCAGGACCATCGAGGAGCTCGGTCAGGCGGGCGTGACGGTGCTGCTGAGCTCGCACATCCTCGCGGAGGTCCAGCAGGTGTGCGACTCGGCCACCATCATCGGCAACGGCCGGATGCTGGCCTCGGGGAAGGTCGACGACCTGCTCGGGACCAGCCTCGCGCACCGGGTCCGGGTCGCCGACCCGGCGGCGGCGCTGCGGGTGCTCACCGACGACGGCTTCACGGTGAGTCACCTCGACGGCGTCCTCCGAGTCGAGTCCGAGCGGCCGGCCCGGGAGATCACCGCCGCCCTCGGCCGGCACGGGATCTGGCTCGACGAGCTGACGCCGCTGCGAGCAGACCTGGAGACCGTCTTCCTCGGACTCACCGAGGGCGACCGGCTCGGCGCCGAGGACGGTGGGCACTGATGGGTCGCCTCCTGGGTCTCGAGCTCACCCGCCTCCGCTGGCGCCGCGCGGTCGTCGTGCTGCTCGCCGCGTGCGTGCTGGTGCCGGCCGCCATCTGGGTCGCCGTGGCGGTCGAGACCCGACCCCTGACCGACGCCGATGTGCAGCGGGCCGAGGACCAGGTGCAGGCCGAGCTGCAGCAGCCGTACCTCCGCGACGAGATCGAGCGCTGCACCGAGGATCCGCAGATGTACGGCGCCGACCCTGACGATGTCGAGGCGTCCTGCCGATCGATGCTCGAGCCGCGCGTCGAGTGGTACCTCACCCGTCAGCCGCTCGACCTCGCCAACGAGCGCGAGGAGAGCGGCATCGGCGTGATCACGATCCTGGCAGCCCTCGCCATGCTCCTCGGGACGACCTTCGTCGGCCACGACTGGAACAGCGGCTCGATGAGCAACCAGCTCCTCTTCGAGCCCCGCCGGTCACGGGTGTGGCTGGCCAAGGCGCTGGCGGTCCTCCTGTGCGGCCTGGTCGTGGGTGCGGCCGTGCTCGCCTCGTACTGGACCGGCGCATGGCTGCTGGCCGGTGCGCGTGACGTCCAGGCCAGTGGCGAGCAGTGGGCCCTGATCCGCAACCAGAACCTGCGCGGCATGCTCCTGATCGGCCTGGCCGGGCTCGCCGGCTACGCGCTGACCATGCTGTTCCGCAGCACCGTCGCGACACTGGGCATCCTGTTCGCGTTCACGGTCGGCGGCTCCATCGTCATCTCGAGCGTGCTGGGCGAGGCAGCCGCACGCTGGCTGCCGTCCACGAACTTCCTGGCGATCCTCCAGAACGGCACCGAGTTCTTCAACGGCAGCACGGAGGGCCAGGCCTGCACCGAGCAGGCGGACGGCACCATGAGCTGCACGAACATGGAGACGCTGACCCTCGCCCAGGGGTCGGTCTACCTCGGCGTGGTCCTCGTGGTGATCATGGCCGCGTCGTTGTGGTCGTTCCAACGCCGCGACGTGCCCTGAGCCGCGCGCTCGGTCCTGCACCGTGACCACCTCAGCTGGTGGAGCGTCACCGAGGACGCAGCTGGCCCGGCAGGTGGCCATCGTCGGGTGCGGCTACGCCGGCGCGGACCGGTTGCGCGAGCGCCAGGCCAGCACGGTCGTGGCCATCGTCACCGGCGTCCACAGCGCCCGCTCGACCGGCGAGCGGGAGGCGCCGTTGACGACAGCGCCGACGCCCATGAAGAGGCTCAGGGCGGCGAAGCCCTGCGCTCGAGCGCCTGGTGAGCCGCTGTCGAGCAGGATGAGGGCCGCCGCGCCGCCGTAGGTGAGGGCGGCCAGGCCGCTGATGGTGCGCAGGTGGCGGGGCAGGACGCCGGCACGGGTCCCGCCGTACGCCGCGCGACCCCATGGCGCGCCTGCCGCCAGGGCCACCTGGAACGCCCCGACGACGACGAGTGCCGCCGCGGTCGCTTGCTCGGGACGTCCGGCCACCATGCCACGGAGACTACTGATCCGCGCCTCTGCGGACGAGGCGTGGCTGTCCGGGCCGTACACCGGGGTTCCGGTGGGGTGCTCGCCACCCGGCGGCGCCTACTCTTCACCCCGTGAGTGTTGGGGAGGCGTCCATCGAGTGGCGCGGAGCGGGGCCGCTGCAGACCGCGTACGAGGCCGTCGACTGGGCTGCCGGACCGCTGGGCGCGGTGGAGACGTGGACACCCGCCCTGCTGGCCGCCGTCGACACGATGCTGCACACCCGCTTCCCGGTGACGCTCTTCTGGGGCCCGGAGTTCGTGCTCGTCTACAACGAGGCCTACACCGAGCTCATCGCCGACAAGCACCCCGGCGCCCTGGGGCGCCCGGCCCGCGACGTGTTCCCGGAAGCGTGGGACGTCATCGGGCCGATGATGGAGCAGGTGATGGCCGGCGGTGGGCCCACCTGGGTCGTGGGCGCCCCGGTGCCGCTGGAGCGCAGGGGCTTCCTCGAGGAGTGCTACTTCACCTTCTCCTACTCCCCGGTGCACGGCGCCGACCGGCGGGTCGAGGGTGTGCTCGACATCGCCGCGGAGACCACCGAGCAGGTCGTCGCCGCCCGTCGCCAGGAGCTCCTGGCCCAGCTCGGCGACCAGCTCGCGGCGGTCGAGGACGTCGACGAGCTCGCCGACCGGGTGCGCATGGTCCTCGCCGGCGCCCCGGCCGACCTGCCGCTCGCGAACCTCCACCTCCCGGGGGTGCCGCCGACCACCACGACTCCCGGCGAGTGGATGCCGGCGGCTCCGCCGTACCCGCTCGCGGGTCGGCGCCTGGTCGCCGACGAGGATGAGGACGGCACGACCGCGTGGCTCCCACTGCCGCTGGCGGTCCTTGATCCGGTCGAGCGCCGAGCCACCACCGCCCCTGACGCCAACGAGGCGGACATGGTGAGCGCCCACGAGTCGATCCTGGTGGTCCGGTGCAGCGAGCGGTTGGTGTTCGACCGCGGCTACCGGTCGTTCCTCCGGCTGGTCGCCAGCGCCGTCGCTCAGGCGGTCGGACGGCTGGTCACGCGCGCCGCGGAGCGCGCACTGCACGAGCAGGAACGTCGCTTCTCCACGGCGCTGCAGCGCAGCCTGCTGACCGGGCCGATGCAGCAGGACCGTCTCCAGGTGGCGGTCCGCTACGAGCCGGCCACCGAGGCGGCCCAGATCGGCGGGGACTGGCACGACTCGTTCGCGCTCCCCGACGGCGCACTGGCCCTCACGATCGGTGACGTGGCCGGCCACGACCGGGACGCAGCCGCTGCCATGGCCCAGGTGCGCAACATGTTCCGAGGCATCGCCTACACGCTCGAGGAACCCCCGGCCCGTGTCGTGAGCGCGCTCGACCAGGCGATGATCGGGCTCGACGTGACGACGATCGCCACCGCGATCCTGGCGAGGGTCGAGCCGACGAGCGAGCACGCCCGCACCGATCTGCACCTGATGCGGTGGACGAACGCCGGTCATCCGCCACCGGTGCTCCTCCAACCGGACGGCAGCGTGGTCGTGCTGTCCGGTCACGACCTGCTGCTGGGACTGCACGCCGACACCGAGCGCAACAACCACGCCGCGATGCTGGAGCCCGGTGCGACGGTGGTCTTCTACACCGACGGACTCATCGAACGACGCACGTCCGACCTCGACCACGGCCTCGACTGGCTGACGGCGGCGTTGGCCGAACGGGCAGGCGATGACCCCGAGCACCTCGCGGACGCACTGCTGCAGCAGAAGCTCCCCAACCCGACGGACGACATCGCGATCCTCGTCCTGCGCGTGCACCCGCACACGTGACGGGTCGGCGGAACGACGGCGCGGCCCGACCTCCCGCACCGGGAGCGCCCGTGCCCGGGCCGGCACGGGCATCCCGGTGCGGATCAGGTCATGCCTTGCGCCGTGTCGCTGAGCGCCTCACTCCGGCCAGGTGGCCGTGGTCACCTCCGCGCCGTGGATCTCCACCGTGAGAACGACGTCGTCGGTGCCCACCGCGCACAGCTCGTAGTGCCCCTCGACCAACTCGGGGAAGACCAGGGACGGCGAGCTCCCACCCACCACCGGTCGGTTGACCACGGCGACGTGGGGGTGGTGACGGTGCACGTCGTCGGGCGCCGACCGGTGCGCGGTCGTGCCGTGACCGTGCGGCCGGATCTCGACCTCGATCCCCTCCAGCTCGGCAGGCATGGTCACGACCAGCGCGCCGACGTCGCCCCCGATGTCGAGCAGGACGGAGCCCTGCCCGGCATGGGGGTTCTCCATGGACGCCGTCACGAGGCCTGGGTGCCGGGTTGCGTGGTGCCGGGCTGCGTCTGGTAGCCACCGCCGGGAAGCCCGAGGTTGGGGAACTCCCTCGTGGTCGGTGGGTTGGTGTTCTCCGTGCCGTCGGTGACGCCGCTGGCCGCAGCGTCGGGGGTGAAGGACGGGTCGACCAGCGGGATCGTCGCACCGGCGATGGCGCGCAGCTCGATGGTGGTGACGTCGTCGTCGACTCGCCGCCCGTTGGGGAAGCCCGCGAGGTCGCCTCCGACGATGCCCAGGTTGTTCGGGCTGGCCGAGGGCGGTA
>NZ_CADCUP010000078.1 GCF_902805925.1 uncultured Nocardioides sp.
CCGACCCGAGCCAGGCGTACGCCGAGCCGAGGGTGGGGTGGCCGGCGAAGGGGAGCTCGGTGCGCGGGGTGAGGATGCGCAGCCGGTAGTCGGCGCCCTCGACCGTCGGCGGGAGGACGAACGCGGTCTCCGAGAGGTTGGTCCACGCCGCGAAGCGGCGCATCTGCGCGTCGGTGAGGTCGCCGGCGTCGAGCACGACCGCCACCGGGTTGCCCGTGAAGGGCGCGGTCGCGAAGACGTCGACCTGGCGGAACGCTCGTGCCCGGGGTGCCATGGCGCGCGCGGGTCAGATGCCGATCGGGTGCCAGACGGTCTTGGTCTCCAGGAAGGTCGTCATCCGGTCGAGGCCGGGCTCGGCGTACCAGTCGGGCTCGGCGGCCGGCGGTCGCAGCACCCGCTTGAGGTTGTCGGCCGCCGCCTCCTCCCAGGCCGTCGCCTCCTCGACGAGCCCGGTCGCGCCGGTCAGGTCGAGGGCGTTGACGTCCATGTGCGAGGCCAGCCACGGAGCGGTGGCCGTCATCGGACCGGTGAGGATGTTCACGACACCGCCGGGGACGTCGGAGGTCGCCAGCACCTCCGCGAAGGTCACCGCGGGCAGCGGGTGCGCGTGCGAGGCGAGGACCACGGCGGTGTTGCCGGTCACCACGACCGGCGCGATGACGCTGACCAGCCCGAGCAGCGAGGAGGCCTGCGGGGCCACCACGGCCACGACGCCGGTCGGCTCGGGGCTGGAGAGGTTGAAGTAGGGGCCGGCGACCGGGTTGGCGCTGCCGATGACCTGGGTGATCTTGTCGGCCCAGCCGGCGTACCAGACCAGGCGGTCGATCGACTCGTCGACCACCTTGTCGGCCTGGCGGCTCCCGAGGCCCTCCGACTGCTTGACCGCCTCGACGAACTGCGGGCGGCGGTCCTCCATCATCTCCGCGACGCGATAGAGGATCTGGGCCCGGTTGTAGGCCGTGCGGGAGGACCAGCCGGCGAAGGCCTTGCGCGCGGCGCTGACGGCGTCGCGGGCGTCCTTGCGCGAGGCCATGGCCGCGTTGGCCACGAAGGCGCCCCTCGCGTCGGCCACCTTGTAGGAGTGGCCCGACTCCGAGCGTGGGAAGGCCCCTCCGATGAAGAGCTTGTAGGTCTTGCGGACGGTCTGTCGTTCGCCGGGACGGCTCACGCGGAGGCTCCCTTCAGGTAGGCCAGCAGGCCCTCGCGGCCGCCCTCGCGGCCGTAGCCGGACTCCTTGTAGCCGCCGAACGGCGCGGAGGCGTCGAACTTGTTGAAGGTGTTGGCCCACACGGTGCCCGCGCGCAGCTGGTTTGCCATCCAGAGGATGCGCGAGCCCTTCTCGGTCCACACCCCGGCGGAGAGGCCGTACGGCGTGTTGTTGGCCTTCTCGACCGCCTCGGCGGGGGTGCGGAACGTCAGCACCGACAGCACCGGGCCGAACACCTCCTCGCGCGCGATGCGGTGCGCCTGGGTGACGCCGGTGAAGACGGTGGGCGGGAACCAGAAGCCGGTCGCCGGCAGGTCGCACGGCGGCGACCAGCGACCGGCGCCCTCGGCCTCTCCGATGTCGGAGAGCTGGCGGATCTTGGCGAGCTGCTCGGCCGAGTTGATGGCGCCCACGTCGGTGTTCTTGTCGAGCGGGTCGCCGACGCGCAGCGTGGCCATCCGGCGCTTCAGCCTGGCGAGCACCTCCTCGGCGACGCTCTCCTGCACCAGCAGGCGGCTGCCCGCGCAGCACACGTGGCCCTGGTTGAAGAAGATGCCGTTGACGACGCCCTCGACGGCCTGGTCGAGGGGTGCGTCGTCGAAGACGATGTTGGCGGCCTTGCCCCCCAGCTCGAGGGTGACGGTCTTGCTGGTGCCGGCGACGGTGCGGGCGATCTGCTTGCCCACGTCGGTCGAGCCCGTGAAGGCGATCTTGTCGACGTCGGGGTGCGCGACGAGCGCGCGGCCGGTCGCGCCGGCGCCGGTGACGATGTTGACGACGCCCGCGGGCAGGTCGGCCTGCTGGCAGATCTCGGCGAAGAGCAGGGCCGTCAGCGGCGTGGTCTCGGCCGGCTTGAGCACCACGGTGTTGCCCGCGGCGAGCGCCGGGGCGATCTTCCAGGCCAGCATCATCAGCGGGAAGTTCCAGGGGATGACCTGGCCGGCGACACCGAGCGACCGCGGGTCGGGGCCCAGGCCCGCGTGGTCGAGCTTGTCGGCCCAGCCCGCGTAGTAGAAGAAGTGAGCGGCCAGGGCCGGGACGTCGACGTCGCGGGACTCCCGGATCGGCTTGCCGTTGTCGATCGACTCGAGCACGGCGAGCTCGCGACCGCGCTCCTGCACGATGCGGGCGATCCGGTAGAGGTACTTGGCGCGCTCCCGGCCGGCCATCCGCGACCACACGCGGGTGTGGGCACGCCGGGCGGCGCGCACCGCGAGGTCGACGTCGGCGGCGCTGGCCTCGGCGATCTCGGCCAGCACCTCCTCGGTCGCGGGGTTGATCGTCTTGAACGCCCGGCCCTGGCCGTCGACGAACTGGCCGTCGACGAACAGGCCGTACGACGGGGCGATGTCGACGATGGCACGCGACTCGGGAGCCGGGGCGTAGTCGAACGACGGCGTCGGCGTCGCGGTGTCGGGGACCTTGACCATGGTGCGGCTCTCTCTCAGTCCAGGGTGACGTAGTCGGGGCCGGAGTAGCGGCCGGTGCGCATCCTGGTGCGCTGCATGAGCAGGTCGTTGAGGAGGGTGGAGGCGCCGAAGCGGAACCACGCGGGGCGCAGCCAGTCGGCGCCGGCGACCTCGTTGACCATCACCAGGTACTTGATGGCGTCCTTGCTGGTGCGGATGCCGCCGGCCGGCTTCACCCCGACCATCTGACCGGTGGCCTCGCGGAAGTCGCGGACGGCCTCGAGCATGACCAGCGTGACGGGCAGGGTCGCCGCGGGCTGCACCTTGCCGGTGGAGGTCTTGATGAAGTGGGCGCCGGCCATCATCGCCAGCCAGGAGACGCGGCGCACGTTGTCGTAGGTCTGCAGCTCGCCGGTCTCGCAGATCACCTTGAGGTGCGCGCTCCGGCCGTCCGGCCGGGCGCACGCCTCGCGGGTGGCGACGATCTCCTCGAAGACCTGGAGGTAGCGCCCCGAGAGGAAGGCGCCGCGGTCGATGACCATGTCGATCTCGTCTGCCCCGGCCTCGACCGCGTCGCGGGTGTCGGCCAGCTTGACGCCGAGGGCGGCGCGGCCACTGGGGAAGGCGGTGGCGACGGCGGCGACGTTGACCCCGGAGTCGCCGAGCACCTGCCGGGCCGTGGCCACCATGTCGGCGTAGACGCACACGGCCGCGGCCGCCGGGCAGCTCTGGTCGGCCGGGTCGGGCCGCATCGCCTTGGCCGAGAGCGCGCGCACCTTGCCGGGGGTGTCCATGCCCTCCAGCGTGGTGAGGTCGACCATGGAGATGGCCAGGTCGATGGCCTGGGCCTTGGCAGAGGTCTTGATCGACCGGGTGCCGAGGACGGCGGCGCGGGCCTCGGCGCCGACCTGGTCGACGCCCGGGAGGCCGTGCAGGAAGCGCCGCAGGGACGCGTCGGAGCCGGTGACGTCGGCGAAGTCCCGACCGGCGTCGATCGCTCCGGAGCGGGCGCCCGTGGCGGCGGAGGAGGTGGTCGTCACCTGCCCAGCATAGGCTCGGCGCGCGGGGGCACGGCAATCACGGGGAGGCGTCGAGCATGGCGGCAACGGACGGCTCCGAGCGCTTCCCCGCCACCGGCGGCAGGGTCACCGGCATCGCCATCCTCGCGATGTCGGCGGGCGTGCTCGTCCTCGCCGTGGCCGAGCGCGACGAGCCCTGGTCGCTGTCCCTGGGACTGGCCGCCCTCACCTTCGCGGGCATCGCCTGGGCCTCGATGCTGCGCCCGGCCCTGTCCGTCGACGGCGACCGGCTGGTGATGCGGGGCATGGTCGGCACCGTGGAGGTGCCGCTCGCCGCGATCGAGCAGGTGGCGGTGCGCCAGGTGCTCGCCGTCCGCGCGGGCGAGAAGCGCTACGTCTCGCCGGTCGTGAGCAAGTCCCGGCGCAGGCTCACGCGTGCCGAGCGGGTGCGCGGCGCCGAGCGCCCCGTGCAGGGCGAGGTCAGCTACGCCGACTTCGTGGAGGAGCGGATCCTGCACCTGGCCGAGCAGGCCCGCTCCGAGCGCGGTGTGGCCCTGCTCAGCGACGAGCAGCTCGCCCTGGGCCGGGACGTGCGTCGCGCGTGGGCCTGGCCGGTCGTCGCGGCGGTGACGGTCCCGCTGGTGCTGTTCGTGCTGTCCGTGCTCCTCTGACCCTCCGCGGGTCCGTCCCCTCAGAGGCCCGCGGCCCTCCTGATGTCGGACCCGATGGAGTCCAGCCGCCCGGCGGCCGCGATGCGGGCGGCCGCGACGCCGTCCTCGGGGTGCACCGGCACGACCACCTCGAGGTAGCACTTGAGCTTGGGCTCGGTCCCGCTCGGCCGCACGACCACCCGAGCGCCCTCGGCCAGCCGGTAGCGCAGGCCCTCGGTGGGCGGCAGCTCCGCCGACCCCTCGGCCAGGTCGTCGACCTGCTCCACGTCCAGGCCGCCCAGCGCGGTCGGCGGTGTGGACCGCAGCCGGTCCATGGCCGCACCGATGAGCGAGAGGTCGGTGACGCGCACCGACACCTGGTCGGTGGCGTGGAGGCCGAACTCGGCCGCGATCTCGTCGAGCAGGTCGGTCAGCGACCTCCCGTCGGCCTTGGCCCGGGCGGCGAGCTCGCACAGCAGCAGCAGGGCCGAGACGCCGTCCTTGTCCTTGACGTGCTCGGGGTCGACGCAGTAGCCCAGCGCCTCCTCGTAGCCGAACGCGAGCCCGTCGACCCGGCCGATCCACTTGAACCCCGTGAGCGTCTCGACGTACGGCTGGCCGGCGGCCGCGGCCATCCGCGACAGCAGCGAGGACGAGACGATGGTGGTGGCGTAGACGCCCCGGCGACCCGACGTCAGCAGGTGGCGGGCGAGCAGGGCGCCGACCTCGTCGCCGCTGAGCATCCGCCAGCCGTGGGGGCCGGGGACCGCCACCGCGCAGCGGTCGGCGTCGGGGTCGTTGGCCACCACGAGGTCGGCGGACCTCTCGGCCGCGAGCGCCATCGCGAGGTCCATCGCCCCCGGCTCCTCGGGGTTGGGGAAGGCCACGGTCGGGAAGTCGGCGTCGGGCTCCTCCTGCTCGGGCACCACGTGCGGGGCGTCGAAGCCCGCCGTCTCCAGCACCTCCACGACCGCGGTGCCGCCGACGCCGTGCAGCGGGGTGTAGACGATGGTGAGGTCGCGAGGGCCGTCGGTGGCGAGGTCGGCCGCGGTGTCGAGGTAGCGGTCGAGGATCTCGGCGCCCACGGTCCGGCCCGGGCCGCCCCGCGGGACGTCGGCCGGCGCGCCCACCGCGGCGATGTGCCCGGCGATCTCGCTGTCGGCCGGGGGCACGATCTGGCTGCCGTCGCCGAGGTAGACCTTGTAGCCGTTGTCCTGCGGGGGGTTGTGGCTCGCGGTGACCATCACGCCGGCCACGCAGCCCAGCTCGCGGATGGCGTAGGCCAGCACCGGCGTGGGCAGCGGCCGCGGCATGGTGATCGCCCGCAGGCCGGCACCGGTCATCACCTCGGCGGTGTCGCGGGCGAAGACGTCGGAGTTGTGGCGGGCGTCGAAGCCGATGACGACGCTCGCGTCGGGACCGGCGCCCTGCGCCTTGAGGTACGCCGCCAGGCCGGCTGCCGCGCGCAGCACCACGACCCGGTTCATCCGGTTGGGGCCGGCGCCGAGGCCGCCCCGCAGCCCCGCCGTACCGAACTCCAGGGTGCCGTCGAAGCGGTCGGCGAGGTCGGTCGCGTCACCGCCGGCGGCCACGTCCTCGATGATCGCCGCGAGCTCGGCCCGGGTGGCCTCGTCGGGGTCCTGCGCCGCCCACGTGCGGGCACGATCGAGGAGCGCGGCGGTGTCGGTGTCGGTCATGTCGGCACGGTAGCGCGGCACGAGGCTCGACGTGGAGCCACGACGACGGGCGCCGACGACGTCCGACCGGGGGTCCCGGTGGACGCCGTCGCGCGAGGTCAGGACAGCGCGGCGATCGCTGCGTCGTAGTCGGGCTCGGTGCTGATCTCGGGCACGAGCTCGGTGTAGGTGACGGTGCCGGACTCGTCGAGCACGACCACCGCGCGGCCGAGCAGGCCCTCGAAGGCGCCCCCGGTCAGCGTGACGCCGTAGTCCTCGCCGAAGGTGGAGCGGAAGGCCGAGAGCGTCGTGACGCCCTCGATGCCCTCGGCGCCGCAGAAGGCGGTGAGGGCGAACGGCAGGTCCTTGGACACGCACACCACGGTGGCGTTGTCGAGGCCCGCGGCGAGCTCGTTGAAGCGGCGCACGCTCGCGGCGCACACGCCGGTGCCGACGCTGGGGAAGATGTTGAGGACGACCCGCTTGCCCTCGGTGGAGGACGAGGTGACCTCGGCGAGGTCGGTGCCGACGAGGGTCCAGGAGGGAGCGGTCGTGCCGACGGCCGGCAGGTCGCCGACGGTGTGGACGGGGGAGCCCTTGAGTGCTGTGGTTGCCATGCCCCATTCCTACCCCATGCCCCCACCGACCACGTGTGCCGGCCCCGCGGGCCGTCAGGCGTCGATGTGAGACATGTCGCCGTACCGGTCCCCCGCGACGGCCTCGCGAGGGACGGCGGCGTCCAGGGCCGCGAGGTCCTCGCCGGTCAGCGTGACGTCGGCTGCGGCGACGTTCTCCTCGAGGTAGGCGACGCGCTTGGTGCCGGGGATGGGGACGACGTCGTCGCCCTGCGCCAGCACCCAGGCGAGCGCGAGCTGGCCCGGCGTGCAGCCCTTCGCCGCGGCGAGCTCCCGGACCCGGTCGACCAGCGCCAGGTTGGCGTCGAGGTTCTCGCCCTCGAACCGCGGGAAGTACGACGACCGGCGGTTGTCCGCCTCGCCGTCGGCGCCGCTGTCGCGGGTGATGGCGCCGGTGAGCAGCCCGCGACCGAGCGGGGAGTAGGGCACCAGCCCGATGCCGAGCTCACGGATCGTCGGGAGGATGTCGTCCTCGAGGTCGCGGGTGAACAGCGAGTACTCGGTCTGCAGTGCCGTGACCGGGTGCACGGCGTGCGCCGTGCGGATGTTGGCGGCACTGGCCTCCGAGAGGCCGATGTGGCGCACCTTCCCGGCCTCGACGAGCTCCTTCATCGCGCCGACGGTGTCCTCGATCGGCACCGTCTTGTCGACGCGGTGCTGGTAGTAGAGGTCGATGTGGTCGACGCCGAGCCGCTGGAGGGAGGCGTCGGCGGCCCTGCGGACGTACTCGGGCGAGCCGTCGATGCCCAGCCGCTCGCCGTTCGGGCCGCGGACGTTGCCGAACTTGGTCGCGAGCTGCACCTCCTCGCGGCGGTCGGCGATGGCCTTGCCGACCAGCTGCTCGTTGACGAACGGGCCGTACATGTCGGCGGTGTCGAGGAAGGTCACGCCCAGGTCGAGGGCGCGCCGGATCGTGGCGAGACCACCCTGCTCGTCGGGCGTGCCGTAGAACTCGCTCATCCCCATGCAGCCCAGGCCCATCGCGGAGACGGTGAGGTCGGTGCCGAGGGTGCGTCGTGGGATCGTCATGCCATCCACTCTCGGTCTTCGAGCGCGCTCGAAGTCAACCCGTCAGCCGGTGCCCGCGGTGTCGAGCCGGTGCCGCTGGTCGGCGGTGAGCTCGAGGGAGGCGGCCGCGAGCGTCTCGTCGAGCTGGGCCACCGACGACGCCCCGACCAGCGGGACGACCGGGAGCCCGCCACCGAGCAGCCAGCTGAGCACCACCTGGTTGGGGGTGGCACCGGTGGCCGCAGCGACCTCCGCCAGGGCCGTACGCCGGGCGGTGGTGCCCGGGTGGTCGAGCTGCGGTCCCACCGGCTTGTCGTCGCGCACGTAGGCACCGCCGAGCAGGGGGGAGTAGGCCACCAGGGTCGTTCCGGGCGTCGCTGCGACATAGCTGAGCACGTTGCCGTCGGCGGCGCCTGAGGAGCCCTCGGGCGACCAGGGGTACGGCTGGTCGGTGCGCGGGCGCAGGTAGGTGTGGGCGTACTGCAGCACGTCGTAGGACGGCAGGCCGCGCGCGGCGGCCAGCGCCCGAGCGCGCTCCACCGACCATGTCCAGTGGTTGCTGACCCCGAGCAGGCCCGCGGACTGCCGCTCCATCCGCGCCGTGATGTCCTTGCCGGGGGCGTCGGGGCGAGCGCCCATCTTGGTCGCCACCGAGATCTCGTCCCCGATGCCGCGGTCACGCAGCCACCGACCGAGCAGCGACTCGCTCTCACCGCCCCGGGTGCCGTCGACCCAGAAGGCGTAGTTGTTCGAGGTGTCGACCAGGGAGCCGCCGGCCTCGACGTAGCGGTCGAGGATCGCGAACGAGGTGGCCTCGTCGGTGCGGGTGCCCATCAGCATCGCTCCGAGGGCGATGCAGCTGACCGTCCGGGTGCGCGCGGGGTCGGTGCCGATGGTCCGGGTGGGGAGGGTCGTCATGGGTCCAGCGTGGCCCTTCGAGCGCGCTGGCAGTCAAGGGTCGGGCCGGTGGCGTGCCGGTCAGCCGCAGTCGCCGGCGCGGCCGGCGTACCACTCGATCTTGCGCTCGATCAGGTCGAGGTGCTGCCGGGTCTCGTCGAGCTCGGCGCGCACGATCTCGCGGTGCCGCTGGAGGATGCGCATCCGCTCCGCCTCCGTGCCGTCACCGCTGCGCACCAGCTCGGCGTAGCGGCGGACGTCGCGGATCGGCATGCCGGTGCGCCGCAGCCGGGTGATCATCGCGATCCACTCCAGGTCGCCCTCGGTGTAGCGGCGGTGCCCGGTGGTCGAGCGGTCGACCGTCAGCATCAGCCCGTCGCGCTCGTAGTAGCGCAGCGTGTGGGCGGTCAGTCCCGTGCGCACGGCGGTCTCGGCGATGGTCAGGCTCATGGGGCCGATCATCCCGCTTCGAGCGCGCTCCAGGTCAAGGTCGCGGACGCAGGCCGTCCGCGACCAGCCCTAGGCTCACCGGCAGACCGCTCACCACCGCTCCTTCCAGGGGGATCCCGACATGGCCGAGGTGCTCCTGCTGGACCTCCTCGCCGCTCGCTCACGATGAGCGGCGCGCGCATCACCGTGGTCCCGGCGAACCAGGCGTCCTGGGAGGACCTCCAGGCGGTCCTCGGCACGCGCGGCCAGGCGGCCCGCTGCCAGTGCCAGCGCTACAAGCTCGCGCGGGGCGAGTCTTTCGCCTCCTTCCCGGTCGAGGAGCGCGCCCACCGGCTGCGACTGCAGACCGATGCCGGGCACCCGGAGCGAGGCACGACGAGCGGCCTGGTCGCGCGGCTCGACGGCGAGCCGGTGGGCTGGTGTGCCGTGGAGCCGCGGCCGGACTTCCCGGGCCTGGTCCGCAACGCCAGGGTGCCGTGGGAGGGCCGCGACGAGGACCGGTCCGACTCCGGCGTGTGGGCGGTCACCTGCCTGTTCACCCGGGCCGGCTTCCGCCGGCGCGGCGTGAGCCGCGCCCTGGCCCGGGCAGCGGTCGAGCACGCCCGCGCCGGTGGGGCGCGCGCCCTGGAGGCCTACCCGATCACCACGACCGAGGTCGTCGCGGAGGAGCTCCACGTCGGCACCGTCGGCGTCTTCGCCGCCGCCGGCCTCGTCGAGCTGGCGAGGCCGACCCCGCGCCGGGCCGTCATGCGCGTCGAGCTCGCCTGAGCGGCGGCGTCAGAACGCCGGGATCTCGAAGGAGCGGGCGGCGAACGGACCACCCACGTGGGCGGCCGCCTCCTCGTCGCCCTCGGCCGCCTGCACCTCGCCGGCGTACGTCTCGGCGTCGTCCTGCGGCTCGTAGCCCAGCCGCCGCCCGGGCTCCAGGTCCCACCACGCGCGCGTGTTGGCGCTGATGCCGTAGACGACGGCGTAGCCGGGGGCGGGGGCCGTGAGGGCCGCCTCGGCCATCCGCACGCAGTCGGCGGGGGAGAGCCAGGTCGACAGCGCCCGGACGTTCTGGGGGGTCTCGGTGAAGGAGCCGATCCGGCAGCTGACGGCGTCCAGGCCGTGGCGGTCGGCGTACAGGCTCAGCAGCGCCTCCGCGGCGACCTTGCCGACGCCGTAGAAGGTGTCGGGCCGTGGGCGGTGGTCGACAGTGAGCAGGCCCTGCCGCGGGGTGCGGCCCACGGCGTGGTTGGAGGAGGCGTAGACGATGCGCGTCACCCGGTGGGCGACCATCGCCTCCAGCAGGGCGGCCGTGGTGACGGCGTGCGAGGTGAGCGACTCCGCAAGCCCGCGCTCGCCGGGGATGCCGGCGAAGTGCAGCACCGCGTCGAGGGTCTCCTCGGCGAAGACGGCCGCCACGGCGTCGGGGTCCGCGCAGTCGGCCACGTGCCAGGCCCCGGTGACGCCCTCGGGTGCGGGCACCAGGTCCAGGCCCACGACCTCGTGGCCACGGCCTGCGAGCCCCTCGCAGAGCACCCGGCCGATGGTCCCGCCGGCACCGGCGAGCAGGACCCTCATCAGATGCGGGGCACGACGTCGCCGAGGAGGTCGCCCATCCGGCTGGCGGCGGCCCGGCCGGCCTCCAGCACCTCCGCGTGGTCGAGCGGCTCGCCGCTGATGCCGGCCGCGAGGTTGGTGACCAGGCTGATGCCCAGCACCTCCATGCCGGCCTCGCGGGCCGCGATCGCCTCGAGGGTGGTGCTCATGCCGACGAGGTGACCGCCGATGGCCCGGACCATGCCGATCTCGGCCGGCGTCTCGTAGTGGGGGCCTGGGAACTGCACGTAGACGCCCTCGTCAAGACTCGCGTCGACCTCCCTGCACAGGGCGCGCAGGCGGCTGGAGTAGAGGTCGGTCAGGTCCACGAAGCTGGCGCCCTCGATCGGCGAGGTCGCGGTGAGGTTGATGTGGTCGCTGATCAGCACCGGCGTGCCGGGCGTCCACGTCTCCTTGAGGCCGCCGCAGCCGTTGGTCAGCACGATGGTGCGGCACCCCGCGGCGGCGGCGGTGCGGACCGGGTGCACGACCGCTCGCACCCCCCTGCCCTCGTAGAAGTGCGTGCGGCTGAGGAACACGAGCAGGTTCCTCTCGCCGGCGCGGACGCTGCGGATCCGCCCGCTGTGCCCGGCGACGGCCGCCGCGGAGAAGCCGGGAAGGTCCGTCGTGGCGATCTCGGCGGTGGCCTCGCCGAGCGCGTCGACGGCCGGTAGCCAGCCCGAGCCGAGCACGAGAGCCACGTCGTGGCGCTCCACCCCGGTGAGGTCGGCGAGGACACGCGCCGCCTCGGCGGCGAGCTCGGAGGGCGGTGCGGCGGCGGGAGCGTGGGTCACGCGCCGCACTCTAGGACCGCCGGGGAGGAATCTGCCAACGTAGGGTGCGGGTCGTGACTGCCGCCAGCACCAGGGCCCGGACCGACCTGATCGTGGGGTCGCTGGGTGACGCGTTCGCACCACTCATGGAGGCCGACCCCGTCGCCTTCCGGGCCAAGTACCGCAAGATGGCCGCCGACCCGCACGCCTTCTACCGCGGCTCCGCCTGCCTGTTCTACGCCGACGTCACGCAGGAGACCGACGACTTCGTCGACGACCGCTCCTCGCGCATCTGGATCCACGGCGACCTGCACGTGGAGAACTTCGGCACCTACCTCAACTCCGACGGCCGCCTGGTCTTCGACGTCAACGACTTCGACGAGGCCTACCTCGGTCACTACACCTGGGACCTCCAGCGGTTCGCGGCGAGCCTCGCGCTCGTCGGCTGGCAGAAGGCGTTGCCCGAGGAGACGGTCCGGCGGCTCATCGGCCGCTACCTGCGGTCCTACCTGTCGCAGATCAACCACTACCGCGACAGCGAGACCGACGAGGACTTCGCCCTCACCCTCGACAACAGCGCCGGCGCGGTGCACGAGGCCCTCGTGCTGGCCCGTCAGATCCGCCGGGCCGACCTGCTCGACGGCATGACCGTGCTGACCCACGGGGTGCGGCAGTTCGCCGAGCACTCCTCCGTACGCCGCCTCGGCAAGGCCGAGCGCGCCCGGGTCGTGGCCGCGTTCGAGGGCTACCTCGACACCATCCCGGAGTCCAAGCGGTTCGACCGCGACCTCTTCTACGAGCTGCGCGACGTGGTCGGGAAGTCGGGGTTCGGGATCGGCAGCGCCGGCCTGCCGGCGTACAACCTGCTGGTGGAGGGCTTCAGCCAGGCTCTCGACAACGACGTGGTGCTGTCGATGAAGCAGGCCAACGTGCCGGCCCTGAGCCGCTTCGTGGACTCCGCGGAGGTGGACGGCTACTTCCAGCACGAGGGGCACCGGACCGCGGTCAGCCAGCGGGCGCTGCAGGTGCACACCGACCCGCTGCTCGGCCACACCAGCCTGGCCGACGTCGGCTTCGTGGTGTCGGAGGTCTCGCCCTACGAGGTCGACCTCGACTGGGGCGGGCTCAACGAGCCCGAAGACATCGCGGTGGTCGTGGACCAGCTCGGCCGTGCGACGGCCAAGATCCACTGCGCCTCCGACGAGGACAGCAGCCAGGACCTCGTCGACTTCCAGGTCGAGGAGGTCATCGCCGCGGCGCTCGAGGGGCGCCGCAGGGAGCTGACCGAGCACGTCGTCGAGTGGGGGATCGCCTACGCCACCCGGGTGCAGCAGGACTACTCGCTGTTCGTCAACGCCTTCCGCGAGGGGGCGATCGGGATCAGCGCGACGTGACCGTCCCGCGGCCCACGCTGCCGGTCCGCACCGAGCGACTCGTGCTGCGCCCGGCGCGGCCCGACGACGTCGGCACGCTGCACGACTACCTCGCGCGCGCCGACGTCTGCCGCTACCTGCCCCACGGCGTGCAGACCCGTGAGCAGTGCGCCGCGCGGATCGAGACGTGGGCCCGCTGCCTGGACCCGAGGCAGCCCGACGAGCACCTCCTGCTGTTCGTGGAGCACGAGGGCCGCCACGTCGGCCACGTCATCCTCTTCCTGCGCGGCGCGGAGCTGTCGAAGGGGGAGGTCGGCTGGGCCCTCCACCCCGACGTGTGCGGGCGCGGCCTCGCCACCGAGGCGGGCCGGGCCCTGGTCGACCTCTGCTTCGGGCACTACGGCATGCACCGGGTCAGCGCGCAGCTCGACGCGCGCAACACGGCCTCGGCGCGGGTGTGCCGGCGGCTGGGGATGCGGCAGGAGGCGCTGCTGCGCCGGGACTACCCCAACGACGGTGGGTGGGCCGACACCCAGGTGTTCGCGGTCCTCCGCGACGAGTGGGGGTGAGGCGCTCAGAGGCCGGTCGAGCGGCAGGTACGACGCCGCAGCGCCGCGACGTAGTCGGCCGGCGCGTCGGCCGCCTCCGCCGCGGAGGCCAGCATGCCGAGCAGGGACGCCGACGGCAGCCCGCCCTCGTAGGCGTCGAGCACGTAGGCCCACGCCAGCACCTCGCCGTTCATCGTCGAGACGCGCACCTTGGTCTTGCGGTAGAGCCCGGTGTCGGCGCTCTCCCAGCCGTCGAGGGCCGACTCGTCCTCGGGGGTGACGTCGAACACCGCGACGAAGACCTGCTCGATCGGGTCCTCGACGATGGTGGGCAGGGCGCCGTCCCAGCCGTGCTCCTCGCCGCCGAAGGTCAGGCGCCAGCCGGTGAGCCAGCCGATGGTCCTCAGCGGCGAGTGCGGGCACCGCTCGCTCATGCGTGCGGGGTCCATGTTCGTCCCGTAGGCGGCGTAGAGCGTCACGGGAGGAGCGTAACGGCCGGCGGCACCGGCGACCGGCTCGCGGGTCCCACCGGCTGGGTCCTAGGCTTGAGGACGTGAGCGAATCCCACTTCGATGTCATCGTCCTCGGCGCCGGACCCGGGGGGTACGTCGCCGCGATCCGTGCCTCGCAGCTCGGCAAGTCGGTCGCCGTGATCGAGGACAAGTACTGGGGCGGCGTGTGCCTCAACGTCGGGTGCATCCCCTCCAAGGCTCTGCTCCGCAACGCCGAGCTCGCCCACACGCTGGCCCACGAGAAGGACAAGTTCGGCATCGAGGGCGACGCCACCATGTCCTTCGGCGCGACGTTCAAGCGGTCGCGCCAGGTCAGTGCGGGCATCGTCAAGGGTGTCCACTACCTGATGAAGAAGAACAAGATCACCGAGATCGACGGCTGGGGCAACTGCACCGGCGACGGGAAGGTCGAGGTCAAGGACGCCGACGGCAACGTCACTCCCTACACCTACGGCGACCTGATCATCGCCACCGGCGCGACCGTGCGGGTGCTGCCGGGCATGAGGATCAGCGACAACGTCGTCACCTACGAGGAGCAGATCCTCGACGAGAACCTCCCCGACTCGATCATCATCGGCGGCTCGGGTGCCATCGGCGTCGAGTTCGCCTACGTGATGCGCAACTTCGGCGTGGACGTGACGATCGTGGAGTTCCTGGACCGGATGGTGCCCACCGAGGACGCCGACATCTCCAAGGAGCTGCTCAAGCACTACAAGAAGCTCGGCGTCAAGGTCATGCTCTCGACCAAGGTCGACCAGGTCGAGGACACCGGCTCCGGGGTCCGGGTGACCGTCAGCCCCGCGGCCGGCGGCGACTCCCAGGTGCTCGAGGCCGACAAGATGATGGCCGCCTTCGGCTTCGCGCCGCGGATCGAGGGCTACGGCCTGGACACCCTCGGCGTCGAGCTCACCGAGCGCGGCGCCATCGCGATCGACGGCCGGTTCCGCACCAACGTGGAGCACGTCTACGCCATCGGCGACGTGACCGGGCGGATGATGCTGGCCCACGCCGCGGAGGCGATGGGCATCGTCGCGGCGGAGACGATCGCGGGCGAGGACACCCAGGAGATCAACTTCGACATGATCCCGCGGGCCACCTACTGCCAGCCGCAGATCGGCTCCTTCGGCTACTCCGAGCAGCAGGCCAAGGACAAGGGGTACGACGTCAAGACGGCGACCTTCCCGTTCACGGCCAACGGCAAGGCGCAGGGCCTCGGCGAGGCGTTCGGGTTCGTGAAGATCGTCGCCGACGCCACCTACAACGAGATCCTCGGCGCCCACATGATCGGCCCCGACGTGACCGAGCAGCTGCCGGCGCTGACCCTGGCGCAGCAGTACGACCTCACCGCCGACGAGGTGTCGCGCAACATCTTCGCCCACCCGACCCTGTCCGAGGCCGTGAAGGAAGCCATGCACGGCATCGCGGGCCACATGATCAACCTCTGACCCGCAGGAGCCCCATGAACAGCGGTCAGCACGTCGTCATCGTCGGTGGCGGTCCGGGCGGCTACGAGTCGGCGCTGGTCGCGGCCCAGCTCGGGGCCCGCGTGACCGTCGTCGACACCGACGGCATCGGTGGGTCCGCGGTGCTCACCGACTGCGTGCCGAGCAAGACCCTGATCGCCACCGCGGAGCTGATGACCGAGGTCTCCTCGGCCGCCGAGCTCGGGGTCAACCTGCACGACCACGAGGGCGACGCCGCCACGGGCATCAAGGTCGACCTCGGCCGCGTCAACGCCCGCGTCCTGAAGCTGGCCGCCGACCAGTCGGTCGACATCGGGCGACGGCTGGAGAAGGAGGGCGTCCGGGTGGTGCGCGGCCGCGGGCGCCTGCTCGGTGCCGACCGCGTCCACGTCGCCCTGGCCGACGGCGGCGAGGAGACCCTCGAGGCCGACGCGGTGCTGCTCGCCACGGGCGCCGCGCCCCGCACGCTGCCCTCGGCCCGGCCCGACGGCGAGCGCATCCTGACGTGGGAGCAGGTCTACGACATCGCCGAGGTGCCCGAGAGCCTGGTCGTGGTCGGCTCGGGCGTCACGGGCGCGGAGTTCGCCTCGGCGTACCTCGCCCTGGGCATCGACGTCACGCTGGTCTCCTCGCGCGACCGGGTCCTCCCCGGCGAGGACGCCGACGCCTCCGCCGTGCTCGAGGAGGTCTCCACCCGGCGCGGCATGAAGGTGCTCTCGACGTCGCGCATGGCGTCGGTCACACGCGAGGGCGACACCGTGACCGTCACCCTCACCGACGGCCGCACCGTGCAGGGCTCGCACTGCATCCTGGCGCTCGGCTCCGTGCCGAACACCGCCGACCTCGGCCTCGAGGAGGCCGGCGTCGCGGTCGACGAGGGCGGATTCGTGGTCGTCGACCGGGTCTCCCGCACCTCCGCTCGCGGCGTGTACGCCGCCGGCGACTGCACCGGCGTGCTGATGCTCGCCTCGGTCGCGGCGATGCAGGGGCGCATCGCGATGTGGCACTTCCTCGGCGACGCCGTGGCGCCGCTGGACCTCAAGAAGGTCTCCTCCAACGTCTTCACCGCCCCCGAGATCGCCACGGTGGGGTGGTCCCAGCAGGCCGTCGAGGCCGGTGACATCCAGTGCGAGACGGTGATGCTGCCGCTGGCCGGCAACGCCCGCGCCAAGATGCAGGGCGTGCACGACGGCTTCGTGAAGCTGTTCTGCCGACCCGGCACCGGCATCGTCGTGGGCGGCGTCGTGGTGGGCCCGCGGGCCTCCGAGCTGATCCACCCCGTCTCGATCGCGGTGGCGGAGTCGCTGACGGCCGACCAGCTCGCGCAGGCCTTCACCGTCTACCCGTCGATGAGCGGATCGATCGCCGAGGCGGCGCGGCGGATGCACCGGGTGTCGGGCTAGGTGTGACCCGAGTCCCCGCCGCGCCGGCGGGAGGTCACTCGGGGACGACGTGCACCGCGGCCTCCTCGGCGCCGGCGGCAGCGCCGTCGATGCCGACGTCCTGGGCCAGCAGGTCACCCTCGACGTCGGTGTGCACGCCCTCGTCGGGCTCCACGAGGCGCCCGGCGCGCTCGTCGCCGACCTCGGTCACCTCGGCGTTCTCGTCGCTGCTGGCGAGCTCGGCCTCCCGCTCGGCCTGCTCGTACGGATCGGGCTCGGGGATCTCCTGGGCGACCCGCTGGTCGAGCGTCTCGCCCATCGACTCCTCGAGGTGGGTGTTGCCGAACCCCTGGCCCGCGGAGTAGCTCTCGCCCGGGGAGAAGCCCTCGTCCAGGGGGTCCGCCAGCCCGCGGTCGTCGTCGACCAGGCTGTCGCCGGTGCTCTGCGGCTGCGTCTCGTCGTCGACGCTGTAGCCGTGGTAGCTCTCCATGTCGTCGTTCATGGAGTCGTCCGACGGGTTGGTGCCGAGCGGCTCGGAGAGGTCGTTGCCTGACTCGCTCATGGATCCTCCTGGGTCGTCGTGCACGGTCGCTGCGACGGTACCCGGCGGCGTACGGCGTCATGCGAGGGCCGCCTCAGGCCAGCAGCTCCACCAGGATGCGGGGGACGTGGGGTGGGATCTCACGCGCGAGGTAGCCCAGGACGCCCACCTCGGCGGCCAGCCGCTCGCCCGCGCGGGCGTGCAGGTAGGCACCCCAGACGGCTGCCTGGGCGGGCTCGGCGCCGCGCGCCACCAGCCCGCCGACGATGCCGGCCTGGGCGTCGCCGGAGCCGGACACCCCCAGGCCCGGGCCGCCTCCCTCGACCGTCCAGGAACGGCCGTCGGGCGTCACGACGTGCTTGGTCGAGCCGCCGAGGAGCACGACGACGTTCGAGCGCTTCGCCACCCGGCTCGCCGGGCCGAGGGGGTCGTCCTCGACCTCCTCGGCCTCGCAGCCCGCGGTGAGCGCGAGCTCGGTGGGGTTGACGGTGAGCACGCCACGGCCCTCGAGGTGGTGGAGGCCGTCGGGGTGCTGGGTCAGGAAGGCCGAGCCGATGGCGTCGAGGACCAGCGCTCCGGTGACGTGGGGCAGCATCTCGGCGAGCACCTCGACGGCGCCGTCGGCGCTGGCGAAGCCCGGCCCCGCGACGACCACGTCGGCGGACTCCAGCCGCGACTGCACGACCGGCAGGCAGCCCACGGAGATGTCGCCGTCGTCGGTGCGGGGGAGGGCCAGCACCATGGCCTCGGGCACGGCCACGGCGAGGGCGGGCCCGACGTCGCCGACCGTCGCGATGGCGAGCTTCCCGGCGCCGGCGCGGAGGGCGGACTCCCCCGCGAGGAGCACCGCGCCCGGGGTGCCGCAGCTGCCGCCGACCACGACGACCTCCCCGCGCGAGCCCTTGCCGGAGCCGGCAGCCGGCAGCGCCCAGGTGCGCAGGGTCGCCGGCGTCACGATCGTGGGCGCGGCGCTCATGACCGACCGGTCTTCGAGGGCTCGTCGGTGACCTCCACCTCGGCGGAGTCGACCGCGGTGGTGTCGGCGAACGACTCGAGGTGGAAGTGCGTCCCGTCGCGCCGGTACGTCGTGAACGAGGCGTTCGGGATCGGCGTCTCGCGGTCGATGTCGAGCAGGTCCTCCTCGGAGACGTCCTCGAGGGCGTACCGGAAGCTGCTGATCACCGCCTGGTGGGTGAACAGCCACACCCGCTCCCCGTCGAACCCCTGGCGCAGGTCGTCCAGGAGGCTGCGCACTCGCAGCACCACGTCGGCCCAGCTCTCGCCGGAGGGGGGCTGGTAGTAGAACTTGCCCAGCTTGCTGCGGCGCTCTGCCTCCTCCGGGTAGTGCGCCCTGATGCCCACGCCGGTGAGCCCGTCGAAGACGCCGAGGTCGCGCTCGCGCAGCCGCTCGTCGAGGACCACCTCGAGGCCGAGGTCGGCGACCACGCGGGCCGCGGTGTCGGCGGCCCGTCGGTAGGGCGAGCTGACGACGACGGTCGGACGCCGGTCGCCGGTCTCACCGGCCAGCCAGGCGGCCACCGCACCGGCCTGCTCGCGCCCGGTGCCGGACAGCGCGACGTCGGCGTCGCGGGCATCGAGGTCGAGCCGCTCGGCGCCGGCCTCGCGGGCCTGGGCGTCGGCGAGGTTGCCCTCGCTGTGGCCGTGCCGGACCAGCACGATCTCCGCGGGTCCGCTGTTCCACCTGGGCTTCACGCTGGCTCACTCTCTCGTCGTCGACCGCTGCTGCCACCCTGTGCCCTCGGCGCCCGGCGTCCATGCACGACGCCGGCCTCCGGCCGGAGGTATGGACAGGGCAGGTGTGGACAGGGCGTGATCGGGTATCGGGAGGCATGAGCATCAGGGATCTGAGGGACATGGTGGGTCCGGCGCACCGCGCCGACGGCACGTCGCCGGCCGAGAGTCTCGCGCGGGCCTACGACCCGGAGGACGTCGTGGACCTGTCCGGCTTCGCCGGCAGCCTCACCACCTACGCAGCGGGCGTCGCGACGCTGACGCTGGTCGGCCGGGCGGCGGGGGTCCAGCTGCCCGAGCGCTACAGCGTCGTCGACGTGGTGCTGGGCGGCGTTGCGACCCACAAGTTCTCCCGCCTGCTGTCCAGGTCGTCGGTGGCCAGCCCGTTGCGAGCGCCGTTCACCCGGTTCCAGGAGGCCGCGGGCTCCTCCGAGCACGTGGAGGAGGCCCGCGGCGAGCACGGGGTCCGGCACACGGTCGGCGAGCTGCTGACGTGCCCGTTCTGCATGGGCGTGTGGGTCAGCACGGGGTACGTCGCGACGCTGGCGCTGGCCCCGCGCACGGCACGCGCCTGGGCGGCGCTGTTCGCGGTGTCGGCCATCTCGGACTCCCTGCAGCACGTCTACGCCCGGATGCGCGGGGACTGATGTCCCCGAGCCTCGCCCGGGGCGGCGTCACTGCAGCACGAGCACCAGGTCGCCGCCCTCGACCGCCTGGGTGGAGGTGACGGCGAGGCGGACCACGCGGCCGGCCACCGGCGCGGTGATCGACGCCTCCATCTTCATGGCCTCGATCGTGGCGACGGTGTCGCCCACGGCGACCGTGTCGCCCTCGGCCACGACCGGCGTGACGGCGCCCTGGAACGGAGCCGCGACCTGCCCGGGCACCGAGGGGTCGGCCTTCTCGGCCGCGGTCACGGCAGAGGCGACCGAGGTGTCGCGCACCGAGATCGGCCGCAGCTGGCCGTTGATGGTGGCCATCAGGGTGCGGAACCCGCGCTCGTCGGACTCGCTGATCGCCTGCACGCCGAAGAGGATCCGCACGCCCTCGGAGATCTCGACCTCGGTCTCCTCACCGTGCCGCAGGCCGTACAGGTAGCTCATGGTGGGGAGGACCGACACGTCGCCGTAGGTCTCCCTCGCCTCGCGGAACTCCTTGGTCGGGCCGGGGAACAGCAGCTCGTTGAGCGTCTCCCGGCGGTTCGCCGACAGGCCGGCCGACTGCTCGGGCGTCAGCTCGGTGGCCGGCGGTCGCCACGTACGGCCCGCCAGCGCCTTGGTGCGGAACGGCTCGGGCCAGCCGCCCGGCGGGTGGCCCAGCTCCCCGCTGAGGAAGCCGACGACCGAGTCGGGGATGTCGAACTTCTCGGGGTCCTCGGCGAAGACGGCCGGGTCGGCGCCGACGGCGACCAGGTGCAGCGCGAGGTCGCCGACCACCTTCGAGGACGGCGTCACCTTGACCACGTTGCCGAGGATGTCGTTGGCCGCGGCGTACATGTCCTCGATCTGCTCGAACTTCTCGCCGAGCCCGAGCGCGATGGCCTGCTGGCGCAGGTTGGAGAGCTGCCCGCCGGGGATCTCGTGGCGGTACACGCGCCCGGTGGGCGAGGGGAGGCCCGACTCGAAGGGCGCGTAGACGCGGCGGGTCGCCTCCCAGTAGGGCTCCAGCGCGCACACCGCGTCCAGGGACAGGCCGGTCTCGCGGTCGGAGTGGTCGGTGGCCGACACCAGCGCCGACAGGGCCGGCTGCGACGTCGAGCCGGCCATCGAGGCGGTCGCCGCGTCGACCGCGTCGACGCCGGCCTCGATCGCCGCCACCAGGGTGGCGAGCTGGCCACCGGGGGTGTCGTGGGTGTGCAGGTGCACGGGCAGGTCGAAGCGCTCGCGCAGCGCCGTCACCAGCGTGCGGGCCGCGGGGGCCCGGAGCAGGCCGGCCATGTCCTTGATCGCCAGCACGTGTGCGCCGGCGTCGACGATGCGCTCGGCGAGGTCGAGGTAGTAGTCGAGGGTGTAGAGGCTCTCGGCGGGGCTGGAGAGGTCGCCGGTGTAGCAGAGCGCGACCTCGGCCACCGTGGTGCCGGTCGCCCGCACGGCCTCGATCGCGGGGCGCATCTGCTCGACGTCGTTGAGCGCGTCGAAGATGCGGAACACGTCGACGCCGGTGGCCGCCGCCTCCTCCACGAAGGCGTTCGTGACCTCCGTGGGATGGGGGGTGTAGCCGACCGTGTTGCGCCCGCGCAGCAGCATCTGGAGGCAGATGTTGGGGACGGCCTGGCGCAGGGCCGCCAGCCGGTCCCACGGGTCCTCGGAGAGGAAGCGCAGCGCCACGTCGTACGTCGCCCCGCCCCAGGCCTCCACGGACCACAGCTGGGGTGTCGTGCGCGCCACGTGACCGGCGACCTGCAGCAGGTCGCGGGTGCGGACGCGGGTCGCGAGCAGCGACTGGTGGGCGTCGCGGAAGGTCGTGTCGGTCACCGCCACCTGCGTCTGCCCGCGCAGCCGGCGTGCGAACTCCTCGGGACCGACCGAGAGCAGCAGCTGCCTGGTGCCGTCGGGGGCAGGCACGCCGAGCTCGACCGGCGGCAGCTTGGTGGCCGGGTCGACCGAGACCGGTGCGGGCCCGTGGGGCTGGTTGACCGTGACGTGGGCCAGGTGGGCCAGCAGCTTGGTGCCGCGGTCCCCGGACGCGCGGGTGGCCAGCAGCTGCGGGTGCTCCTCGATGAACGCCGTGGTCACCCGGCCGGCGATGAAGTCGGCGTCGGCGAGCACGGCCTGGAGGAAGGCGACGTTGGTGGAGACCCCGCGGATGCGGAACTCCGCGAGCGCGCGCCGCGCCCGCTGCCCGGCCATCTCGTGGGTCCGGCCGCGGCAGGTCAGCTTGGCCAGCATGGAGTCGAAGTGTCCGCTGACCTCGGCGCCGGTGTAGGTCGTACCGCCGTCGATGCGCACACCCGCGCCGCCGGGGGAGCGGTAGGTCGTGATCTTGCCGGTGTCGGGCCTGAAGCTGTTGGCGGGGTCCTCGGTGGTGATCCGGCACTGCAGGGCGGCGCCGCGCACCACCAGCGACTCCTGGTCGAGGCCGAGGTCGGCGAGGGTCTCACCCGAGGCGATGCGCATCTGGCTCTGCACCAGGTCGACGTCGGTGACCTCCTCGGTGACCGTGTGCTCGACCTGGATGCGGGGGTTCATCTCGATGAAGACGTAGCTGCCGGCCGGGTCGAGCAGGAACTCGACCGTGCCGGCGTTGCGGTAGCCGATCTCGCGGGCGAAGCGGACCGCGTCGGCGCACATCCGGTCCCGGATCGCGGGGTCCAGGTTGGGCGCGGGCGCCATCTCGACGACCTTCTGGTGGCGACGCTGCAGCGAGCAGTCGCGCTCGAACAGGTGGATCACCTCCCCGCTGCCGTCGGCGAGCACCTGCACCTCGATGTGCCGCGGGTCGACGACGGCCTGCTCGACGAAGACCGTCGGGTCGCCGAAGGCCGCCTCGCCCTCGCGCATGCAGGTCTCGACCGCCTCGCGGAGCCGGGCGGGGTCGTCGACGCGTCGCATGCCGCGACCGCCGCCGCCCGCGACCGCCTTGACGAAGACGGGGAAGGGCAGCACCCCGGCGGCGTCGACCAGGGCGTCGACGTCGGTGGAGGGGTCGACGCTCTGCAGGGTGGGCACGCCGGCCGCCCGGGCCGCGGCGATGGCCCGTGCCTTGTTGCCGGTCAACGTCAGGACCTCGGCGGTGGGCCCGATGAAGGTGATCCCGGCGTCGGCGCAGGCCCTCGCCAGGGCGGGGTTCTCCGAGAGGAAGCCGTAGCCGGGGTAGATCGCGTCGGCCCCCGCGCGCACCGCGACGGCCACGATGGCGTCGGGGTCGAGGTAGGCGCGCACCGGGTGCCCACGCTCGCCGATCTCGTAGGCCTCGTCGGCCCGCAGGCGGTGCTCGGAGAGCCGGTCCTCGTGGGGGAAGACCGCGACGGTGCGGGAGCCGAGCTCGTAGGCGGCGCGGAACGCCCGGATCGCGATCTCGCCGCGGTTGGCGACCAGCACCTTGGAGAACATGCGCCGCAGGCTACCGAGCAGCGGCCGCCTGCGGGGCTCGGCCACCTCCCGGGTCCGTCATGCGGTCACGTCGACGGAGCGCCTTGTGAACTACACGTCTGTAGTTGCAGCCGTTCCGTTGTGACCCTTGGGGCAGGCGTGTTCCCATCGAGACCCAGACGTCACAGCAGACCCAGGAAGCCCTCGCGATGCGCCCCCTCCCGCACGGATCACGTCGGCTGCTGCTCGCCGCCATCACCGCCCTCACGCTGCCCCTGGGACTCTCCCTGCAGTCACCCACGGCGGCCAGCAGCGTCGTGGTCGACGAGGCCTTCGCAGTGCCGCCGTCGGCGTCGATCACGCTCACCGGTCACGGCTACGGCCACGGGCACGGCATGTCGCAGTACGGCGCCGAAGGCGCCGCGCGCGCCGGCCTCGGCTACCGCGACATCGTCGGGTTCTACTACGCCGGCACGGAGTGGGGCACGGCCTCCGGGCCGATCAAGGTGCTGGTCAGCGCCGACACGACCGACGACGTCGTCGTGCTCGCCCGCCAGGGACTCCGCGTCCGCAGCACCGCGACGCAGGAGGCGTGGACGCTGCCGGCCAACGGCGCCACCCAGTGGCGGCTCACCGCCGGCCGCAGCGGCAGGACCGTGGTCTCGCACCGCAGCGGCGGCAGCGCCTGGCGCCGGCTGATGGCCTTCGCCGGCGACGGGGAGTTCTCCGCCAGGAGAGCACCGATCGCCCTGGTCACCCCCACGCGCACCGTCTCCTACCGCGGCCGGCTCCGTGCCGCCTCGCCCACCCCGGGCAGCCCGGCGCGCGACACCGTGAACGTCGTCGGGCTCGACCGCTACCTGCGCGGCGTCGTGCCGCTGGAGATCCCCGCGACCTGGAGCCCCGAGGCCGTCAAGGCCCAGGCGGTCGCCGCCCGGTCGTACGCGTCGTACGAGCGGGCGCACCCGCGGGCCGGGCACTACCAGGTCTGCGACACCACCTCCTGCCAGGTGTACGGCGGCCGGTCGGCCGAGCATCCCGCCTCCGACGAGGCGGTGCGGGCCACCGCCGGCGAGGCGCTGACCGTCGGCGGGCAGCCGGCGTTCACGCAGTTCGCCTCCAGCAGCGGCGGCTGGACCGCGGCCGGGTCGGTGCCCTACCTCGCCGCCCGGGAGGACCCCTACGACGGCTGGGCGGGCAACCCCGTGCACACCTGGACCAAGCAGGTCACCGACGCGACCATCGAGGCGGCCTGGCCGCGGGTCGGCAACGTCACCCGGCTCGTCGTCGAGGCCCGCGACGGCAACGGCGAGTGGGGCGGCCGGGTCGACGACCTCACGATCGTCGGCGCCAAGGGGTCCGTGACCGTCTCCGGCGACGCGGTGCGCTCGGCCCTGGGACTGCGGTCGACGTGGTTCACGGTCAGCTCCATCACCGCCAGGTAGGCAGCGGCGTGGTCCCACGCGTCACTCCCGGAACACGCCCCGAAACGCGCGGGGGCGGACTACCTACCGGCGTTGCTCGGCCGGACCACGTACGGTGGGGGACTGCGAAGGGGGCGCCATGAAGAAGCGCATCACTCTCCTGGCCGGGGTCGTGGCCATCACGACGCTCTGGGGCGCGCCGGGAACGGCCGGCCTCACCACCGGCACAGGACCGTCCACGTCGATCTCCCAGGCAGCCGTCGTGCAGGCCCGTGCCGCCGAGACCTGCGGTGGCCAGGCAGCCACGATCGTGGGCACCGACGGTCCCGACCGCCTCGTGGGCACCCCCGGTCGCGACGTCGTCTGGGCCGGCAACGGCGACGACTACGTCGAGGCGCTCGACGGCAGCGACGTCGTCTGTGGCGGTGGCGGGTCCGACACCATCCTCGGTGGCGCCGGCGACGACACGATCTTCGGCGGGGCCGACGCGTTCTGGATCGACGGCCGCGGTGACCACAAGGTCGGCGACGTCATCGACCCGGGCCCGGGCAACGACACGGTCGACCCCGTGGCCGACCAGCGGCGCAGCCGCGACGAGACGATCCCCGACCGCGTGACCTACGCCACCTCCTCGGTGCCGGTGAAGGTGGACCTCAGCGCCACGGCCACCACCGGGACCGTCGCCGGCGACGGCACCGACACGATCGGCACCGCCGGCGCCGTGGGCATCATCGGCTCGCAGTTCGCCGACACCCTCAACGGCTCGCCTCGCGACGACTACCTCGAGGGCGGCGGCGGTGGCGACACCATCAACGGCCTCGGCGGCCACGACGAGGTCTGGGCCGAGGGCCCCGTGCCCGGCGGTGACGACGACGACCGGGTCTCCGGCGGCGACGGCAACGACACCCTCCGCAGCTACCGCGGCCGTGACACCCTCACCGGTGGGGGCGGCGTCGACGCGATCTACGCCCACTCCGGCCAGGCGGCCGACGTCACCGGCGGGGGCGGCCACGACGCGATCTTCGCCAACGTCGTCCGCGGCGGCACGATGCGGGTCGACGGTGCCTCGGGCGTCGACGTCCTCACGCTCACCAGCACCTACGGCGACCCGAGCGGCCGTCCGGGCATGAAGGTCGACCTCGCCGCCGGTGTCATCGACGGCCAGGGTGCCGGCAAGGTGAGCGGCGTCGAGCAGGTGCTCGTCAACGACTACGTCTCCGTGAACTTCACCGGCACCAACTCCGGCGAGCTCGTCGGCCTGGCGCGGGGCGGCGCGCTGGACGCCCGCCTGAACGGCGGCAAGGACTTCGCCTACGGCAGCTTCTACAACGACAGGATCGACGGCGGCAAGGGCAAGGACTTCGTCTGGGGCATGGGCGGCCGCGACTCCTGCTCCGCCGCGGAGTCGCGCCGCCTCTGCGAGTAGGCCGCCGGCCGTCGTCGACGGTTCATCATGGTATGCAGCCGAACCAGCGCTTCCCATGGCTTGCACGCCGTGGGAGGTCCCGATTCACCGACATACCATGATGAAGCAGCAGCGGTCAGGGGGCCGGACGCCCCCAGCTCAGTCCTTGAGCTCGCAGATGACCGCGCCGTTGGCGACGGTGGCGCCGACCTCGGCCCGCAGGCCGGTGACGGTGCCGGACTTGTGGGCCTTGAGCGGCTGCTCCATCTTCATGGCCTCCATGACCACCACGACGTCACCCTCGGCGAGCTGCTGACCCTCCTCGACGGCGACCTTGACGATGGTGCCCTGCATGGGGCTGGTCACGGCGTCGCCGGAGGCCGCGGCGCCGGCCTTCTTGCCGGCCGCGCGCTTGGGCTTCCGCGCGCCGCCGGCGGCACCGCCGCCGATGCTGCCGAGCCCGCCGGGCAGGACGACCTCGAGGCGACGCCCGCCGACCTCGACGGTCACCTTCTGGCGCTCCACCGGCTCCTCGGCCTCGGCCGAGTCGCCGGCGTACGGCGCGATCTGATTGTCGAACTCCGTCTCGATCCACGACGTGTAGACCGAGAAGGTCTCGCCGTCGCCGACGAACGCGGGGTCGGAGACGACCGCGGCGTGGAACGGGACCACGGTCGGCATGCCGTCGACGACGAACTCCGCGAGGGCGCGCCGCGAGCGCTCCAGCGCCTGGGTGCGGTCGCGGCCGGAGACGACGAGCTTGGCGATGAGGGAGTCGAAGGAGCCCGGGATCGTCTCGCCGGCGACGTACCCTCCATCGACGCGGACGCCCGGGCCGCTCGGCGGCGCCCAGGCGGAGAGGGTGCCCGGGGCGGGCATGAAGTTGCGCCCGCCGTCCTCGGCGTTGATGCGGAACTCGATGGAGTGGCCGCGGACCTCCGGGTCGTCGTACCCGAGCTCCTCACCGGCGGCGATGCGGAACATCTCGCGGACGAGGTCGATGCCGGTGACCTCCTCGCTGACCGGGTGCTCGACCTGCAGGCGGGTGTTGACCTCGAGGAACGAGATGGTGCCGTCCTGCCCGACGAGGAACTCGCAGGTGCCGGCGCCGACGTAGCCGGCCTCCTTGAGGATCGCCTTGGAGGAGTCGTAGAGCGTGGTCAGCTGCTCCGCGGAGAGGTACGGCGCGGGCGCCTCCTCCACGAGCTTCTGGTGGCGGCGCTGCAGCGAGCAGTCGCGGGTGGAGACCACCACGACGTTGCCGTGCTGGTCGGCCAGGCACTGCGTCTCGACGTGGCGCGGCCGGTCGAGGTAGCGCTCCACGAAGCACTCGCCGCGGCCGAAGGCGGTGACGGCCTCGCGGACGGCCGACTCGAACGCGTCGGCGACCTCCGACATCTCGCGGGCGACCTTGAGGCCGCGGCCACCGCCGCCGAACGCCGCCTTGATCGCGATGGGGAGCCCGTTCTCCTCCGCAAAGGCGACCACCTCGTCGGCGTTCGCGACCGGGTCCTTGGTGCCGGCGACGAGCGGGGCGCCGACCTTCTGGGCGATGTGCCGGGCCTGCACCTTGTCGCCGAGCGCGTCGATCGCAGCCGGCGGCGGGCCGATCCAGACGAGTCCGGCGTCGATCACCGCCTGGGCGAACGCGGAGTTCTCGGCGAGGAAGCCGTAGCCCGGGTGCACCGAGTCGGCACCGGCGTCGGTGGCCGCCCTCACGATCTTCTCGATGTCGAGGTAGGACTCGGCCGGGGTGGCCCCGCCCAGGGAGTACGCCTCGTCGGCCAGCCGCACGAACTGCGCGTCCCGGTCGGGGTCGGCGTAGACCGCCACGGAGCCGATCCCGGCGTCCCTGCAGGCGCGGACCACACGCACCGCGATCTCGCCCCGGTTGGCGACGAGGACCTTCTCGAGCGGCTTGATGTCAGGCACGGAGCGACCTTATCGCCCGCCGGCCCCGTGACCGCCCGAGACCCGTCCCGGGTGGTTAGCGATCGTTAACCTCTCCGGCTAGCATGGCGGCATGGCCTACGAGTTGTCGCCCGAGCACGAGATGTTCCGCCGCAGCGTCCGCGAGTTCGCGGAGGCCGAGATCGCGCCGTACGCCGCGCAGTGGGACCGCGAGCACCACTTCCCGACCGACGTCGTGCAGAAGATGGGCAAGCTGGGCCTGATGGGGCTCACCGCCCCCGAGGAGTACGGCGGCTCCGGCCTGGCCGGCGAGGACGGCGGCTTCACCAGCCTCTGCCTGGCCATCGAGGAGGTGGGCCGGGTCGACCAGTCGATGGGCATCACGCTGGAGGCGGCGGTCGGCCTGGGCATCAACCCGATCCTCACCTTCGGCTCCGAGGAGCAGAGGCAGACATGGCTGCCCGAGCTGGTGAGCGGTGACAAGATCGCCGGCTTCGGGCTCACCGAGCCCGGTGCCGGCTCGGACGCGGGCGCCACCCGCACCAAGGCGGTGCTCGTGGACGGCGAGTGGGTCGTCAACGGCGCCAAGCAGTTCATCACGAACTCCGGCTCCGACATGACCAGCGTCGTCGCCGTGACCGCACGCACCGGAGAGCGACCAGGCACCTCCGCCGAGGGCGGCGGCAAGCCCGAGATCAGCGCGATCCTGGTGCCCAGCGGCACGCCCGGCTTCACCGCCGAGAAGGCCTACGACAAGCTCGGCTGGCACGCCTCCGACACCCACCCGCTGAGCTTCGAGGACGTGCGCGTCCCGGAGGGGAACCTCCTCGGTGGCCGCGGCCGCGGCTACGCCCAGTTCCTCGCCACCCTCGACGACGGCCGGGTCGCCATCGCCGCGCTCGCGGTCGGCTGCATCCAGGCCTGCCTGGACCTCTCGCTGCAGTACGCCGGCGAGCGGCACACCTCCCAGGGCCCCATCGGTCGCAAGCAGGGCGTCGCGTTCCAGATCTCCGACCTCCAGGTGATGCTCGACGCCTCGCGGCTGCTGACCTACAAGGCCGCGCACCTCAAGGACCGGATGGACGCCGGCCAGTCGGTCACCACCCGCGAGTTCAAGCAGGCAGCGGCCGTCGCGAAGCTCTACGCCACGGAGTCGGCCGTCACCGCGACCCGCATCGCCACGCAGGTCTTCGGGGGCTACGGCTTCATGGAGGAGTACCCCGTGGCGCGCTTCTACCGCGACGCCAAGGTGCTCGAGATCGGCGAGGGCACCTCCGAGGTGCAGCGCATGCTCATCGCCCGCGGGCTCGGCCTGCCGGTCGAGTAGCCCGGGGCCCGGCTTCCTCGGACTCGGCCGCCGGGCCGGCGCCGGTCTCAGCCGAACAGGTCGAACAGTGACGTCGCTGCGGCGGCCACGATCCAGAAGCGCAGGAACCGCCCCACCAGGCCGGTGACCAGGAAGACCACGATGTTCGCCCGCAGGACGCCGGCCAGCGCCGCCATCACGGCGTACGGCGGGAACCCGGCCCAGGCGGACACGAAGAGCAGCAGCGCGGTGAACCACGGGCGCCCCTGCGTGCGGGCCTGCCACTTGTCCATGCTGGCGCGGGTCTTCGGCCGCTCCATCTTGCGGTTGATGTAGGGCAGCCTCTCGGCGTGGGCGCCGGCGTAGTACCAGAGCACCTTGCCGACCATCTGGCCCACGGCCGCCACGGCCGCGATGAGCAGCGGGGGGTGGCTCCTGGCCGCCACCGCGACGTAGGCCTCCGCGTTGAGGATCGGGACGAGCGCCGAGCCGAACGAGAACAGGAACGTCCCGATCAGCAGGTTCACGCGCTGACTCGCTCCGGCACCGGCAGCCGCAGCTTCATGAGCCAGCCGAGCGAGACGCACTTGAGCACCAGCAGCGCCGTGGCGATCGCCAGGCCCAGCCACATCCAGCCGGTGACCAGCAGCAGCACCGCGAAGAGCGCGGAGTTGGTGGCCTTTCCGGGCTTGGACCAGTTCCACAGCCACAGGCGCCGGTCGACCTCATAGAAGTAGTTGGGGCTGCGGATCGGCCAGGCGAGGAACGCGATCGAGAGGAAGCAGTCGATGACCATGAACTCGGCGAGGTAGACGAAGATGGCCGGCGACAGGTGCGGCTCCAACCAGGCGAGCCCGATGTAGAAGGCCGCGGCGCAGAACCGGTCGCTGAAGATGTCCATCACCGCGCCGATGCGGGTCTCCTCGTCGCGCACCCGCGCCACGAAGCCGTCGAGCATGTCGCCGACCCAGTAGACGACCAGCGCGACGACCAGCAGGGTCAGGTCACCGTCGTACGCCGCCCAGGCCGCGAGGGTGACCGAGATCGCCGTGCGCACGAAGGTCACCACCGTGGCCGACGTCCAGAGCCGCTCGGCGCTCGCGTCGGCGGCGGTCTGCCTCGTCGCCCCCATGCTGGCGAGGCTACCGGTCCGGGGGTTCTCGACAGCGCAGGTGGCACGCGGCACAGTGGGGCCGTGCGGAATGCTCCGGGACACGGGATCGCGAGATGGTCGGCGGGCGCTGTCGCAGCGCTGCTGCTGGTGCCCCTGTCCGCGTGCGGGGTGACCCGCGGTGCCGACTCCCGCGACCTGCTGATGATCATCCCCAACAGCCCCGGCGGCGGCTACGACCAGACGGGCCGCGCCGCGGTGGCCGCGATGGAGGCCAACGAGGTCACGGGCGGCTCCTTCACCGTCGACAACGTCATCGGCGCGGGCGGGGCAGCGGCGATGACCGAGCTGATCGGCGACGCCGGCGACGAGCGGACGGTGATGACCGTCGGCCTCGGCGTGGTGGGCTCGACGTACTCCTTCGCCAGCTCCTACAACCCCCTGGACGCGACCCCGCTGGCCCAGCTGATGAGCGAGCCCGAGGGGATCCTGGTGCCGGCCGACTCGCCGTACCAGACGGTGGAGGACTTCGTGGAGGCGTGGACGGCCGATCCCGGCTCGCTGGCGATCGGCGGCGGCTCCTCGCCGGGAGGGCCCGACCACCTCTTCCCGATGCAGCTCGCGGCCGAGGTCGGGATCGACCCCCGCGACGTCAACTACGTCTCCTACGACGGCGGCGGCCCGCTGACCAGCGCGCTGCTGGGCGCGAAGATCGACGCCGGCTTCTCCGGGCCGGCGGAGTTCCTGGGCAGCATCGAGGACGGCGAGCTGCGGATGCTGGCGGTGTCGGGGGAGGAGCGGTCCCCGCAGGAGGCCTTCGCCGAGGTGCCGACGCTCACCGAGTCGGGCATCGACCTGGTCTTCCTCAACTGGCGGGGCCTGCTCGCCCCTCCCGACATCTCCGAGGAGCGCCGCGACGAGCTGATCGGCTACCTGGAGACGATGCACGAGACCGAGGAGTGGCAGGGGGAGCTGACGGCCAACGGCTGGACCGACGACTTCATCACCGGCGACGAGTTCGGCGACTTCCTGCAGGAGCAGGACCAGCGCGTCGCCGGCACCCTCGAGGAGCTGGGTCTGATCTGATGGCCGATGCACTCACGCCCCGGGGCCCCGCGCCGGTCCAGGTCGACCGGGGACAGTACCTCCTCGCGGGAGCCCTCGCGGTCGTGGGCGTCTACACCGTGATCGACGCACGCGGGCTGAACGTCGGCTTCGGCGACCCGGTCGGGCCGCGGGTCTTCCCCTACGTCATCGGCGTCGGCATGGTCGTGCTCGCGGTGCTGCTGGCCCTGGCCACCGCCCGCGGCGACGTGGCACAGGGCGAGGAGGGCGAGGACATCGACCTCACCAGCCCGCCCGACTGGGTCACCGTCGGCAAGCTCGTCGGCATCCTGGTGCTCAACCTGCTGCTCGTGAACATCATCGGCTGGGCGGTCACGGGGGCGCTGCTCTTCGCCGGCTGCGCCTGGGCGCTCGGGTCGCGCACGCTGGTGCGCGACCTCCTCGTCGGTGTGGTGCTCTCGGTGGGCAGCTGGTACGGCTTCTACGTCGGCCTGGACGTGCCCCTCGCGCCCGGCATCCTGGACGGCATCCTGTGATGGACACCCTGAACCTGCTCCTCGGCGGCCTGGGCAACGCCCTGACGCTGGAGAACCTGCTCTTCGCCGCCGTCGGCGTGCTGCTCGGGACCTTCGTCGGGGTGCTGCCGGGCATCGGGCCGGCCATGGCGGTGGCGCTCCTGCTCCCGATCACCTTCGGCCTCGAGGCCACCCAGTCGCTGATCCTCTTCGCCGGCATCTACTACGGCGGCATGTACGGCGGCTCGACGACGTCGATCCTGCTGAACACCCCGGGTGAGTCGGCGTCGGTGATGACCGCCATCGAGGGCAACAAGATGGCCAAGAGGGGGCGCGCCGCCCAGGCGCTCGCGACGGCGGCCATCGGCTCGTTCATCGCCGGCACCATCGGCACGCTGCTCGTGGCCTTCCTGACCCCGTGGCTGGCCGACATCGCGGTCGACATCGGCGCGCCGTCGTTCTTCGCGATCATGCTGCTCTCGCTGGTGCTCGTCACCGCGGTGCTGGGCTCCTCCAAGCTGCGCGGCTTCATCGGGCTGTTCATCGGCCTGACCATCGGCCTGGTCGGGATCGACCTCTCGACCGGCCAGGCCCGCCTCACCGCCGGCGTCCTGCAGCTGGCCGACGGCGTCGACATCGTCGTGGTCGCGGTCGGCGTGTTCGCCATCGGGGAGGCGCTGTGGATCGCCGCCCACCTGCGGCGGGCCCCCATCGACGTCATCCCCGTCGGCCGTCCCTTCATGAGCCGTGACGACTGGGGCCGCTCGTGGGGGCCGTGGCTGCGCGGCACCGCCCTCGGGTTCCCGTTCGGGGCCCTCCCCGCCGGCGGCGCGGAGACGCCGACGTTCCTCTCCTACGTGCTGGAGCGGCGGCTGTCGCGGAAGTCCGAGGAGTTCGGCCACGGCGCGATCGAGGGTGTCGCCGGGCCGGAGGCCGCGAACAACGCCAGCGCCGCCGGCATGTTCGTGCCCCTGCTCGCCCTCGGCCTGCCGGTGACCGCCACGGCCGCCGTGCTGCTGGCGGCGATGCGCACCTACGGCATCGTGCCGGGCCCGACCCTGATGGCCGACCAGCCCGACCTCGTCTGGACGCTGCTCGGCGCCCTGCTCATCGGCAACACGCTGCTGCTCCTGATCAACCTGCCGCTCGCACCGCTGTGGGCCAAGCTGCTGCAGGTCCCGCGGCCGCAGCTCTACGCCGGCATCCTCTTCTTCGCCTCGCTGGGCGCCTACGCCGTCAACCAGAGCGCCTTCGACATCGCGCTGCTCCTGGTCTTCGGGGCCGTGGGCTTCGCCGTCCGCCGCTTCGGCATCCCGATCCTGCCGCTGATCCTCGGCGTGATCATCGGCCCGCTGATGGAGACCCGGATGCGCGAGGCGCTCGACGTGTCCGACGGGGCCATCAGCGGGCTCTTCAACGAGCCGCTGGCCATCGTCATCTACGTGCTGATCGTGCTGGCGCTGGTGGTCCCGCCGATCCTGGAGCGCCGCGGTCGGGGCCTGGTCCCGGGCAGGCTCGACGACACGTCCGACGACCGCACCGACGAGAGCGAGGTCCGGCGATGAGCGTGGTGGTGGGCTACATCCCCAACGAGTACGGCGAGGCGGCGCTGACCGAGGCACTGGCCGAGGCGCAGCGGCGGGGCACCGGCCTGGTCGTCGTCAACGCGACCAGGGGCGACAGCCTCGTCGACAAGCGGTACGTCGGCGAGCGGGACCGCACCGAGCTGGAGGAGCGGCTCTCGGCGTCGCCCGTGGACGTCGAGCTGCGCCAGTCGATCGGTGCCGACGTCGCCGAGGAGATCCTGGCGGTGGCTCGCGAGGTCCGCGCCGAGGCGCTGGTGATCGGGGTCCGCCACCGCAGCCAGGTGGGCAAGATGCTGATGGGCAGCGTCGCCACCCGGCTGCTGATGGAGGCGCCCTGCCCCGTGGTGGCCGTCAAGCCCTGAGGCCGAAGGCGTCACGCTCGACGCCGAGGTGGATGTAGGCGGTGGTCATCTCACCTACCCCTGGTCAGGGGGGGTCGCCCAGAGCGACGGCCACGCGTGGCCGAGCTCGCGCACGAGGTCGCGCAGCAGCGGGAGGCTGACGCCGACGACGTTGTGGTGGTCGCCCTCGATGCCGGTGACGAAGGCGCCGCCGAGGCCGTCGACGGTGAAGGCGCCGGCGACGTGCAGCGGCTCTCCGGTGGCGACGTATGCCGCCACCTCCGCGTCGGTGACGTCGGCGAAGTGGACCGTCGTGCTGGCCGTGGCGGCGGCCACCGCGCCGGTGGCCAGGTCGCGCAGCGAGTGGCCGGTGTGCAGGACGCCGGAGCGCCCGCGCATCGCCTGCCACCGGCGGACGGCCTCGTCGGCGTCACCTGGCTTGCCCAGCGCGTCGCCGTCGAGCTCGAGGACCGAGTCGCACCCGAGCACCAGCCCGTCACCCGGGAGGTCGCCCCGGACGGCGACGGCGGCGCACTTGAGCTCCGCGAGCTGGAGCGCCAGCTCGACCGGCGGCAGCCCCACCAGGCGTGACTCGTCGACGCCGCTGACGACCACGTGGGGGTCGAGCCCGGCGCTGCGGAGGGTGGCCAGCCGGGCGGGAGACTGGGAGGCCAGGACGAACGGGAGGCTCACCCGGCGACCCTATCCGCGGCCTCGACGTCGTGGGAGGCCACCTGCACGAAGGCGGGACGGTCGTGCCGGCCCTCGTGCACCTCGCCGCGCGCCCACCACAGGTGCAGGCCGGAGGGGGTCACCTCGAGGGTGGCCAGGTTGTTGTCGAACCAGGGCCCCTTGGCCAGCCGCCAGCGCACCGGCGCCTCGGGCAGCCTGGCCCAGCGCGCGACGGCGCGCCCCACCGAGCCGGCGACGCCGGTGGACACGACGGTTGTCGCGAAGCGCACCTTCCGTGGCATCGGGTTGCGGATCGGGGAGCAGACGGCCTGCACGACACGGCTGCGCAGCGGCGGTTGCCCCTCGGTCGCGCGGCGGGTGGCCCGGGCCTCGCAGACATAGCTGTGGTGGACGTCGCCGGAGAGGAAGGTGACCGTGCGCGGTGCCCGCCCGCGCATGCCGCGCGCGACCTCCAGGACCATCGCCGCCACCGTCTGGAAGCCCTCCTGGAACGCGGCCCAGTGCTCGAGGTCGACCGTGGTGCGCATCCTCTCGCTGAGCGTGCCGACGCGCCGTCCCCAGGCGCCGCCGGCGAGCGCCTCGTTGAACGCCTCGACGTAGTGCAGTCCGGGGGCCAGGAGGAAGGGCAGCGAGGTGCCCAGGAGCAGGTGGTCGACGTCGCCCCGCATCTGCTCGTCGAGCCACGCGAGCTCATGGGCGTCGAGGATCGAGCGACGCCCGGGCTCCAGCACACGGGCCGCCCGGGAGTCGATGACCACCAGCCGGGCCTGGCTTCCGAAGTCGCGCGAGTGGCTCCACCGGTAGCTCTCGGGGTGCTGGTCGGCGCGCTCGGCCAGCGCGTCGAGGTGGGCGGTGGCGTCGTGCTCGTGCTCGCCCTCGTGGGCGGTGATCGCCCTCCAGACCTCGTCGTCGACGCGCTGGGCGGGGGAGAGGTTCCCCAGGTGCTGGTAGACCCAGTACGCCGCGAGCCCGGCGACGACCCGGCCGTGCCACCAGCTGGTGGCCTCCATCTCGTCCTTCCAGACCTGCGAGGTGTTCCAGTCGTCGCGGATGTCGTGGTCGTCGAAGATCATCGCGCTCGGCACCGTGGAGAGCAGCCAGCGGTTGGTGGGCTCGACCCACGCGATCTGGTAGAGGTGGGCGTACTCCTGGTAGTCCTTCAGCTCCGTCCACGGCGGCTGCTCGATGTCACGCCGGGCCTCGATGAACTCGCGCATCTCGGCCGTCGTCTCGTCGGCGTAGACCTGGTCGCCGAGGAAGAGCAGCAGGCCGGGCCAGCGCACGTCGCCCCCTGCATCGGGGTCGTGGTCGCCCGAGGCATCGGTGACCCCGGCCATCCGCAGCGCGTAGGCGCGCAGCGCGTCCACGCCGTGGATGCCGTTGCCCTCGGCGTCGTGGCTGATCGAGGTGCGGCAGGACCCGAAGACCACCCGCAGCGGCTCGTCGTGGTCGAGGGTGACGATCTGTGAGGGCGGGTACGGCGAGTCGGCCGGCGGCCACACCGGCTCGCCGTCGACGAGGACCCGGTAGTCCAGGCGCGTCCCCCTCGGCAGGCCGTCGAGCTCGACGAGGGCGTAGTGGTGACCGTGCACGCCGAAGGTGCGTGCGGTGGCCTCGTGCTCGCCGGCGCACACCGTCACCCGGGCGGCTGCGACGGTCTTCACCCACACCGAGGCGGTGTGCTCGTCGACGTAGCGGACCAGGGGGCCAAGGACGAGTGCGGTCATGGGCCCACCCTCACACGTCCTGCCTGAGGGAGGGCTGCCTCCCCGTTGCTGGAACGTTCGTACAACGCCCGTTGCACGAACGTTCCAGCAACCGGTCGGACACCCTCACTGCGGCAGGCCGCTGGAGCGCCAGCCGCCCGGACCGTGCGGGAGCGTACGGCGCACCTTGCGGTGGTGGGCCGACCACTCCGGGACCGGCTTCGGGGCAGGCGCCTGGTCGGACCCGAGCGCGGAGAGGACGGCGACCAGCGCCGCGACCTCCTCGGCGGTGGCGTCCGGGGTGAGGACGCGGAGCACGGGCTGGTCCTCGTCGGCGCCACTGCTCGTGGCCATCAGAGGGGGATGTTCCCGTGCTTCTTCGCGGGCAGCGACTCCCGCTTCGAGCGCAGCAGGCGCAGTGCCCGGACGACCTCGACCCGCGTCTCGTGCGGGGTGATGACCGCGTCGACGTAGCCGCGCTCGGCGGCCTGGTAGGGGTTGGCCAGCGTGTCGTCGTACTCCTGCACCAGCTCGGCGCGACGTGCCTCGGGGTCCTCGGCGCTCCTCAGCTCGTTGCGGTAGAGGATGTTGACCGCGCCCTGGGCGCCCATCACCGCGATCTGCGCGGTGGGCCACGCCAGGTTGATGTCGGCGCCGAGGTGCTTGGAGCCCATGACGTCGTAGGCGCCGCCGTAGGCCTTGCGGGTGATGATGGTGACCAGCGGGACGGTGGCCTCGGCGTAGGCGTAGATGAGCTTGGCGCCGCGGCGGATGATGCCGTTCCACTCCTGGTCGGTGCCGGGCAGGAAGCCGGGCACGTCGACGAAGGTCAGCACCGGGATGTTGAAGGCGTCGCAGGTGCGCACGAAGCGCGCGGCCTTCTCGGAGGCGTCGATGTCCAGGGTGCCGGCGAGCTGCAGCGGCTGGTTGGCCACGATGCCGACCGAGCGGCCCTCCACCCGGCCGTAGCCGACGACGATGTTGGGCGCGAACAGCGCCTGCACCTCGAGGAACTCCTCGTCGTCGAGCACCGCCGAGACGACCTCGTGCATGTCGTAGGGCTGGTTGGGCGAGTCGGGGATCAGCGCGTCGAGGGCCCGGTCCACCTCCGAGAGGTCGAGGTCGGCCGCCTCGTCGTAGATCGGCGGCTCGTCGAGGTTGTTCTGCGGCAGGTAGGACAGCAGCGCCTTGACGTAGTCGATGGCGTCCTGCTCGTCCGAGCCCAGGTAGTGGGCGTTGCCGGACTTCGTGTTGTGGGTGCGGGCGCCGCCGAGCTCCTCCATGGTGACGTCCTCGCCGGTGACGGTCTTGATGACGTCGGGGCCGGTGATGAACATGTTCGAGGTGCCGTCGACCATGATCGTGAAGTCGGTGACCGCGGGGGAGTAGACGTGCCCGCCGGCACAGGAACCCATGATCAGGCTGATCTGCGGGATGACGCCCGAGGCGTGCACGTTGCGCTTGAAGATCTCGCCGTACAGGCCCAGGGACACCACGCCCTCCTGGATGCGCGCGCCGGCGCCCTCGTTGATGCCGATGATGGGCGAGCCGGTGCGCACCGCGAGGTCCATGACCTTGCAGATCTTCTCGCCGTAGACCTGGCCCAGCGAGCCGCCGAAGATGGTGAAGTCCTGCGAGAACACGCACACCTGGCGGCCCTCGATGGTGCCGTAGCCGGTGATCACGCCGTCGCCGTAGGGCCGGTTCTTCTCCAGCCCGAAGTTGGTGGAGCGGTGGCGCGCGAGCTCGTCGATCTCCACGAACGAGCCCTCGTCGAAGAGCAGCGCGATGCGCTCGCGAGCGGTGCCCCGGCCCTTGGCGTGCTGCTTCTCGACCGCCTTGGCCGATGCCGCGTGCACCGCCTCGTCGAGTCGGAGCTCGAGGTCGGCCAGCTTGCCGGCCGTGGTGTGGATGTCGGGCTCGGGTTGGGTCGCGTCTGCACTCACCGGTGTGGCCTCCTCGTGGTCCGTGCGCCAATCTAGTGCCCATGAGCGACGCCCTGGCACCTCGCCCGCCCCTGGATGCCGAGCGCCTGGCCGCGCTCCCCGGACCCTGGCGCGTGGAGGTGGTCGACGCCACGCCCTCGACGAACGCGATCGTGGTCGAGCGGGCGCGGGCGGGGGAGGAGGCGGGCCTGGTCGTCACCACCGAGCACCAGACCGCCGGCCGCGGGCGCCTCGACCGGGTGTGGGAGACGCCGCGCGGCGTGGCCCTGACGTTCTCGGTGCTGCTGCGCCCCGACGTGCCCGCGGCGCAGTGGCCCCTGCTCCCGTTGCTCGTCGGGTACGCCGTCCAGGCGGCCCTGGCCGACCGGGTGCCCGAGGTGGCGCTGAAGTGGCCCAACGACGTCCTGGTGGGTGACCACAAGATCGCGGGGATCCTCGTGGAGCGGATCGAGACCCCGGGCGGTCCCGCCGCGGTCGTCGGCGTCGGCATCAACGTCAACCAGACGATGCACGACCTCCCCGTCGCCCTGGCGACCTCGCTGGCGCTCGAGCTGGGGGAGAGCTTCGACCGCACCGACCTGCTGGTGCACGTGCTCGGCGCCCTCAACGGGCTGCTGCCGCTGCTGGAGGCTCCCGACGCCGTGCGCGTGGCCTACCTGGACGCCTGCTCGACGATCGGGCGGGAGGTGGAGGTGCACCTCCCCGGTGGCGACGTGCGCCGCGGGGAGGCGATCGGGATCGATGCCCACGGCGCGCTGGTGGTGAGCTCGGCCGACGGCACCCTCACCGTGGGCGCCGGGGACGTGATCCACGTGCGCGCCACGGCCGACTGAGGCGCCCGCGCGCGGACCGAGGAGGCGGCGGGGCCGGGGCCCCATGTCCCAGGCCCCGCCGCCGGTCGAGAGCTACGTGGTGACCGCTCAGGCGGCCGGCGCCACGTAGTCGGCCGAGTCGCCGGTGACGACCACGTAGAACCGCTTGCGGTTGTCGGCCGTGGTGACCCCGCCGTTGCTCAGCCGCGGGCTGACCACCAGGTGATTGAGGTTGGCGGTGCCGGGAGGGGCGCACGCGGTGACGGGGACGCCGCACTGGCTGACCGAGATCTCACCCGAGAACTCGGGGTTGGCGTCGGCGCCGGGGGCGCGACCGTTGGTGATGGCGTCACCGTTCTGGTCCACGGTGTTCTGCAGCGCGACCACGGCGAGGACGCCGTTGTTGCCCAGCGGCTCGTTGGCGTTGATGTAGACGTTCCCGTTGGCGCGGGCCGAGTTGTCACCCGGGGCGGGCGCGGTGTTCGGCAGCGTCGGGTAGGCGGCGGTGATGCTGAACCCGCCCGACTGCGCCTCGATCTGCCCGGCAGCGTTCACCAGTGCCCAGCGGCCGACCCCGGCGGGTCCCTGCGGGCCCTGCGGCAGGTCGCTCTCGCGGAAGTCCTTGGCTCGCAGCGAGCCGTTCTTGACGTCCTTGCTCTTCACGGTGTTGTTGCGGATGTCCTTGGAGGACACCGTGCCGTTCTTGATGTCCTTGCCGGTGATCATCACCGCGGCGTACGACGTGCCGCCGGTCGCGACGACCAGCGCGAGGCTGGAGATGATCAGGGCGGGGGACGGGCGGCGGCCCCTGAGCAGGCGAGGCAGGTGTGGACGCATGGGAGGGTTCCCTTCGGCTGTGTGTTCGCGGTGACGTGGTGAGGGCTTCGTCGCGGACGACTGGATCGGATTGGCCGCGGGCGCGGCGCGCCCACAGCAGTACATGCACCTGGGCGGGACGGTGTTACAGGAGACGGCGTGGCAGGTCAGACCCGGCAGGGTCGTCCTGCGAGGTGACATGATCGGCCGGTGACCTACCCCGCCCGGCTCCTCAACGAGGGCCAGCGCGTCGTCGCCTCGACCCGCACCCAGACCGAGGCCCTTCTCGGCCCGGTCCGGCTCCTGGTCGTGGTGGCGCTGGCGGCGCTGTGGTTCGTGGTCCGGCCGCTGGTCGCCGAGGATCTGCACCGACTCTCCGGGAGCGACCCGGAGCGACCCGGTGCGACACGACGATGACGCCTGACGACTCCTCGCCCAGCGAGCGCCTCGAGCGCGCGATCCTGCGGCAGGACCGCGTCTACAACGCCGCCGAGGTGGCGTCCGAGACGGGTGTGACGATCGACCAGACCCGGCGCCTGTGGCGGTCCCTGGGCTTCCCCGAGCACGTCGCCGAGGTGGCGTTCACCCAGTCCGACGTCGACGCGGTCTCCACGATCATCTCGATCGTCGACTCCGGCGCCATCGACTTCGACCTCGCGGTCAACCTCACCCGCGCGGTCGGCCAGACGATGGCCCGCCTCGCCGACTGGGAGGTGGCGACGCTGGTCAACCGGGTGGAGGAGCTGGCCCGCACCGACGAGGAGTCGGGCAGCCGCGTGGAGTCCGCGCTGCGGCTGGTCGAGCAGGTCAACGAGCCGTTCGAGACGCTGCTGACCTTCGCCTGGCGCCGCCACCTCGCCGCCGCGGTGTCGCGGATGGAGGCCCTGGGCGCCAACGAGGCCGACCTGCACACCACCGCGGTCACCGCCGGGTTCGCCGACATCGTCAGCTTCACCCAGCTCAGCAACGAGATCGACGCCAACCGCATCGGCGACCTCGTGGAGGTGTTCGAGAGCCGTTGCGCCGATGTCGTCAACGCGCAGGGCGGCCGGGTCATCAAGAGCATCGGCGACTCGATGCTCTTCGTGGCCGACGACGCCGAGCGCGCTGTGTCGATCGCCGAGGGCATCATCAACGTCATCGGCCGCGACAGCCGGATGCCCGACGTCCGCCTCGGGCTGGCCAGCGGCTCGGTGGTCATGCGGATGGGCGACGTCTTCGGGCCGCCCGTGAACATGGCCGCGCGGCTCACCGCCGTCGCCCGCCGCAACCGGGTGATCATCGACCAGGCGACCGCCGACCTGCTGCCGCCCGCGGAGTTCGAGACCCGTCGGCTGCCGGCCCGTCCGGTGCGCGGGTTCGGGCTCGTCGAGCCGGTCGCCGTACGCCGTCACTGAGGCGTCGCTGGTATGGACCAGAGGGCCCCGCTCAGCGGTTTACGGCGTGGCGCGCCCCGCGCATTCCTACGGTCTACCCGTGATCATGGTGCAGGACGTGTGCGTGGACCCCGAGCAGCGTCGCTGCTGGCGTGGGGACGATGAGGTGCGCCTGTCGCGCAAGGAGTTCGACCTCGTGCACGCGCTGATCGCCCGCGCCGGTGAGGTCGTCACCCGCGACGAGCTCATGCACCGCGTCTGGGACGCCCGCTTCTACACCTCGTCGAAGACCATCGACGTGCACCTGGGGTGGGTGCGCCGCAAGCTCGGTGACGACACCCGGCGACCCACGCTCATCACCACGTTGCGCGGCCGCGGCCTGCGCTTCGAGGTGGCCGCCCCCGTCGAGGTCCGCGTCCTGTCCTAGAGTCGGCCGCGTGCCGCAGCCCCCTGCCCCGTCCCAGGCGCCGACCCTGGCCGTGATCGGCGGCGGGCAGCTGGCGCGGATGATGGCGCAGCCCGCCATCGCGCTCGGCCTGCCGCTGCGCCTGCTCGCCGAGGCCGACGGCGTCTCGGCCGCCCAGGTGGTCCCCGACCACGTCGTGGGCGACTTCCGCGACCTCGAGACGCTGCGGTCGGTGACCGCCGGCTGCGCCGTGGTGACCTTCGACCACGAGCACGTGCCCACCGAGCACCTGCGCGCGCTGGAGCAGCAGCTGGCCGTCCGGCCCGGCCCCGACGCGCTGGTGCACGCCCAGGACAAGGCCGTGATGCGACGCCGGCTGGCCGAGCTGGGCGTCCCGTGTCCTCGCAACGCCGTGGTGGAGGGGCTCGCCGACGTCGAGGCGTTCGGCTTCCCCTGCGTGCTCAAGACGACCCGCGGCGGGTACGACGGCAAGGGTGTCTGGTTCGTGCGCGAGCCGGACCAGGCCCGGGCCGCCTTCGAGGCCGCCGCGGCTGCGGGTGTGCAGGTGCTGGCCGAGGAGCTCGTCGACTTCCGTCGCGAGCTGTCGGCGATCGTCGCCCGGTCGCCGAGCGGGCAGGCCGCCGCCTACCCCGTCGTCGCCTCCACCCAGCTCGACGGCGTCTGCCACGAGGTCGTCGCGCCCGCACCCGACCTCTCCGCCGAGCTGGCCGGCGAGGCCCAGCGGATCGCGCTGCGCGTGGCGGGGGAGCTGGGCGTCACCGGCGTCCTGGCCGTCGAGCTCTTCGAGACCACCGACGGGCGGGTGCTGGTCAACGAGCTGGCGATGCGGCCGCACAACACCGGCCACTGGACCCAGGACGGCGCCGTCACCTCGCAGTTCGAGAACCACCTGCGCGCCGTCATGGACCTGCCCCTCGGCTCGCCCGCGCCGCGGGCGCGGTGGACCGTGATGGTCAACATCCTCGGCGGGCCCGACGACACCGGACGCCTGTACGACGGCTTCCCGCACGCCCTGGCGCGCGACCCGTTCCTGCGGGTGCACCTCTACGGCAAGACGCTGCGTCCGGGACGCAAGGTGGGCCACGTCAACGCCTACGGCGACGACCTCGAGGACTGCCTCGAGCGCGCCCGGCACGCCGCCGCGTGGTTCCGCGGAGACCTGGGAGACGAGAGCGAATGAGTGCCGACGACCGGCCCCGCGTGGGCATCGTGATGGGGTCCGACTCCGACTGGCCGGTGATGCAGGCCGCCGCCGAGGCGCTCGCCGAGTTCGACGTCGCCCACGAGGCCGACGTCGTCAGCGCCCACCGGATGCCCGAGGAGATGCTCGCCTACGGCCGCGACGCCGCCGGCCGCGGCATCTCGGTGGTCGTCGCCGGCGCCGGGGGCGCGGCCCACCTGCCCGGCATGCTGGCGGCCGTCACCCCGCTGCCCGTCATCGGCGTGCCCGTGCCCCTCAAGCACCTCGACGGCTTGGACTCCCTGCTCTCGATCGTGCAGATGCCGGCCGGCGTGCCCGTCGCCACGGTGTCGATCGGCGGCGCGCGCAACGCCGGGCTGCTCGCCGTACGCATCCTCGCCGCCTCCGACCCTGCGCTCCAGCAGCGGATGCTCGAGTTCCAGTCCTCCCTGCGCGCCGCCGCGGCCGAGAAGGGCGCCGCCGTGCGCCGGGAGTCCGGCCGGGGGGCGCGAAGGCTGGGGTTCTGAGCCGGGGGTGTCGTGCGCGCAGGGATCCCCGGATATCCGGGGATCCCCTCGCTTGGCGGGTGTTGCAACCCCCATTAACCGTGAGACACGCCGGCGAAGGTTGGGCGGACACGCCGGGGCGAGGC
>NZ_CADCUP010000079.1 GCF_902805925.1 uncultured Nocardioides sp.
CCACCGATAGGGATGCACCCGGATGCCCCGCTCGAGCGCCACCGTGAGCGTCGTGGTGAACGACAGCACGTCGACGACGACCGCGACGTCGGCGTCGACCGCCACGGCGGCCGCGCCGGTCGGCCCCCACTCCATCCGGACCGCGTGCCCGGCCTGCCGGTGCGCCGGGTCGATCACCGCTTCTCGGTGGGCACCACGACGACCGGGCAGGGCGAGTAGCGCACCACCTGGTCGGCGGTCGAGCCGAAGCCCAGGCCGTGGAACCCACCCGCACCGCGGGAGCCGACGACGAGCATCTCGGCGCCCTGCGCCAGCTCGAGCAGCCGCGACGACGACTGGCCGTGCGCGACGTGCAGCCGCACCGTGCACGTCGGCGGCAGGTCCAGGCGCGCCAGGTCGGCGAAGAGCGCCTCGCGGACCGCCTCCTCGAAGTCGGCCCGCGGCGGGACGTAGCCCGGCGCCATGCCCGCCGGCTTCGGTGCGTTCGTGAGGCTCCACGCGCGCAGCACGTGCAGCGTCACCTGCAGGCGCGCGGCCAGGCCGGCCGCCCACGTGACGGCCCGGCCGGAGGCCTGGGAGCCGTCGTGCCCCACCACCAGCCCACCGGAGACCTGCTCGGTCGGCACCTCGTCGTGCTCGGACATCGTCGTCTCCTCGGTTAGTGGGTGGTCACCAGATGCGGACGCGCTCGTCGGGCTCGAGCCACAGGCCGTCGCCCGGAGCGGTCTCGAAGGCCTCGTGGAACTCATCGAGGTTGCGCACGATGTTAGCCCGGAACTCCGGCGGCGAGTGCGGGTCGATGGTGAGGTACTGCCGCTCCTGCTCGAGGCGGCGCTTGGTGCGCCAGCAGTAGGCCCAGTTGAGGAACACGGTGCGACGGTCCTCGACCGGCGCCTCGCCGCCGGAGGCGATGAGGTAGGCGGTGTGACCGATGGTGAGGCCGCCGAGGTCGCCGATGTTCTCGCCGACCGTCAGGGCGCCGTTGACCTTCTCGTCGGGGAGCGCGCGGGGGGAGAACGCGTCGTACTGCGCGACGAGCGCCTTGGACTTCACCTCGAAGGCCGCCTTGTCGTCGGCGGTCCACCAGTCGTTGAGGTTGCCCTCGCCGTCGTACTGCGCGCCCTGGTCGTCGAAGCCGTGGCCGATCTCGTGCCCGATGACCGCGCCGATGCCGCCGTAGTTCTCGGCCGGGTGGGCGTCGGGGTCGAAGAACGGCTTCTGCAGGATGCCCGCGGGGAAGCAGATCTCGTTGGTGCCGGGGTTGTAGTAGGCGTTGACGGTCTGCGGCAGCATGAACCACTCGTCGCGGTCGACGGGCGAGCCGATCTTCGCCAGCTCCCGGTCGGTCTCGAAGGCCGCCGCCGCAGCCACGTTGCCCATCAGGTCGCCGGGCGCGATCTGCAGCCCGGAGTAGTCGCGGAACCTCTCGGGGTAGCCGATCTTGGGCCGGAAGGTGGCGAGCTTGTCGAAGGCGCGCTGCTGGGTCTCCTCGCTCATCCAGTCCAGGCGCGAGATCGACTGGCGGTAGGCCTCCAGGAGGTTGGCGACCAGGTCGTCCATGAGCGCCTTCGACCGCGGCGGGAAGTGGCGGGCGACGTACTCCTTGCCGACGGCCTCGCCGAGCGCGCCCTCGACCAGCGACACCCCGCGCTTCCAGCGCTCGCGGAGCTCGGGGGTGCCCGAGAGCGTGCGGCCGTAGAAGTCGAAGTTGGTCTCGACGAAGTCGTCGGTGAGGTACGGCGCGGCCGAGCGCAGCACCCGCACCATCAGCCAGGCCTGCCACGCCTCGACGGGGGCCTCCTCGAGCACCGTGGTGAGGTGCTCGAAGTACGACGGCTGGCGCACGCAGGTCTCGGCGATCGTGGCGCTGGTCCCGCCCAGGTTGGTGATGTAGGCGTCCCAGTCGAAGGCGGGTGCCAGCTGCTTGAGCTCCTCGAGCGTCATCAGGTTGTAGGTCTTCTGGACGTCGCGCGTCTCGGCCCGCTCCCAGTGGCCCTTGGCCAGCCGGGTCTCGAGCTCGAGCACCTGCTGCGCGGTCTGCCCGGCGTCGGGACGGTCGGCCAGCTCGAGCAGCCGGGTGAGGTAGGCGAGGTACTTCTCGCGGATCTCCGCGAACTTCTCGTCGCGGTAGTAGCTCTCGTCGGGCAGGCCGATGCCGCCCTGGACGAGGTTGAACAGGTAGCGGTCGGACTTGCGGGCGTCGGTGTCGACGTAGGAGCCGAAGAGCCCGCTGCCGCCGACGCGCTCGAACCGACCGAGGAAGGCGGCGAGGTCGCGGATGTCGCGGAGTCCGTCGACGGCCTCGATGAGCGGGCGGACGGGCCGCGTGCCGAGCTCGTCGACCGTCGCGGTGTCCATGAAGGAGGCGTAGAGGTCGCCGATCTTGCGTGCCTCCGCCGACGCCGCCTCGCCGGCGGCCAGCTCCTCGATGATGACGCGCACGTGCTCCTCGGCAGCGTCGGCGAGGGAGACGAAGGGTCCCCAGCTCGACCGGTCGCTCGGGATCTCGGTGGTCTCCAGCCAGGTGCCGTTGACGTGGCCGAAGAGGTCGTCCTGGGGCCGGATGTCGTGGTCCATGCCCGCACGGGCGTCGTCGAGGGTCGTCACCCGGCCCACCCTAACGAGGTGCGTCTACTGCTGGCGGACGTGCACCACGGTCTTCCCCAGGACTCGCCGCTCGTCGATCTCGGCCAGCGCCCGGCCGAAGTCGCCCAGGCCGTACGTCGCGCCGACCGGCGGCCGAATCGTGCCGTCGGCCAGCATCGGCGCCAGCGACTCCCACTGCGCCTGCAGGTAGCCCGGTCGCACCATCGCGTAGGCGCCCCACCCGACGCCGCGCACGTCGACGTTGTGGAGCAGCAGCCGGTTGACCCGGACCTCGGGGATGCCCTGGCCGGCCGCGAACCCGACCACCATCAGCCGGCCCTGCGGGGCCAGGGTGCGCAGGGCGTCGGTGAACCCGTCCCCACCGACCGGGTCGACCACGACGTCGACGCCCCGGCCGCCGGTGAGCCCGCGGACGGCGTCCCGGAACCCCTCGAGCAGCACCACCTCGTCGGCGCCCGCCACCCTCGCGACCGCGGCCTTCTCGTGGGTGGAGACCGCCGCGACGGTGCGGGCGCCCAGGCCCCGGGCGACCTGGAGGGTCGCCGTACCGACGCCGCCGGAGGCGCCGAGCACCAGCACGGTCTCGCCCTCGCGGAGCCCGGCCCGCTCGGCGAGGGTGAAGTGGGCGGTCAGGTAGTTCATCGGCAGCGCCGCGCCCTCGTCGAAGGAGACGTCGTCGGGCAGCCGGAACGTCGACCCAACGGGGTTGGCCACCAGCTCGGCCGCGCTGCCGTACGGCGCGACACCGCACACCCGCATCCCCGGCTGGAGCCCGCCCTCCCCCGAGGCGGCCCCCGACACCACCACGCCCGCGAAGTCGGCGCCCAGGGTGAAGGGAGGCTCCGGCCGCAGCTGGTACTCCCCCCGGCTGAGCAGCAGGTCCGGGAACGAGACACCCACGCTGTGCACCTCCACCAGGACGTCGTCGGGCCCCGGCACGGGCTCCGCGACGTCTCTCACCTCGAGGTCGGCCGGGCCGGTGGTGGTGATCACCTGGACTGCGCGCATGGGCGCGAGCCTAGGGCGGTGAAGGGTTCACGGAGGCTGGTGGGCCGGCCGTGGCGGGACACGGTGGTCAAGCGCCTGCCGCCCCTCGAGAGCGCGAGCGGGGCGCCCTCAGCCGCGGGAGAGCAGGCGGCGCAGGACGAGGACGACCAGCAGCGCAGCCAGCGCCTGCCTCCAGTAGGAGCGCGCCAGGACGGGGAGCACCGCCGCGCCCAGGTCGAGGGCCTCCGGCTCGGCCGGAGGCGCCTCGACCTGCAGGGGAGGCGCGGCGGTGGGATCGGGGGGTGCCACGGCCAACGCGGCGGGTGCGCCGCCGGCGACGTCCTCGGCGGCGTCCTCGGTCGGCGGGGGCGGCCCGGACGCGGCGGTCGGCGACCCTGCGTCGCCCTCGCCCCGGAGGCGCTGCTCGAGGCAGGCCACGAACTGGCCGAGCAGCTTGTCGGAGACGTCCTGCATGACGCCCCGGCCGAACTGCGCGGGCTTGCCGGTGATCGCGAGCTCGGTGTGGACGGCCACGTCGGTCGAGCCGGCGGGGCCGCCCGCGTCGGTCATGGTGACGGTGACGTGGGCACCCGCCGTGCCGTTGCCGCGCTTGTCCTTGCCCTTGGCGTCGACCACGAAGCGCCTGCCCGCCTCGTCCTTCTCCACGAAGGTGCCGGAGCCGTTGTAGACGAGCGCGACCGGCCCCAGCTTGACCTTCACCGACCCGGCGAAGCTGTCGGCCTCGGCGGAGGTGACCTGGGCGCCGGGGAAGCACTCCGCCACCGAGGCGATGTCCTGGAAGTGGGCCCAGGCCTCCTCGACGCCGGTCGGCACGGTGAACCGGTGGCTCAGCTCCATCGGCTCACGCGCCCGCCGCGGCCAGCACCGCGCGCCGCGTCAGCACCCCGGCCAGGTGCCTGCGGTAGTCGGCCTGCCCGTTGAGGTCGGAGGGCGGGTTGGTGCCCTCGGCGGCCAGCGCGGCCGCCTCCCGGACGGCGTCCTCGGTGACCGGACGCCCGGCGAGCGCCTCCTCCACGGAGTGGGCCCGCAGCGGCGTGGATCCCATGTTGGTGAGCCCGACGCGCGCCTCGGCGATCGTGCCGCCCTCGGTGCGCACGGCCACCGCCACCGCCACGATCGGCCACTGGTGGGCCACTCTCACGAACTTCTCGTAGTGGGCCCCCCAGCCGGTGTGCTTGGGCACGCGAACCTCGACGAGCAGCTCCCCCTCGGCGATCGCGGTCTCGAAGAGGCCGACGAAGAAGTCGCTCCCGGCCACCGTGCGGCTGCCGGAGGGCCCCGCGACGACGAACTCCGCCCCCAGGGCCAGCACCGGCGCGCCGAGGTCGCCGGCCGGGTCGGCGTGCGCGAGGGCGCCGCCGAAGGTGCCGCGGTGCCGGACCTGCGCGTCGGCCAGGTGCTCCTCGGCCTTGGCCAGCAGCGCGGCGTGCTCGTGCACGAGCGGATCGTGGTGGACGTCGTGGTGGGTGGTCATGGCCCCGATGACGATGGCGTCGCCGTCGTCACGGATGCCGCGCAGCGCCGGGATGCCGCCGAGGTCGACGACGACCTCCGGCGCGTTGAGCCGCATCCGCAGCACCGGCAGCAGGCTCTGCCCACCGGCGATCACCTTGGCCTCGTCGCCGTGCTCGGCCAGGGCGGCCAGCGCCTCGTCGAGGGTGGTGGGAGCGACGTACTCGAACGGGGTGGGGATCATCGGTCTGCTCCATCTGTGCGGTCGACGGTGCCCTGCATGCCGGTGGAGGCGTCGAAGTGCGGCGCGGCCGCGCCCTCGGTGTCGGTGCCGCCGCCGCCCGCGACGTCGTGGATGGCGCGCCACACGCGCTCGGGCGTGCACGGCATCTGGATGTCGTCGATGCCGAGGTGGCGGATCGCGTCGACGACGGCGTTGACGACCGCCGGGGTCGAGGCGATGGTGCCGGCCTCGCCGACGCCCTTGGTGCCGAGCGTGTTGGTGGTCGAGGCGGTGGAGCGGTGCGAGACGTCGAAGCTGATGGTGTCGGCCGAGGTGGGCAGCAGGTAGTCGACGAAGGAGCCCGACACGAGCGTGCCGGAGTCGTCGTACACCGCCTCCTCCCACAGCGCCTGCGCGATGCCCTGGGCGAGCCCGCCGTGCACCTGGCCCTCGACGATCATCGGGTTGATGACGGTGCCGACGTCGTCGACGCAGGTGTACTTGCGCATCAGCACGCCGCCGGTCTCGGTGTCGACCTCCATGGCGCACAGGTGCGTGCCGTGGGGGTAGTTGAAGTTCACCGGGTCGTACGTCGCGTCGCTGTCGAGGCTCGGCTCGATCCCGTCCGGCAGGTTGTGGGCCGCGAAGGCGGCCATCGCGATCTCCGCCATCGCCAGTCCCTGGTCGGTGCCGCGCACGCCGAAGCGGCCGGCGCTGAACTCGATGTCGTCGACGGAGGCCTCGAGCAGGTGGGCCGCGATCGGCTTGGCCTTCTCGATCACCTTGTCGGCCGCCCGGACCAGCGCCTCGCCGCCCACGACCAGCGACCGGGAGCCGTAGGTGTCCAGGCCCTTGGAGGCGATCGAGGTGTCGCCGTGGAGGATCTCGACGTCCTCGAAGGCCACCCCGAGGCGGTCGGCGACGATCTGGCTGAACGCCGTCTCGTGCCCCTGTCCGTGCGCCGAGGCGCCGGTGGTCACCTCGACCGTGCCGGTGGCGAGCATCCGGACGCTCGCGTGCTCCCAGCCGCCCGCCCCGTAGTTGAGGCTGCCCAGCACCCGGCTCGGCGCGAGCCCGCACATCTCGGTGAAGGTGGAGACGCCGATGCCCAGCTGCACCCGGTCGCCGGCCTCGCGGCGCCGCCGCTGCTCGGCCCGCAGCTCGTCGTACCCGAACCGGTCCTTGGCCTCCCGCGTCGCCGACTCGTAGTCGCCGGTGTCGTACTCGAGCCCCGCGACGGTGGTGAACGGGAACTCCTCCTTGGTGATCCAGTTCTTCTCGCGCACCACGAAGGGGTCGACGCCCACCTCGGCGGCGAGCTCGTCCATGAGCCGCTCGATGGCGTACGTCGCCTCCGGCCGCCCGGCGCCGCGGTAGGCGTCGGTCCAGGTCTTGTTGGTCAGGACCGTCTGGCAGCTGAAGTGGTAGGCGGGGAACTTGTAGATCGCGTTGTACATGAAGGCGCCGAGCACCGGCACCCCACCGCCGATCAGGGATACGTAGGCGCCGAGGTCGGCGATCAGCTCGACCTTGAGGCCGGTGACGGTGCCGTCCTTCTCGGCGGCGAGGGTCAGCCGCTGCCACTGGTCGCGGCCGTGGTGGGCCGTCATCAGCGACTCCGAGCGGGTCTCGGTGTACTTCACCGGCTTGCCCAGCCGGCGGGCCACCGCGAAGGTGATCATCTCCTCCGGCGTCTGCTGGAGCTTGCCGCCGAAGCCGCCGCCGACGTCCGGGGCGATGACCCGGATCTTGGACTCCGGGACCCCCGTGCTCGCGGCCAGCGCGAACCGCAGGATGTGGGGGATCTGGGTGGCGGACCACATGGTGATCTGCTCGCCGGTCGGGTCCACCACGGTCGACCGGGGCTCCATGAAGGCGGGGATGAGCCGCTGCTGGCGGTACTCCCGCTCGATCACGATGCCCTCGGCGCGGGCCCTCGCGATCGCCTGGTCGGCGTCGCCCCCGGTGCCGGCCTCCGCGGAGTCGAACGTCCACAGGGCCGACCTGTTGGTGCCGAGGTCGGGGTGCGCGAGCACGCCGTGCTCAGCGTCGGCGGCCGCCGCCTCCTTCAGGTCGAGCGCGGCGGGCAGCTCGTCGTACTCCACGTCGACGAGCTCGGCGGCGTCCCGGGCGGCGGCGGCGCTGCGAGCGACCACGACCGCGACGGTCTCGCCGGCGAAGGCCACCCGGTCGCTCGGCATCGGCACGTGCGCCGGTGTGACCTGGTCGGTGGTGATCGCCCAGGCGTTGATGCAGGCGCCCTGGGACTCGCCGAGGTCCTTGCCGGTGAGCACCGCGACCACGTTGGGCGCGGCCTGCGCCTCGGTGACGTCGATGCCGGTGATGGTGGCGTGGGCGAAGGGGCTGCGGACCATCGCGAGGTGCAGCATGCCGGGCAGGGTGATGTTGTCGGTCCAGCGCGAGCGACCGGTGATGAGGCGCTGGTCCTCCTTGCGGCGGCGGTCGCGGCCGATCTCCTTGGCCGCGGCCGTGTCGGGCCGTTCCTGCGTGGCGGTCACCGGGCACCCCCGGCGGCGTGCAGGACGCTCTTGACGATGTTGTGGTAGCCCGTGCAGCGGCAGAGGTTGCCCTCCATGCCCAGCCGCACGTCCTCCTCGGTGGGGCTCGGGTTCTCGTTGAGGAGGTCGACCGCCTGCATGATCATCCCCGGCGTGCAGAACCCGCACTGGAGGCCGTGGCACTCCCGGAACGCCTCCTGCACCGGGTGCAGCTGGCCGTCGGCGTGACCGCCGGTGGCGGCCAGGCCCTCGATCGTGGTGACCTCGTGCCCGCTCGCCTGGACGGCGAGCACGTTGCAGGACTTCACGCTGCGACCGTCGAGGTGGACCGTGCACGCGCCGCAGTTGCTGGTGTCGCACCCCACGACGGTGCCGGTCTTGCCCAGCGTCTCGCGCAGGTACTGCACCAGGAGCATCCGTGGCTCCACGTCGTCGGTGACCTTCGAGCCGTCGACGGTGACTTCGATCCGGGTCATGTGTGCAGCCTCCTGGGCGGGCGTCGTACGGCAACGGGGTGTGATGCCGGTCACGGTAGGACTCAGCGGTTGGCCGATGGTTGGCCGCCGGCCGACACCGTTCCGCAGTTCATGACGTCTTGCTGACACCATCAAGACGTCGCTATGGTGTCGTCATGACATCGAGGCGCGGCGTCGTCCGGCGCGTGCTCCGGGAGCGTCGCGACCTGCGCCTGCTGCTCACGGCCAACGTGGTGTCGCTGAGCGGCGACTGGATCCTCGGGATCGGCGTCGCCTACGCCGTCTACGACCTCACCGGCTCCACGCTCGCCTCGGGCGGCACCCTGCTGGCGGCGTACCTCCCGCAGGTGGTGGCGGGGCCGCTCGCCGGCGTCCTGGTCGACCGCTGGGACCGCCGCCGGACGATGGCCGGCGCGCCGGCCATGGCGGTGGCCGTGCTGCCGCTGGCTGGTCACCGCGAACGCGCTCGACGGCCAGGTGGGCTCGGTGCCCGGCTCCTCGGCTCTGCGGCGTGCGGGTCGTGCGCTCCTCGCCGGTGCTCGTCCACCGTGCGGCCGGGACGACCACACGCCCCACTAGACGTCGACGAACAGCCGCACCGACACCGTGTCACCGAGCGCGATCTCCTCCGCCTCGCGGATCCGGTCCTTGAGCGGCACGACGTAGCCGCCGTCCTTGGGCCACAGCGAGGTGGTCCACTCGGTCTTCCCGATGGTGACCGTCACCGGGATCATCCCCCAGCCGTAGGT
>NZ_CADCUP010000080.1 GCF_902805925.1 uncultured Nocardioides sp.
ACACAGCGAAGGTCCGGCCCCCCGGTGGGGGTCCGGACCTTCCATCTCCATCTCCTGCGAGATGACACTGTCGGGCTGACAGGATTTGAACCTGCGGCCTCCTCGTCCCGAACGAGGCGCGCTACCAAGCTGCGCCACAGCCCGATCGCCCGTGTGGACCGACCGGTCCTGGGGCACGGCGAGCATACCCGAGCGCTCTCGGCGTCCCGCAATCGACCCGGGCGGACGCGACGCCTCAGCGCGGGGTGAGGGTGACCAGCGTGGCCTCGGGCCGGCACGCCACCCGGAACCGGACATAGGGACTGGTGCCCAGACCGGCCGAGACGTGCAGCCACGACGAGCCCGGGTCGCCGGGGGCCGAGTCCGCCGGGTGGCGGTGCAGCCCCTTGACCCGAGCCGGCTCCAGGTCGCAGTTGGTCGTCAGGGCGCCGATGCCCGGCACGCACACCTGGCCGCCGTGGGTGTGTCCGGCGACCACCGCGTCGTACCCGTCCGCGGCGAACTGGTCGAGCACCCGGAGGTACGGCGCGTGGGCCACCGCGAGCCGGACGTCGGCGTGCGGGTCGGCCGGCCCGGACACCGACGACAGGTCGTCGTAGCGCAGGTGCGGGTCGTCGACGCCGGCGAAGGCGATCCGGGTGCCGCCGACGTCCAGGGTGCCGTACCCGTTGGTCAGGTCGAGCCAGCCGGCGTCCTCGAAGGCCCGGCGCAGGTCACGCCACGGCAGGTGCGGCGAGCTGGTGTTGCGCCTCCCGTCGTCGGGGAGCAGGTAGCGCAGCGGGTTGCGCAGCGTCGGTGCGAAGTAGTCGTTCGACCCGAGGACGAACACCCCGGGCACCTCGAGCAGGCCGGCCAGCGCGCCGACGACCGGCGCGACCGCCCGCTGGTGGGCCAGGTTGTCGCCGGTGTCGATCACCAGGTCGGGGCGCAGGTCGGCGAGGTCGCGCAGCCACGCCTGCTTGGCCCGCTGGCCGGGGGTCATGTGGATGTCGCTGAGGTGCAGCACCCGGAGGGCGTCATGACCGCTGGGGAGCACCGGCACCTCGACCTCGCGCAGCGTGTAGGCACGCGCCTCGGCCGCGGCGTACGCCGCCAGCCCGGCCCCGAGGGCGGCGCCGGCGCCGAGGGTGCGGGTGGCTGTGCGGGTGAGGTCCACCGGGCAAGGCTGTCACACTGGCCCCATGAGCTCTCTCAAGGACCGTCTCCGCGCCGACCTCACCGTGGCGATGAAGTCGCGCGACGAGGTGCGCTCCTCGACGCTGCGCATGGTCCTGACGGCCATCACCAACGCCGAGGTCGCCGGCAAGCAGCACCGCGAGCTGAGCGACGACGACATCGTCGGGGTGCTCTCCACGGAGGCGAAGAAGCGCCGGGAGGCCGCGGTCGCGTTCGAGCAGGGCGACCGCGCCGAGATGGCGGCCAAGGAGAGGGCCGAGGGCGAGGTGATCGCCGACTACCTGCCCGAGCAGCTGGACGCGGCCGAGATCAGCGCACTGGTCACCGAGGCGATCGATCGGACCGGCGCTTCCGGTGAGGGCATGCGCGCCATGGGCAAGGTGATGGGCGTCGTCACACCGCAGGTCAAGGGTCGCGCCGACGGCGGCGCCGTGGCCGCGGAGGTACGCCGCCAGCTGGGCTGAGGGTCAGCCGCGGCCGCGACCGCGGCCCCGTCCGTTGCTCCCCGAGTCGTCGGAGGCCTCGTCGACGTCGTCCTGGGGCACGCTGCCCGTGGACTGGTAGAGCACGACCGTGTCGCCGCTGCTGAGCGAGGTGCCCGTGCCGGGCGCGCTGTAGGCGACGCGGTCGGCCTCGACCTCGGAGCTGACGTAGCCGCCGTTCCCGGCGACGAAGCCCGCGGCCTCGAGCGTCGCCGTGGCCGCCTCCACCGTCATGCCCGACACGTCGGGCACCGAGGCCAGCACGCCGGCGACCTGGTCGCCCGCGGGTGGGTTGAAGTCCTCGTAGTCCAGGTCCGGCGACACCGCAGCCATCGCCTGCCCCCAGATGGGGCCGGCGATCGTCGAGCCGAAGGCGCTGCTGATGTAGGAGCCGCCGACCGACTGGCCGTTGAGCGTGATCCACTGGCCCGACGAGTTGGCCCCGGCGACCATCGCGGCCGCGGCGAGCTGGGGGGTGTAGCCGATGAACCAGACCGAGTTGTTGCCGTTGTTGGTGCCGGTCTTGCCGGCCGACGGCTTGTCGATGGCGATGTTCTGGCCGAAGCCGCCCGGCTCCATGACACCGCGCAGGACGTCGTTGACCGCGTCGGCGGTCGCCCCCGGCAGCACCTGCCGGCAGGCCTCGGGATAGCTCTTGAGGAGGGAGCCGTTGGCGTCCTCGATGGCCGTCACCGGGCGGGAGTCGCAGTGCAGGCCGCGAGCGGCGAAGGTGGCGTACGCCTCGGCCATCGTGAGCGGGTCCGAGTCGGAGACACCCAGGATCCAGGACGGGACCCTCTGGCTGGGGGGCAGCTCGATGCCCATGTCCTCGGCCAGCCCCAGGGGCTCGCACATGCCGGTCTCGGTCTCCAGCTGGGCGAAGAAGGTGTTCACCGACTGCTGGGTGCCGGTGTAGAGGTCGAACGTGCCCGAGCCGGTCGAGTTGCTGACCGGCCAGGAGCCGCTGCCGGCGTACGGGCCGTTGCAGGTCTCGAACTCCGAGTCGGGGATCTCCATGCTGTCCGGGGAGGGGATGGAGGTGCTCAGCGGGATGCCCTGGTTGATCGCGGAGGCCAGCACGAACACCTTGAAGGTCGACCCCGCCTGGAAGCCGTTGGCGTCGCCGTACTCGCGGGGCACGACGTAGTTGAGGTAGGTCTCGCCGGCCTCCTTGTTGCCGCCCATGGGCCGGGACTGGGCCAGTGCCTTCACGTCGCCGGTGCGGGGCTCGACCATGGCGAGCCCCCCGATGGCCTGGTCCTGGGGGTAGACGGCGTCGGCCACGGCGGCGTCGGCGGCCACCTGGTGGTCCAGGTCGATGGTGGTGCGGATGGTCAGGCCACCCGACCTCAGCAGCCGCCGGCGGGCGGCGGGCGTGTCGCCGAGCGACTCGTCCTGCTCGAGGTAGTTGACGACGTAGTCGCAGAAGAACGGCGCCTGGGACTGCGTGCAGCCGTTGGGCGAGCGGTGGATGTCCAGGCGCAGCCCCGTGGCCTTGATCTTCTCGGCCCTCCGGGGCGAGATGACGTTGAGCTGCGCCATCCGGTCGAGGACGACGTCGCGTCGCTCCCGCGCCTTCTCGGGGTAGTTGGTCGGGTCGTACAGCGTCGGGTTCTTCACCACGCCCGCCAGCATCGCGGACTGGCCGATGCCGAGGTTCTTGGCGTTCTTGCCGAAGTAGTGGCGGGCGGCGGCCTGGATGCCGTAGGCGCCGTCACCGAAGTAGGCGATGTTGAGGTAGCGCTCGAGGATCCAGTCCTTGGAGTAGTTCTTCTCGAACGCGATGGCGTAGCGCAGCTCGCGGACCTTGCGGGCGTAGGTGTCCTCGGTCGCCGCGGCGGCGGCCTGCTTGTCGCGGCCGGCCTGGTCGAGCAGCGTCATCTTGACCATCTGCTGGGTGATCGAGGAGCCGCCCTGGACCACGCCGTCGGAGGCCTGGTTGGTCACCAGGGCGCGCAGGGTGCCCCGGATGTCGAGGGCGCCGTGGTTGTAGAAGCGGTAGTCCTCGATGGAGACGATCGCCTTGATCATCTTGCGCGAGACCTGGCCGAGGCTGACGTTGACGCGGTTCTCGTCGTACAGCGAGGCGATGAGGTTGCCCTCGCCGTCGAGGATGCTGGTCTTCTGCGCCAGCGGGGTGGCCTCGAGCTCGGCGGGCAGGTTGTCCATGCTCTTGGCGACGTCCTTGGCGGCGACGCCGACCACCCCGGCGAAGGGGATGGCGAGACCGGCCACCAGGAGGCCCATCACCGCGGCGACGGCCGCCATCACGCCCAGGTGGGCGAGGGCGGCGGGGCCGTGAGGGCGCGACGAGGCTCGGTCCGACATGCCTCCAGGGTACGGGAGGGACGCCCGGCTCACCCAGCCGACGAGGTGGTCCCTGGCCGGGGCGGACCATCCCGGAGGGCTATCGCGGGACCACCCCGGAGTAGTCCAAGAGGACTATGCGAATTGGGCTATTGGTGGCTGGTGGCGGACCGCTGTGGTCCATACCTTTTACCTCGTAGCGCCGAGGTGGACATCATGGGGATGCCCAACCGGCCAGACAGAATCGGGTTTTCTCATGTGGGTTGAGGACTGGACGACGAAGGCAGCGTGCAAGGAGACGGCACCGGACGAGCTCTTCGTGCGGGGTGCCGAGCAGAACAAGGCCAAGCAGCTGTGCACGGGCTGCCCCGTGAAGACGGAGTGCCTGGCCGAGGCGCTCGACAACCAGATCGAGTGGGGCGTCTGGGGCGGCATGACCGAGCGTGAGCGCCGGGCCCTCCTCCGCCGTCGCCCGGCCGCCTCGTGGCGTGCCGTGCTCGAGGCCGCCCGCGAGAAGCAGACCTCGGTCCCGCACCTCGCCGTCTGACCGACGCCCTGCGGCGTCAGCCGTCGAGGTGGGTGCCGGCGAGCAGCCGGCCCACCTCGCGCAGGCCGTCGAGATCGTGGACGTCGCCGGCCAGGGCCGGCACGACCACGGTCGGCACCCGGGGGTGGGCGGCGGCGAAGCGCTCGCGCAGCCGGGCCTCCCGGGCCACCATCCGGGCTCGATCGGCGTGCACGCGCAGCAGGCCGCCGGTCAGCGACGCGGGGTCGGTGCGCAGGAGCCGGTCGGCGGCCGCCGTGGCCTCCTCGGCGGACAGGCCCTCACCGGACGTCGTGCTGGCGCGGTTGACGACCAGCCCGGCCAGGGGCATCTCCTCGTCGCTCAGACGCTCGACGAAGTACGCCGCCTCGCGCAGCGCGTCGGGCTCGGGGGCCGCGACGACGAGGAACGCCGTGCCGTCGGCCTGCAGCAGCTCGAACGTCTTCTGGGCGCGCTGCCGGAAGCCGCCGAACAGGGTGTCGAGGGCCGCGACGAACGTCTGCACGTCCCGCAGCACCTGGGCGCCCAGGATCTTCGTCAGCGCGTTCGTGACGAGCCCGACCCCGGCGGTCATCAGCCGCGCCGGGCCGCGGGCGGGCATGAGCAGCAGCCGGATGAACCGGCCGTCCAGGAAGCTCGACAACCGCTCCGGGGCGTCGAGGAAGTCCAGCGCGGACCGGGACGGCGGGGTGTCCACGACGATCAGGTCGTAGCTGTCGTCGACCTGCGCCTGCCGGTGGATCTGGCCGAGCTTCTCCATCGCCATGTACTCCTGCGTGCCCGCGAACGAGCTGGACAGGGCGACGTAGAAGGGGTTGTCGAGGATCTGCTGGGCCTTCTCCGGGGTGGCCTGGCTGGTCACCACCTCGTCGAACGTGCGCTTCATGTCCAGCATCATCGCGTCGAGCGAGCCCTTCGCCTCGTCCGACAGCGGCACCGGGCGCGGGGTGTTGTCGAGCTTCTCGATGCCCATCGACTGGGCCAGCCGGCGGGCCGGGTCGATGGTGAGGACCACGACCTTGCGACCCCGCATGGCCGCGCGCACGGCCAGGGCCGCCGAGGTCGTCGTCTTGCCGACCCCGCCGGAGCCGCAGCACACGATGATGCCGGTGTGGGGCTCGTCGAGCAGGGCGTCGACGTCGAGGACGGGCACGCTCACCGGGGCGCTCATCGGGCGACCCCCTGCTGGCGGAGCTCGGCGGCGAGCTCGTGCAGGGCGCCGGGGTCGACGCCGCCCGCGAGCCGCGGGAGCTCGTAGACGGGCACGCCGAGCCGGTCGACCAGCGCGCGCTGGGCATCCTCCAGCGCTCGCCGCTCGGCGTGCTCGCGACCTTCCGTCGCCAGCGTCTCCACCATCTCGTGCGTCGCGTCGACCTTCGCGCGGGTGAGGTCGGCGGTGACCTCCGCCGCGTCGATGACACCGGTGCGCGCCGCCGCGAGCTGGTCGACCGCGAGGTCGCGCGGGCGCACCTGGTTGACGATGACCGCGCCGACCGGCAGGTCGTGCCCGCGGAGCTCGGCGATGGCGTCGGACGTCTCCTGCACGGGCATCTCCTCCAGCACGGTGACCAGGTGGATGGCGGTGCGACCGGACCGGAAGAGCCCCATCACGTTGTCGGCCTGCGACTTGATGGGCCCGACCTTGGCCAGCCCGGCGAGCTCGGCGTTGACGCCGAGGAACTGGCTGATCCGGCCGGTCGGCGGCGCGTCGAGCACGACGGCGTCGTACCGGGTGGCGTTCCTGTTGCGCGCGTTGCGGTCGACGGCCTCGTAGACCTTGCCGGTCAGCAGCACGTCGCGCACGCCGGGCGCGATCGTGGTGGCGAACTCGGTGACGCCGAACCGGTCGAGGGCCTTCCCGGCGCGACCGAGCTTGTAGTACATCGCGAGGTACTCCAGGAACGCCGCCTCGGGCTCGATGTGCAGCGCGTGCACGACGCCGGCGGAGCCGTTGCGGTCGGCCAGCCCCCGCGCGATGCGGCGCTCCTCGTACGGCAGGGGGTCGACGTCGAACATCCGGGCGATGCCCTGGCGGCCCTCGACCTCGCACAGCAGCACGTTCCTCCCGGCCCCCGCGAGGGCGAGCGCCAGGGCGGCGGCCACGGTCGACTTGCCGGTGCCGCCCTTGCCGGAGACCACGTGGAGCTGCACACGGGACCAGTCGGTGGACACCACGTGGGTCGCTGGAGGCATGGCGTGAAGCGTACGGGCGCGGGAGCGCCGGGCCGAACGGGCGTCGTGCCGGGCCGTGACCGGCGCCACGTCGCGCTGGCTAGGATCGCTGGCGTCCCGACACCCCGGCAGGAAGCAGGATCACGATGGACAAGGTCGTCGCGAGCGCCGCGGAGGCGGTGGCCGACCTCCCCGACGGCGCCACCGTGGCCGTCGGCGGGTTCGGGCTCTGTGGCATCCCCTCGGTGCTCATCGAGGCGCTCCTCGAGGCCGGCACCACCGACCTGCAGGCGGTCTCCAACAACTGCGGCGTCGACGAGTGGGGGCTGGGCCGGCTGCTGTACGAGAAGCGGCTGCGCCGGATGATCTCCTCCTACGTGGGGGAGAACAAGGAGTTCGCGCGCCAGTACCTCGCCGGCGAGCTCGAGGTCGAGCTCACCCCGCAGGGCACCCTCGCGGAGCGGATGCGCGCCGGCGGCTCCGGCATCCCGGCGTTCTTCACCGCCACCGGGGTCGGCACCCAGGTCGCCGAGGGCGGCCTGCCCTGGAGGTACGACGACGCGGGCGGCGTCCTGGTCGCCTCGCCGCCCAAGGAGGTCCGCACCTTCGCCACCGCCGAGGGCGAGAAGGAGTTCGTGATGGAGGAGGCGATCGTGGCCGACTTCGCCCTCGTGCGGGCCTGGAAGGGCGACCGCCACGGCAACCTCGTCTACCGCGACTCCGCACGCAACTTCAACCCGCTGGCCGCCATGTGCGGGCGCGTCACGATCGCCGAGGTCGAGCACCTCGTGGAGCCCGGCGAGCTCGACCCGAACGACGTCCACACCCCCGGCGTCTACGTGCAGCGGGTGCTCGCGCTGACGCCCGAGCAGGCGGCCGACAAGCAGATCGAGAAGAGGACGGTGCGACCGGCATGAGCTGGAGCCGAGAGGAGATGGCCGCACGGGCGGCCTCCGAGCTGACCGACGGCTCCTACGTCAACCTCGGGATCGGGCTCCCGACGCTGGTGCCCAACCACGTCTCTGACGACGTCGAGCTGGTGCTGCAGTCGGAGAACGGCATCCTCGGTGTCGGTGCCTACCCGGTCGCCGGCGAGGAGGACCCCGACCTGATCAACGCCGGCAAGGAGACCGTGACCGTGCGCCGCGGGGCGTCGTTCTTCGACTCCGCGACCTCCTTCGGGATGATCCGCGGCGGCAAGATCGACGCGGCGATCCTGGGCGCCATGCAGGTCTCCCGCAACGGCGACATCGCCAACTGGATGATCCCCGGCAAGATGGTCAAGGGCATGGGCGGCGCGATGGACCTGGTCCACGGCGCCAAGCGCGTCATCGTGCTGATGGAGCACACCGCCAAGGACGGCTCGCTGAAGATCCTCGAGGAGTGCGACCTCCCCTACACCGGCAAGCGGGTGGTGCAGCGGATCATCACCGACCTGTGCGTCATCGACGTCGTCGACCCGGCCACCGGTGAGGTCGCCGCCTCGGGCACCCTCGGCGAGCGGGCGCTGCGGCTGGTGGAGCTGGCCCCGGGCGTCACCGAGGACGAGGTCCGCGAGCGGACCGAGCCGGAGCTGCTGTCGTGAGCCAGCGGCAGCAGTCCTGGTCCGACGACGAGGTCGCGCACGGCCGGATCGTGCTGCTGAGCCGCAACCCGGTCAGTGAGGCGATCGAGACCATCGCCGGCGCCGTCGGTCGCGAGGTGGTGGTCGTGGCCGACGACGAGGGCGGCCGCGGCGTCGCCCGGTTGGCAGCGCTGCGACTGGCCGCGGGTGACGCGGTGGTGCTCTGCGACCACGACGCGCCCGACGCCGCGGAGGCCCTGCGGGCGGCGCTCGCCTCGCCCGCGTCGTACGTGGCGATGCTGGCGAGCCGCCGACGGTCCGAGGGCCTGCTGGCGGAGCTCGAGGCCGAGGGCGCGGCGGGGCTCGACACGCTGCACGTGCCGGCCGGGCTCGACACGGGCGGCAAGGCGCCGGGGGAGATCGCGCTGTCGGTGGTCGCCGAGGTGGTGGCGGAGTCGCACGGGCGGACGGGCGGGCCGATGCGACGCTGAACGCGCCGATCGTGCTGCCGATGCCGCCGCTGGGGGTGCTCGGGCCGCCCGAGAGCCTCTCCGGCCTGACCACCAGCCGCTGCCCGATGTGGTCGCGGCCCGACGACCTGGCCGAGCTGGTCTCCGGTCTGGCCCGGTTTGTCAGCTGACCGGCGTACGCCGCGACGCGGTGTGGGCCAGCACGGCCCACCCGACCGAGACGGCGAAGACGGCCGCGAAG
>NZ_CADCUP010000081.1 GCF_902805925.1 uncultured Nocardioides sp.
GTACCCGCCGAGCTTGCCGGCCAGCGACTCGCACACCAGTGCGGAGACCTGGTTGCCCGTGCGGCAGGCGTCTGCGGCGGAGGTGAAGCCGCCGCTCGTGACGACGATCCTCATCCGACCTCCCGCCACATCGTCAGGTTGGTCTCGACAGCGGCGGAGTAGTTGCCGCGCGCCGTGTCGCCGACCGCGCGCAGTTCTGTGAGCTTGGACCTCATGTCCGCGAAGGAGGAGCGCCACGCGGCCTGCGAGGCCGTGTGGGCCTCGCTCGCCAGCCCCGCCCACCCCGCGTGCAGCGCGCCTTGGGCGGCCTCCACCTCCGTCGCGAGGTCGGCGAGGTCCTGGCCGCAGGAGTCCATGGCCGCGATCACGGCGGCCAGCTCGTCGACGTCGACCCCGTAGTCGGTCATCCCAGCCGCCTGCACAGCAGGTCGTGCGTCTCGGAGGACGAAGCATCCGCAATGGACGCGTCGTCGCGCGCCGACCGCAGCGCCACCGAGCTCGCCGCGAGGCCGGCGATCACGCCGTCGGCGCCGGTGCGCCACTCCTCCCACAGCCCGGCGAACCGGGCGGCGGCGTCCCCGTGCCAGCCCGCGAGGAGCGCCTCGACCGACGCCTCGATCCGAGCACGACGGGCCGCCATGTCGGCGGCCCGCTCCTCGACGGCGTCAGCGCCCAGGGACAGCTGAGCAGGGTCGAGCCGGACGAACATGGTGCCTCCCGAGGTGCACCGGCCGGAGCCGGACGACTACATCTGGGGGCGACTCTTCCCGCCACGGGCTCCCGGCGGAACCCCGGAGGTCCGGGCCTGTGGACAACTGGCCGTCGACCTCAGGCGTCCTCGACGTCCGCCACGACGTCCACGTCCCGGGCGGCCCGGACGAAGGCCGCGACCAGCCGGGGGAGCTCCTTGCCGGACACGAGACCGGCGACCTTGTCCGGGTCCTTCGGCAGCCCCAGGCGGTCGGCGCCCTTGGCGGCGAGGTCGTCGACGTACGGCGCGATGTCGGGCCACACGCCCTGCACCTCGCGGAGGAAGATCGCGGCCCCGGCGGGGCCGATGCCCTTGAACTGCTGCAGCGCCTCGTCGAGGTCGCCGACGTCGTCGGCCCGCTCGTGCAGCCTGCGGAGGTCGCCGGCGTACTCCTCCATCACCACGTCGGCGAGCTCGCCGAGCTGGGTGGAGGTCCGCTCGTCGTAGCGGCGGTAGTGGCCGCGGCCGAGCGCGTCGACGCGGTGCTGCCAGGTGGTGTCGCGGGTGCCGTGCGCGGTGCCGCAGCCGGCGTCGAAGAGCTCGCGGGCCGCCGCGACGGCGATCTCGGAGCTGATCCGCGCCGACAGCAGCAGGCTCAGCACGAGCAGCTGCCACAGCGGCGCGGGCTTGTCGGCCATCGTGATGCCGGCGTCCTCGGCGTACGTCGTGCCGTGCTGGTCGAGCAGCGTCCGCACCACGTCCTTGTCAGCCATGGACCGGTGGTACCCCGTCGTCGCCGGATCAGCGCGGTGCGCCGTCGGTGCCCGCAGGCATGATGTCCCCACCATGACCCGGTGGACCCTGAAGGCGGTCGAGAAGGCCGCCCCCGACCCCTCGTCGATGGCCGCTGCCCGCAGGCTCGCGCGGCCGGGACCGTGGTCGGGGACCGGCAGCACCGACACCCTGGTCTGGGGGCGGTGCCAGGGGTCGGGGAGGACGCCGTACCAGGTGAGCATCGACCTGACCGGGCCGGCGTACCGGTGCTCCTGCCCGAGCCGGAAGTTCCCCTGCAAGCACGCGCTCGCGCTGCTGCTCCTCTGGGTCGACGGCAGCGGGTCGGTCGCGGACGCAGCAGAAGGCGCCGACTTCGCGCGCGAGTGGGCGGCGACGAGGGCGCAACGGGCCGTGGACGCCGCCGAGCCCGCGAAGAAGGAGGTCGACCCGGAGGCGCGCGCGAAGCGGCTGGCCCAGCGGATGGCGCTGATGGACGCGGGGATGGAGGAGCTCTCGCTGTGGCTGGCCGACCTCGTCCGCGGCGGCACCATCGCGGCCAAGCGACAGCCCCTGTCGTGGTGGGACGCCGCGGCCGCCCGGCTCGTCGACGCCCAGCTGCCGGGCCTGGCCGAGCGGGTCCGCGACGCCGGGTCGGAGGTCAACCGCCGCGACGACTGGGCCGACCACCTGCTCGGCGAGCTCGGCCGCTGGTGGACGGCGGCGCGCGCGTGGCAGCGCCGCGACGACCTCGACGAGCGGGGCCGTGCCGACCTCCGGGTGTACGTCGGGTGGCCGGTGCCGACCGAGGAGGTGCGCGCCGCCGACGCCGTCGACGACCACTGGCAGGTGCTCGGCGCGCACCGCAGCGACGACGGCCGGCTCCAGCAGCAGCGCACCTGGCTGCGCTCCATCGGCACGGCCGAGACGGTCGTCGTGCTCGACTTCGCCGCGCGCGGCACGTCACTGCCGGCCGCCCGGCTCGTCGGCTCGGTCCTGGACGCCACCGTCGCCCGCTACCCGGGGTCGGGGCCGCGGCGGGCGCTGTTCGCCACCGAGCCCGCGCTCGTGAGCACCGACGCCAAGCTCCCCGACGGCGTGTCCCTCGACGCGGCCCATGCGCAGCTCGCCGACGCCTGGGCCGGCAACCCCTGGACCTCGCGCATCCCCGTCGTGCTGGCCGGGGTCGCTCTGACGGCGAGCGGTGTGCACGACCCCGCCGGCGCCGGCGTGCCGCTGCTCGCCGCCGGTGATCCCTGGCGGCTCGCCGCGCTCACCGGCGGCCGGCCGACGACCGTCTTCGGCGAGCTGGAGGACGGTGGGTTCCGGCCGCTCGCCGTCGACCTCGACCCGGCGGGGGAGGCGCGGTGAGCATCGACCAGTGGCGCGAGGACCTGGCGACCGCCGCCCTCGTCGGTACGGCGCGCCGCCCGGTGCCCGAGTCCCCACCCGTCCTGCCGCGGCCGACGCAGGGAGCGCCGCCCGAGACGGCACTGCTCGACGCGGTCGCGGTCGCCGCCGCGCTCCGCCGGGCCGGCACCGCCCCCCGGCACGGCGAGGAGGCGGCGACCCCTGCCCCTGACGACGAGCACGCACCGCCGCCCGACCGCGCCCGCCAGCTGCTCGACCTGCTCCTCACCCAGCCGCCCGTCGGCGCGCGGCTGGCGCCGTACTCGCTGCTGGTGTGGCTGCGCACGGCCCGGGCCACCGGGCGGCGGGCCCACCACCAGGCACTCGTGCCGCTGCTGGAGAGGGCGAGCACGACCGCCCTCCTGCGCCCGGCCGTGGTGCCGGTGCTCGACCACCGCGGCACCTGGCTCGCGGCACAGAACCCCGCCTGGGCCTGGGCCGCCGCCGGAGGAGATCCGGCCGAGCGGGCCGACGACGGCGACTGGGAGCTGCTGCCGACCCTGGACCGCGCCGTGCGGCTCCGCCGGGTCAGGGCGCGCGACCCGGAGGGCGGGCGCGCCCTGCTGGGGTCCACCTGGCGACAGGACGCCGCCGTCGTCCGCTCCGAGCTGCTCGCCTGCCTCGAGGTGGGGCTCTCCCCGGCTGACGAGCCGCTGCTGGAGCGGGCCCTCGACGACCGGGCCCAGGGCGTGCGGGAGACGGCGTACCGCCTGCTCGACCGGCTGCCCGAGTCCCGGCGTGCCCGGCGCCTCGGCGACGTCCTGGCCCCCTTGCTCAGCACCTCCGGCCTGGTGCGCAGGACGATTCACGTCGAACTGCCGACGAGGCCGACGAAGGAGGCCGTGCGCGACGGGCTGACAGCCGCGCCGAGGGGTCGGTCAGAGCGGGGGTTCTGGCTCCAGCGGCTGGCGGCGGGGGCGCCGTTCGAGACCTGGACCCGCGCCACCGGCCTGGACGCCGCCACCATCGTCGGCACCCTCGGCGACGCCGACGCGCTCGCCGGCCTGCAGGGCAGCGCCGTGGGCCGCCGGGACGCCACCTGGGCACGGGCCCTGCTCGACCGGGTGTGGGACCCCGGGCTGGCGCGGTGCCTGCCCGCCGAGGAGGTGGCCGAGCGCATGCTGGCTCGCATCGAGCGGGTGAAGGACGTGCCCGAGCTCGTCTCCGCGCTCCGCCTGGCGCCCGGACCGTGGCCGGAGCGCACGAGTGCGAGGATCGTGACGAGGCTGGCCCGGCTCGACCGTCACCCGCACCACCTCCCCGACCTCGTCGCCACCCTCGCCGAGGGCCTCCACCCCGCCACGGCCGGCGCCGTGCAGCGGCTGGCGGCCACCGGTGCCGGCCCCACCGACCCGTTCCACCAGCTGGCCCAGCACCTCTCGCTCGTCCCGACCATCACGGAGGCCTTCGCATGACCACGCCGCAGACCGACGAGCCGAGCACGGAGCAGGTGCTCCGCGGCCATGCCGAGGACGTGTACGCCGACGAGCTGGCCGCGCTGGAGGCGTCGGACGACAAGCCCCGCCCGCCGAGCTGGCGGCTCTCGCCGTGGGCGGTGACGACGTACCTCCTCGGGGGCCGGCTCGACGACGGGACCGAGATCAGCGCGAAGTACCTCGGTCCGCGACGGCTGATGGAGATCGCGGTCGCCTCCCTGGCCACCGACCGGGCGCTGCTGCTGCTCGGCGTGCCCGGCACGGCGAAGACCTGGGTCAGCGAGCACCTCGCCGCGGCCGTCAGCGGCCGCTCGACGCTGGTCGTGCAGGGCACGGCCGGCACGGCGGAGGAGTCGCTGCGCTACGGGTGGAACTATGCCCGCCTGCTCGCCGAGGGCCCGTCCCGCGACGCGCTGGTGCCGAGCCCGGTGATGCGCGCCATGGAGACCGGCAGCCTGGTACGCGTGGAGGAGCTGACCCGCATCCCGGCCGACGTCCAGGACGCGCTCATCTCGATCCTGTCGGAGAAGACCCTGCCCGTGCCGGAGCTCGACACGGAGGTGCAGGCCCAGCACGGGTTCAACCTCGTCGCCACCGCCAACAACCGCGACAAGGGCGTCAACGACCTGTCCTCCGCGCTGCGTCGCCGGTTCAACACCGTCGTCCTGCCGCTGCCCGACACCCTCGAGCAGGAGGTCGACATCGTCCGCACCCGCGTCGCCGCGCTCGGCCGCTCGCTGCAGCTGCCCGCGGAGCTCGAGGCGCTCTCGGAGATCACCCGGGTCGTCCACGTCTTCCGCGAGCTGCGCTCCGGCGCGACCCTCGACGGCCGGACGACGGTCAAGTCGCCGTCCGCGACGCTCTCGACCGCCGAGGCGATCTCGGTGATGACCAACGGTGCCGCGCTGGCCGCCCACTTCGGCGACGGGGTCATCCGCGCCGACGACGTGGCCGCCAGCATCACCGGCGCGGTCGTCAAGGACCCCGTGCAGGACCGGATCGTCTGGCAGGAGTACCTCGAGACCGTCGTCAAGGACCGCCCCGAGTGGACCGACCTCTACCGCGCCTGCCGTGACCTCCTCTGACGACGCAGCCGACGCCGCCGACGCTGCCGTGGCGGCGCCCCGCATCGAGGTCCTCGGCGTCCGCCACCACGGCCCCGGGTCGGCCCGGTCGGTGCTCGGGGCGCTGGAGGAGCTCGCCCCCGACGCGGTCGTGATCGAGGGCGCCCCCGAGCTCGACGTGCTCGTCGAGACGGCCGTCGACCCCGGCCTGGTCCCTCCGGTCGCCGCCCTGGTGTACGCCGCCGACGCACCGCGCCGCGCGTCCTTCTACCCGCTGGCGTCCTTCTCGCCCGAGTGGGTCGCCCTGCGCTGGGCGCGCGCCCGCGACGTACCCGTCCGGTTCGCCGACCTGCCGGCCGCCCACACCCTGGGGGAGCGGGACGACGACGTCCGGGCACCGCACCGGCCCGACCCGATCGGCACGCTCGCCCGAGCGGCCGGCTACGACGACCCGGAGCGGTGGTGGGAGGACGCCGTCGAGCACCGCACCACCTCGAGCCTGGGCACCTTCGTGGCGATCCGGGAGGCGATGGCCGAGGTGCGCGCCGACCTCCACGACGAGGACCTCGAGAACGACCGGCGCGAGGCGGCCATGCGCCGGGTCCTCCGCGCGGTGCTCAAGGGCGGCGCCCGCCGGGTGGCGTTCGTGTGCGGCGCGTTCCACGCGCCCGCCGTCCACCCCGACGCGTGGCCGCCGGCGACGCGCGACACCAGGCTGCTGGCCGGCCTGCCGCGCACCAAGGTCGCCACCACGTGGGTGCCGTGGAGCGCCGGCCGGCTCGCCTTCGCCAGCGGGTACGGCGCCGGCGTCACCTCGCCGGGGTGGTACCAGCACCTCTTCGCCTCCTGGGAGCGCGGCGACGACGTGGTGGCCGGCTGGCTCACGCGCACCGCCCGCGAGCTGCGCGCCGAGGGGATCGACGCCGCACCGGCCAGCGTGGTGGAGGCGGTGCGGATCGCCGACGCCCTCGCCGCCGTGCGCGGTCGGCCCTCGGTCGGGCTCAGCGAGCTGGTCGACGCGACCCAGACCGTGCTGTGCGGCGGCTCCGAGCTGCCGCTGGCGCTGGTGCGCGAGCGGCTGGTGATCGGCCAGGAGCTCGGACGGGTGCCGGCGTCGGTGCCGCTCACCCCGCTGGCCCAGGACCTCGCCCGGCAGCAGCGGACGTTGCGGCTCAAGCCCACCGCCACCGCGACCACGATCACCCTGGACCTGCGCAAGGACTCCCAGCGCGACCGGTCGGTGCTGCTGCACCGGCTGCGGCTGCTCGAGGTCCCGTGGGGGACCGAGACCGACGCGGGCCGCTCCACCGGCACGTTCAAGGAGGCCTGGGAGCTGCGGTGGGAGCCCGAGCTCTCCGTCGCGCTGATCGAGGCCGGCCTGCACGGCACCACGGTGCTCGCCGCGGCGGAGTCAAAGGTCGCCGAGACGGCGGAGCGGGCACCCGACCTCGCCGTGCTCGGCGCCCTGGTGGGGGAGTGCCTCACCGCCGACCTGCCCGGTGCGCTCGCGGCGGTGGTCGACACGCTCGCCGAGCGCACCGCGCGCCAGCACGACACGCTGGCCCTGCTCCGCAGCGTCGAGCCGCTGGCACGCACCAGGAGGTACGGCGACGTGCGCGGCGCCGACACCGCGCGCGTGGCCGGCGTCCTGGAGACCGTGGTCACCCGGGCCTCGGTGGGGCTGCGCCCGGCGTGCTCCTCACTGGACGACGAGGCCGCGTCGGCGATGCGCGAGGCCATCGACGGCGCCCACCGCGGCGTGGCCCTGGTGGACGACGCCACGCTCACCGAGCCGTGGCGCGGCGCGCTCGCGGCCGTGGCCGCCGACGACCGGATCAACGGGGCGGTGGCGGGCCGGGCCAACCGGCTGCTGCTCGACGCCGGCGTCCTGGAGCCGGCCGAGACGGCCAGGCGCCTGGCACGCCGGCTGTCGCCCGGTGCCGGGGCCGTCGCGGGAGCCGCCTGGCTCGACGGGTTCCTGCAGGGCGACGCGCTGCTGCTCCTGCACGACCGCGAGCTCCTGCGCATCGTCGACGAGTGGGTCGCCTCGGTCGGCGACGAGGTGTTCGAGGACCTGCTGCCCCTGCTGCGGCGTACCTTCTCGCGCTTCGACACCGGAGCGCGCCGCCAGATCGGCACCCGGCTGCGGCAGCCCGACCGGCCCCTGGCCGTCGCCTCGACGGCCCTGGACCTCGAGCGCGGCCTGCCGGCCGCCCTGCGCGTCGCCGAGCTGCTCGGGCTCCGAGGGGGGAAGGCGTCGTGACCCGCGACCGGCTCACCCGCTGGCGGCTGGTGCTCGGTGGCGGCGCCGCCGACGGGATCGACCTCGCCGCCGGGCTCGGTGCGGCCGACCAGCAGCGCGACCAGGCGCTGGCCGCGCTGTACGACGGTGAGCGACGCGGCGGGCTGGGCGGCTCCGCCCCGCGGGTCGCCCGGTGGCTCGGCGACATCCGCACCTACTTCCCGTCCTCGGTGGTGCAGGTGATGCAGGCCGACGCCATGGAGCGGCTCGGGCTCTACCAGCTGCTCACCGAGCCGGAGATGATGGAGGCGGTCCAGCCCGACATCAAGCTGGTCACCACGCTCGTCGGGCTGGGCCGGGTCATCCCCGAGCACAGCAGGGCCACCGCGCGCTCCGTCGTACGCCGGGTCACCGACGAGCTCGAGGAGCGGCTGCGCGCCCGCACGGTCCAGGCGGTCACCGGTGCCCTCAACCGGGCCGCCCGCACCCGCCGACCGCGACCCGCCGACATCGACTGGCGGCGCACGATCGCCGCCAACCTCCAGCACTACCTGCCCGAGCACCGCACCGTCGTGCCGGAGCGGCTCGTCGGCTACGCCCGCCGCGCCAACCAGGTCGAGCGGCACGTCATCCTCTGCCTCGACCAGTCGGGCTCGATGGCGGAGTCGGTCGTCTACGCCAGCGTGTTCGGTGCCGTCCTCGCCTCCATGCGCTCGGTGTCGACGAGCCTGGTGGCCTTTGACACCGAGGTCGTCGACCTGACCGAGGAGCTGGACGACCCCGTCGACGTGCTGTTCGGCGTCCAGCTCGGCGGGGGCACCGACATCAACCGGGCGCTGGCCTACTGCCAGGGGCTGGTCCGGCAGCCGGCCGACACCGTGCTGGTGCTGATCAGCGACCTCTACGAGGGCGGCATCGCGGAGGAGATGGTGCGGCGCGCCCGCGACGTCGTCGGCTCGGGCGCCACGATGGTGGCGCTGCTCGCCCTCAGCGACTCCGGCGCCCCGTCGTACGACGCCGCGCACGCCGCAGCCCTCGCCGAGGTGGGGGTGCCGGCCTTCGCGTGCACCCCCGACCTTTTCCCCGACCTGATGGCCGCCGCCATCGAGAAGCGCGACCTCGCCGCCTGGGCGGCGTCCGAGGACATCGTCACCAGCCACGGCGACTGACTGCGGCGCCGCCGGGAGGTCGACGTGAGCAGCCCCTCACCGGGCATCGCCCTCGTGGGCGCCCTGCTGGCGGCCGGTGCCGTGCTGGCGCAGCTGGTGGTGACCCCGTGAGGCGCCTGCTGCTCGGAGTCCTCGGCTCGGCGCTCGCCCTCTCCG
>NZ_CADCUP010000082.1 GCF_902805925.1 uncultured Nocardioides sp.
GGGGGGGACCGCATCCGCCTCTCGGCCGTGCCGCCCCACGCGTCGGTGCGGTCGTTGGTGCGCGCGGCGAGGAACTGGTTGATCAGGTAGCCCTCGGAGCCCATGATCTCGACCGCGTCGTACCCCGCCTTCTGCGCCAGCAGGACCGCGCGGGCGAAGTCGGACGCCGTCCGGTCGACACCGCGGGTCGACAGCGCGGTGGGCCGGAACGGTGTGATCGGCGACTTCCTCGCCGAGGCGCCGACGCTGAACGGGTGGTAGCCGTAGCGGCCCGCGTGCAGCACCTGCAGGGCGATCGCGCCGCCCTCGGCGTGCACGGCCCCGGTCACCCGGCGGTGTCGCATCGCCTGGAGGCGGGTGGTCATCTCGGACGCGAACGGCTTGAGCCAGCCGCGCCTGTTGGGCGCGTAGCCCCCGGTGATGATGAGCCCGACCTCGCCGCGGGCCCGCTCCGCGACGTACGCCGCCAGCCGGTCGACGTCCCACGGGCGGTCCTCGAGCCCGGTGTGCATGGAGCCCATCACCACGCGGTTGCGCAGGGTGAGCGAGCCGATGGTCAGCGGCGCCAGCAGGTGGGCGTAGGTCATCGATCGGTCCCTTCGGTGGCCGAGTGCCCCGCGAGGGACGAGCGGGGCGTGTCGAGACCCCGGTGCGCGTGCAGGTACTCCTCGAGCCAGTCGATCCAGAACTGCTCCAGCCCGATGCCGCCGCGCAGCACGAGGTACTGGTCGAGCTCGTGCCCGGTCAGCGACCCGGGCCGGGGGTAGCCGCGTCTCGCGAGCTGCTCGTAGTGCGCGAGCCGTGCCCGGTGGTCGGCGAGGTTGTCGCGGACCGAGGCGAGCACGGCCGTCCTCTCGCCGTACGACGCCCCGCGGAGCTTGACGGCGAGCTCGCTGCGGAAGGTCTCCACGGGTGTGGGCGCCGCCAGCCAGTCGGCCAGCTCCCGCTCGCCCGCGGCCGTGACGGCGTACACCTTCTTGTCGGGCCTGCCCGTCTGCGCCACCGCCTCCGCGTGCACCCAGCCGTCGGCCTCCATCCGCGCCAGCACGCGGTAGATCTGCTGGTGGGTGGCATGCCAGAAGTAGCCGATCGACTTCTCGAAGCGCCGCGTGAGGTCGAGCCCCGCACCAGGCTGCTCGCGGAGCGCGACGAGGAGAGCGTGCTCGAGGGCCACGGAGCCAGTGTGCCGGGCTATGCAACGAGTTGCAAGTGGTGGTCAGGACGACGCGTGCCGCAGACGTACCCCGGGCTCGCGAGGCCGAGGCGTCGCGTCCCCTCCCTCGCGGGGCTCGACGCTGCAACGCTGACACCACCTCTGTCAGAATCGCCTCATGGAGATCGAGCTCGGCCGGGGGACCGGGCCGCTGCGCGGGGTCCGGGTGGTCGAGCTGGCGGGCATCGGGCCCGGGCCGCACGCCTGCATGCTGATGGCCGACCTGGGGGCCGACGTGGTGCGGGTCGACCGGCCGGGCGGCGGTGACTTCGACGCCGGCGCGAAGGACGTGCTCAACCGCGGCCGGCCCAGCGTGGCGCTGGACCTGAAGCGCCCCGAGGCGGTGGAGACGGTGCTGGCGCTCGTGGAGACGGCCGACATGCTCGTCGAGGGCCTGCGCCCGGGCACCACGGAGCGGCTCGGGCTCGGCCCCGAGGCCTGCCTGGCGCGCAACCCGCGCCTGGTCTACGGCCGGATGACCGGCTGGGGCCAGGACGGTCCGCTCGCCCACGCGGCCGGCCACGACCTCGACTACGTCGCGGTCACCGGCGCGCTGTTCGGGCTGGGGCAGGATCGCGACCGGCCGCACTTCCCGGCCAACCTGCTCGGCGACTTCGGCGGCGGGTCGACCTACCTCGTCGTCGACGGCACCGCGCACCTCAACGCGATAGCTGTCACGATGGCCGCCACCGGCCTCCAGCGCGAGGAGCGCGCGTCCGGCCTGCTCGACGGCGGCACGCCGTACTACGACGTCTACGAGACCGCCGACGGCCGGCACATGGCGGTCGGGGCACTGGAGCCGCGGTTCTGGGCCGAGCTCGTGCGCCTGCTCGCGCTCGACCTGCCCGACCGCGACGACCCGGCGAACCACCCGGTCATCCGCGCCGCCCTCACGGCCAGGTTCGCGGAGCGCACCCAGGCGGAGTGGGTCGCGCTGCTCGAGGGCACCGACGCCTGCGTGGCCTGCGTCCTCCCGCTCTCCCAGGCGCCCCGGCACCCGCACCTCGCGGCGCGCGGCACCTTCGTCGAGGCCGACGGCATCACCCAGCCGGCGCCGGCCCCCCGTTTCTCCCGCACCCCGGCCACCCTCGGCCTCCCGCCGGCGCACGCGGCCGGCGCCCACACCAGCGCGGCACTCACCGCCTGGGGCATCGAGGGCGTGGACGCCCTCCTCGACAACGGAACGGCGGTCCAGGCATGACCAGCACGACCCCCCAGCACGTCGACGTCCTCCTCATCGGCGCGGGCCTCTCCGGCATCGGCGCCGCCTGCCAGCTCAGCCGCACGCACCCGCAGCGCTCCTACGCGATCCTCGAGCGACGCGCGGCCAGCGGCGGCACGTGGGACCTCTTCCGCTATCCCGGGGTGCGCTCCGACTCCGACATGTACACCCTCGGCTACCGCTTCAAGCCCTGGCGCGGGGAGAAGGCGCTCGCCGACGGTCCCTCGATCCTCGCCTACGTCCGCGAGACCGCCGAGGAGTACGGCGTCGACCGCCACATCCGCTACGGCATGCACGCCACCGGCGCCTCCTGGGACACCGACACCGCGCGCTGGACCGTGACCGGCACCCACGACGGCGAGCCGTTCCAGATCACGTGCAGCTTCCTGTGGGCCACCAGCGGCTACTACGACTACGACCGGGGCTTCACCCCGCAGTTCGAGGGCATCGAGGAGTTCGCCGGCCGGGTCGTCCACCCCCAGCACTGGCCCGAGGACCTCGACCACGCCGGGCGGAAGGTGGTCGTGATCGGCTCCGGCGCCACCGCCGTCACGCTGGTGCCGGCGCTCGCCGACTCCGGGGCGGGCCACGTCACGATGCTGCAGCGCTCCCCGACGTACGTCCTCTCCCTGCCGGCGGTCGACCGGATCGCCGCGGGCCTCCGCAGGGTGCTGCCCGAGCCGCTGTCGTACGCCGCCACCCGGTGGAAGAACGTCGGCGTGACCACGGGCATCTACGCGCTCTCGCAGAAGCGGCCCGACTTCATGCGCGGGGTGATCCGCAGGGCGACGGCCAAGGCCCTGCCCGCGGGGTACGACGTGGACACCCACTTCAAGCCGGTCTACAACCCCTGGGACCAGCGGCTGTGCCTGGTGCCCGACGGCGACCTGTTCCGCTCGATCTCCCGCGGCGACGCCTCCGTGGTGACCGACACGATCGACCGCTTCACCCCCACGGGGATCCGGCTGTCCTCCGGCGAGGAGCTCGAGGCCGACGTCGTCGTCACCGCCACCGGCCTCAACCTGGTCGCCTTCGGCGGCATCGACCTCGTCGTGGACGGCGAGAAGGTCGACCTGCCCGGCACGCTGGCCTACAAGGCGCTGATGCTCTCGGGCGTGCCGAACTTCGCCTACACGATCGGCTACACCAACGCCTCCTGGACGCTGAAGGCGGACCTCGTCGCCGAGTTCGTCTGCCGGGTGCTGGCGCACCTGGACCAGCGCGGCCGGCGCATCGTCGTACCCGTCGACGACCCCGACGTCGAGCGGCTGCCCTTCATGGACTTCATGGCCGGCTACGTCCTGCGCTCGATCGACGCCCTGCCCAAGCAGGGCGGCACCGAGCCGTGGAGGCTGCGGCAGAACTACCTGTACGACGTGCGGTCGATCCGCCGCGGCCGGATCGACGACGGGGTGCTGGCCTTCCGCTGACACGCCGGCGGTATCCCCGGGATTCCACGGAACACCCGGCCGCCGACTAGTGTTGGCCTCAGCAGCCCGGCCAGTCTTGCCCCGGGTGCAGCGCAGGATCTCGACGAGATCGAGATGGCGCCCTCCGCATGGAGGCACACCTCCGCCGATACGGCGTGATGTGTTGGCGAGACGCCAACCGAAAGCAATTCTCCTTGTCTTCCCAGACCTTCGCCGACCTCGGCGTGCCCACCGCCCTGTCCGCTCTCCTCGAGCAGCAGGGCATCACCTCTCCCACCCCGATCCAGGCAGCGACGCTGCCCGACTCCATGGCCGGGCGCGACGTGCTCGGCCGCGGCCGCACCGGCTCGGGCAAGACCTACGCCTTCCTGCTCCCGATGGTCGCGCGCCTCGACGCCGCCAAGCTGCCGGCGATGCCGCGCAAGCCGCGCGCGCTGATCCTCGCGCCGACGCGGGAGCTGGTCGGCCAGATCCACGCCGCCCTCCTGCCGCTGGCCAAGGCCGCCGGCCTGAGCACCCAGACCGTCTTCGGCGGCGTGGGCCAGAACCCGCAGGTCACCGGCCTGAAGAAGGGCGCCGACATCGTGCTGGCCTGCCCCGGCCGCCTCGAGGACCTCATCGGTCAGGGCCACTGCGACCTGTCGAACATCGAGATCACCGTGCTCGACGAGGCCGACCACATGGCCGACCTCGGCTTCCTGCCCGGCGTGCGCCGGATCCTCGACCGCACCCCGCAGTCGGGCCAGCGGCTGCTGTTCTCGGCCACGCTCGACAAGGCGATCGACGTCCTGGTCAAGCGCTTCCTGACCAGTCCCGTCACCCACGAGGCCGACTCGGCGCAGTCGCCGATCTCCACGATGGCCCACCACGTGCTGCACCTCGGCGGCCGCGAGCAGAAGCTGCCCGTGCTGGCCGACCTCGCCAGCGGCCCCGGCCGCACGGTCGTCTTCACCCGCACCAAGCACGGCGCCAAGGCGCTGGCCCGTCAGCTCAACAAGCTGGGCGTGCCGGCGGTCGAGCTGCACGGCAACCTGTCGCAGAACGCCCGCACCCGCAACATGGACGCCTTCCACGCCGGCCTGGCGAGCACGCTCGTCGCCACCGACGTCGCGGCCCGCGGCATCCACGTCGACGACGTCTCCCTGGTCGTGCACGCCGACCCGCCCTCGGAGCACAAGGCCTACCTGCACCGCTCCGGTCGTACGGCGCGGGCCGGGGCCGAGGGCACGGTGGTGACGATGATGACCAGCGACCAGGTGCGTGAGGTCCGCGACCTCACCCGCGCGGCCGGCATCAAGCCGACCATCACCCGCGTCGACGGCATCAGCCACCCGATCCTGGTGCAGCTGGTGCCCGGGGAGCGCACGCTCGTGCCCGGCGGCTACGTCGTCGAGGTGCCGGCCGGCGCCGGTGGCGGCTCCTCGCCGACCGGCCAGGGCCGCGCCCGCCGCTCCGGCGGGGGTCGCAACCGTGCCCGCGGCGGCGGCAACCGGGGCACCGGCCAGCAGTCGGGCGGCCAGCGCTCCGGAGGCCAGCGCTCCGGAGGCCAGCGCTCGGGAGGCACCGGCCAGGGCGCCGCGCCGGGCTCGTCGCAGGGCCAGCGCCAAGGTGGTCAGCGCTCACGACGTGGTGGCTCGGCCGGCAGCGGCGGTGGCGGCTCGCACAGCGCCGCGTCGTTCAGCTCCGGCCGCCGCTGACCCTCCCACCTCTTCGGACGGGCGCCGTCTCACCGGCTCCGTGCTTGGCTGGTGATGACAGCCACGACGAAAGGACCACTCATGGGACTCGCGGACAAGGCACGGAACAAGGCCGAGGACCTCGGCGGCCAGGCCAAGGAGGGCGCCGGCAAGGCGACCGACAACGAGCGCCTCGAGGGTGAGGGCCGGGCCGACCAGTCCGAGGCTCACGCCAAGAACGCAGGCGAGAAGGTCAAGGACGCCGCCGGCGACGTCAAGGACGCCTTCAAGTCCTGACCCGAGTAGCGCCTCGCCCCGTCACGCACCCGCGTGGCGGGGCTTCGTGCTCCTGGGGGCGTCTCCCGGCAGTGTGTCAGCGCGTGCGGCGCGCGATGTTCTCGCGCTTGGTCTCATCCATCGCCGCCTCGTAGGCGGAGACCAGCGAGGCGATCGACAGCGGCTTGAGCCGCTCGACCACCTCGCGCAGCCTCTCGGGGCTCGTGCCCGACTCCTTGTAGGCCGGCCACACCGTCGTCCGGAACAGCTCGTGCAGCTCCTGGGCGATGGCCCGGCCGTGGGCGGCGTAGAGGTCGGCGGCGGCGACGGCGGCCTCGGCGGGGAAGCCGAGGTCCAGCAGGCCGATGCCGACGGAGAGCTGGGAGGTGGCCACCTCCCACCGCCCGCGCTTGACCGGGGAGACGATGCCCAGCGCGCCGAGGGTCTCCAGCTCGCCGTCGGAGAGCTCACGGCCGGCCCGGGCGGTCAGCTCCTTGCGACTCATCTCGACCGGGCGCTCGGCCTCCCACGGGGCGAGCATCGTGCGGTGCAGCGCGATGTCCTCGGGGGTGGCGGTGGCCGGGATCCCGGAGACGTACTTCTCGATCGCCGACAGCGTGAACCCGTGCCCCTGCAGCTCCTGCACGAGCTCGAGCCGGGCCACGTGGTCGGGGGAGTAGTAGCCCGACCGGCCGCGCCGGATCGGCGGCGGCACCAGGCCGCGGGTGGTGTAGAACCGCACGTTGCGCACGCTCAGGCCGACCCGCCGCGTCAGCTCGTCGAGGGTCAGCAGGCCGCGCAGCGGGTGGACGCTGTCGGGCTCCGGGGCCGGCTCGTACACAGGTGCTCCTTGATCGGGTGACAGGCGCCACACGGCGACCCTTGACCACAGTGACAGCAATAGTGTCACAATCGAGGTAGGCAGCTCTCCCCTAGGACGGTCATGGCAGAAGCATTCGTGTACGACCACATCCGTACGCCGCGCGGCAAGGGCAAGGCCGTGGGCTCCCTCCACGAGGTCAAGCCGATCGACCTGATCGTCGGGGTGCTCGAGGAGGTGCAGCGCCGCAACCCGACGCTCGACCCCCACCGCGTCGACGACGTCGTGCTCGGCGTCGTCACCCCCATCGGCGAGCAGGGCGGCGACATCGCCAAGACCGCCGCCCTGGTGGCCGGCTTCCCCGAGACCGTCGCGGGCGTGCAGCTCAACCGCTTCTGCGCCTCTGGCCTGGAGGCGGTCAACCAGGCCGCGCAACGGGTCCGCAGCGGCTTCGAGGACCTGATCCTCGCCGGCGGCGTCGAGTCGATGAGCCGGGTGCCCATGGGCTCCGACGGCGGCGCCTGGGCCATGGACCCCGCCACCGCGCTGATCACCGGCTTCGTGCCGCAGGGCATCGGCGCCGACCTGATCGCCACCCTCGGCGGCTGGGACCGCGCCGCGGTCGACGCCTTCGCCGCCGAGTCCCACCACCGCGCGGCCAAGGCGTGGGCCAACGGCTACTTCGCCCGCTCCGTGGTGCCGGTCACCGACATCAATGGCCTGACCGTGCTCGACCACGACGAGCTGATCCGCCCCGACACCTCGCCGGAGGGGCTGGCCCGCCTCACGCCGAGCTTCGCCTCGATGGGCCGCGACGCCGGCTTCGACGACGTCGCCCTGGAGAAGTACCACTGGGTCGAGCGGATCGACCACGTCCACCACGCCGGCAACTCCTCCGGCATCGTGGACGGCGCCGCGATCACGGCCATCGGCAGCGAGCAGGTCGGCGCCGAGCTCGGGCTCACGCCGCGCGCCCGCATCGTGGCGACCGGCGTGTCCGGCGCCGACCCCACGATCATGCTCACCGGCCCCGCCCCCGCCGCCCGCAAGGCGCTGGCCAGGGCCGGCCTCGAGGTGTCCGACATCGACCTGTGGGAGATGAACGAGGCGTTCGCCGCCGTGGCGATGCGCTTCATCCAGGACATGGGCATCAGCCACGAGATCACCAACGTCAACGGCGGTGCCATCGCGATGGGCCACCCGCTGGGAGCTACCGGAGCCATGATCCTCGGCACGCTCGTCGACGAGCTCGAGCGCCGCGACCAGAGGCGGGGCCTGGCCACCCTCTGTGTCGGCGGGGGCATGGGCGTCGCCACCATCGTCGAGCTCGTCTGAGGTCTCGATAGGCCGCTCGTCCCTCGCGGCTGCTCGACCACCGACCTAGAACAGGAACGCACCCATGAGCGCCAGCACCGACACCCAGACCGCGGTCCGCTACGACCGCGACGCCGACGGCATCGTCACCCTGACCCTCGACGACCCGACCGCCGGCGCCAACACCATGAACGAGCTCTACCAGCGCTCGATGCACGACGCGGTGGAGCGTCTGTACGCCGAGCAGGACGACGTCACCGGGGTCGTGGTGGCCAGCGCGAAGAGGACCTTCTTCGCCGGCGGCAACCTCACGCTGCTGTCCTCGGCGACCCAGGACGACGCCGCCGACGTCTTCGCCTCCGCGGAGGCGGTCAAGGCCGACCTGCGCCGCCTCGAGAGGTTCCCCCGGCCGGTGGTCGCCGCCATCAACGGCGCCGCCCTCGGCGGCGGCCTCGAGATCGCGCTGGCGTGCAACCACCGCATCGCCGTCGACGACGGCCGCACCGAGATCGGCCTGCCCGAGGCCACGCTCGGCCTGCTGCCCGGCGGCGGCGGGGTCACCCGCGTCGTACGCATGCTGGGGCTCCAGTCGGCCCTGATGGACGTGCTCCTCCAGGGCACCCGGTTCAAGCCCGCCCAGGCCCGGGAGAAGGGCCTGGTCGACGAGCTCGTCGAGAGCCAGGACGAGCTGCTGCCGGCCGCGAGGGCCTGGCTGGGGGCGAACGCCGAGTCGGCCGCGAACCCGTGGGACGTGCCGGGCTACAAGATGCCCGGTGGCACCCCCAGCAGCCCGAGGCTGGCGCCGTTCCTGCCGGCGTTCCCGGCGCTGCTGCGCAAGCAGACCAAGGGCGCGGTCTACCCGGCCCAGCGCGCGATCCTCTCGGCGGCCGTCGAGGGCGG
>NZ_CADCUP010000083.1 GCF_902805925.1 uncultured Nocardioides sp.
GCTAGCGAACGTCTCGGTGCTGGCGGGGCTCGCGGAGCGCATCCCCCTGCCCGACGCGAGCGTCGACTGGGTGCAGGCGCGCTTGGCCTACTTCTTCGGTCCGGGCTGCGAGCCGGGGCTCCGCGAGCTCGGGCGCGTCGTACGCCGTGGCGGCACGGCGTTCGTGATCGACAACGACGCCACCCGCTCGACGTTCGGTGGCTGGTTCCGCCGCGGCTACCCGATGGTCGACCCCGACACCGTGGAGCGCTTCTGGTCCATGCACGGGTGGAGCCGGGTCCCGGTCGACATGGGGTGGCGCTTCGCGAACCGGGCGGACCTCGAGGCGGTCGTGCGGATCGAGCTGCCGCCCGCTGTCGCCGACGAGGTGCTGGCGGCGCACGACGGCACCGAGGTGGACTACGCCGTGAACCTGTGGTGGAGGCGCTGCTGAGCCACTTTTGACGCGCGACGTCCAACCGGACATCCGCCGGTGAAAGTGGGGCTGTGACGTGGTGACAGCCGCGGCTGCCCGCCCGCGACGACGACGCGCCCGTGCTGCTTATCAACCGTCCCGGCGCCGTGGGTGAGCGGATCGCCGCGGTCGACGTGCGCGACCTGCTGGTCGAGCTGTCGCGGTAGCGCCAGGCGGCGCGATCCTCAGCTCGACCCGCGCACCGCCAGCGTCGGGGTGAGCAGGACGCCCGGCTGGGCGACCGGCGGGGTGGCGAGCAGGCGCTGCAGGGCGCGCACGACCTCGACCGCGACGTCCTCGAGCGGCTGGCGCACCGACGTCAGGCCGGGCGGCACGACCTGGGCCACCTGGGAGTCGTCGAAGCCCACGACCGCCACGTCACGCCCGGCGACGAGCCCTCGGTCGTGCAGCGTGTGCATCGCGCCCATGGCCAGGGTGTCGGACGCGCAGACGAACGCCGTCGGCCGGGCCTCGCCGAGCAGCACCGCGCTCGCGCTGCGCCCGCTGGAGATGGTGTCCTCCACGCGACACGCCAGCCCGGTCGTGCTCAGGCCTCGGGCGTGCATGGCGCGCAGCCAGCCGGCCCGGCGGTCCTCGCCGATGAAGGAGTCCTTGCGCCAGCCCATCCAGGCGATCCGCTCGTGGCCCTTGTCGAGCAGGTGCTCGGTGGCCAGCTCGGCCCCGGCGGCACCGTCGACGTCGACCCAGGCGTGGGTGGCCCGGGGGTCCGCCCAGGGTCTGCCGAACGCCACGAACGGCGCCCGCTGCCCGGTCAGCCACGCCGCCTGCGGCGCGCCGAGGTAGGTGTCGGTGACGATGAAGGCGTCGACGGCGGTGGACCGGAGCAGGTGGTCGTAGGCCGAGAGCGGCTCGGTGTCGTCGTCGGAGAACAGCAGCACGTGGTAGCCCCGCTCGGCGGTCGCCTCGACCAGCGAGTGCAGGAAACGGTCCATCAGCGCGTTCGCCGTGCTCTCCTGCGCGGGGGTGAACCGCAGCCCGATGAGGTGGGAGGAGCGGGTGCGCAGGCTCCGGGCGGCCCGGTTGGGCGAGTAGCCCAGCTCGGCGATCACCTGACGCACGCGGCGCAGGGTGGCGGGCCGCAGCAGCTCGGGGTTGTTGACGGCGTTGGAGACGGTCTGGCGGGAGACGCCGGCGCGCTCGGCGACGTCGGCGAGCGTCGTGGGCGCGACCGGTAGGTTGCCGGGCGCTCGACCAGCCCGCTGCTCCGGATGCGACATCCCCGACTCCTTGATCGTTCCAAAAGCGTCGTCAGCATAACCCTGCGCGTCCTCGGCGGGACTGTCGGCGGTCTCGCCTAGCGTGCCCCCCATGAGCAGACAGCCCCGCGTGCGAGCCGCCTACCGCTGCTCGGAGTGCGGCTGGGAGACCTCCAAGTGGGTCGGCCGCTGCGGCGAGTGCCAGGCCTGGGGCTCCGTCGCGGAGGCGGCGGCGCCCACCCTGCGGGCGGCGTCCGCGCCGGTCACCACCCCGGCGGTGCCCATCGGGCAGGTCTCGGTGAGCGAGTCGGCGTTCCGCGCGAGCGGGGTGCCCGAGCTCGACCGCGTGCTCGGCGGTGGGCTGGTGCCCGGCGCCGCCATCCTGCTGGCCGGCGAGCCGGGCGTCGGCAAGAGCACGCTGCTGCTCGAGGTGGCCGCGCAGACCGCGCGGTCGCGCGAGCGGGTCCTCTACGTCACCGGCGAGGAGTCCGCCTCCCAGGTGCGGCTGCGCGCCGACCGCACCGGCGGGGTCCACGACGAGCTCTACCTCGCCGCCGAGACCGACCTCGGCGCCGTCCTCTCCCACATCGAGCAGGTGCGGCCCACGCTGCTGGTGGTCGACTCCATCCAGACCATCGGCGCCTCCGGCATCGACGGCGTGGCCGGCGGCGTCACCCAGGTCAAGGAGGTCGCGGCCGCGCTGATCAGGGTGGCGAAGACCCGCAACATCACCACCGTGATCGTCGGGCACGTCACCAAGGACGGCTCCATCGCGGGCCCGCGGGTGCTCGAGCACCTCGTCGACGTGGTGCTGCACTTCGAGGGCGACCGCAACTCGCGCTTCCGGATGGTGCGGGCGATGAAGAACCGCTTCGGACCCATCGACGAGGTCGGCTGCTTCGACCTCTCCCCGGAGGGCATCAAGGCGGTCAGCGACCCCACCGGCCTCTTCGTCGAGCACCACCGGCAGCAGGTGCCGGGCACGTGCGTGGCCGTCACCATGGAGGGCCGGCGACCCATGCTGGCCGAGGTGCAGGCACTGGTGACCCCCAGCGCGGCCGAGCGCCCGCGCCGTACGACCTCGGGGGTCGACTCCTCGAGGGTGGCGATGGTGCTGGCGGTCCTCCAGCAGCACGGCGGCATCCGCCTGCACGCCCACGACGTCTTCGTCTCCACCGTCGGCGGCGCGAAGCTGCACGACCCCTCCAGCGACCTGGCGATCGCGGTCGCCCTGGCCAGCGCGACCTTCGGCGTCGCCGCTCCCACCGGGGTGGTCGCCATGGGCGAGATCGGTCTGGCCGGCGAGCTGCGCCGGGTGCGCGACCTGCCGCAGCGCGTCGCCGAGGCGGCCCGGCTCGGCTTCAAGGTCGCGGTGGTGCCGAGCGAGCGGCGGGGCGCTGCGGGCGCCCGCCCGCCCGAGAGCTGGACCGTCGACGGCATGCGGGTGCTCGACGTGCCCGACGTGGTGTCCGCGCTGCGGTTGTTGCAGGTCACGAGGGCCGAGCCCCGCTCCTGACGTCCCCTAGACTAGCCGCAGCACACGGCGAAACGATGCGCCGCAACGAGGACGATGGGGAGCACCGTGGTCGGCACCGAGCGCTCGGAGGAGACGCTGCGTCTGCGTGCCACCCTCGCGTCCATCGCGCCGGGCACCCCGCTGCGTGACGGGCTGGAGCGCATCCTGCGCGGCCGCACGGGCGCCCTGATCGTGCTGGGCCACGACAAGACCGTCGAGTCGATCGCCACCGGCGGCTTCACCCTCGACGTGCCGTTCACCGCCACCGGGCTGCGCGAGCTGGCCAAGATGGACGGCGCGATCATCCTCGACAAGGACGTCTCACGGATCCAGCGGGCGGCGGTGCACCTGATGCCCGACCACACGATCCCCTCCGAGGAGACCGGCACCCGCCACCGCACCGCCGAGCGGGTGGCCAAGCAGACCGGCTGCCCGGTCATCTCGGTCAGCCAGTCGATGCAGATCATCGCGGCGTACGTCGGCGACACCCGTCATGTCCTCGAGGAGGCCGGACAGATCCTCTCCCGCGCGAACCAGGCCCTGGCCACCCTCGAGCGCTACAAGATGCGGCTCGACGAGGTGGCGTCCACGCTCTCCGCCCTGGAGATCGAGGACCTCGTCACCGTGCGCGACGTGGCGGTGGTGGCCCAGCGGCTCGAGATGGTCACCCGCATCGCCCGCGAGATCGAGGACTACGTGCTCGAGCTCGGCACCGACGGGCGCCTGCTGTCGCTGCAGCTCGAGGAGCTGGTGACCGGTGTCGACGCCGAGCGCGAGCTGGTGATCCGCGACTACCTGCCGGGCGGGCGTCGCACCCGCTCCTCGCAGGAGCTGCTCGCCCAGCTCGAGGCGCTCTCGCCGACCGAGCTGGTCGACCCCGGCTCCGTGGCCCGGGCGCTCTCCCTGGGCAGCGGGGAGCACCTCGACGGGGCCGCCGCTCCGCGCGGCTACCGGCTGCTCGCGAAGGTGCCGCGGCTGCCGAGCGCCGTCGTCGACCGGCTCGTCGAGCACTTCGGCGGGCTCCAGCAGCTGCTGTCGGCCGGCATCGACGACCTCCAGGCCGTCGAGGGTGTCGGCGAGCTCCGGGCCCGGAGCGTGCGCGAGGGCCTCTCGCGACTGGCGGAGTCGAGCATCCTCGAGCGCTACGTCTGACCTTGCCTCCGGGATCCCCCGTCAGTCGCCGTCGGGCTCCACGGCGCCCGAGGGCGTCGGCTCCACCGTCTTGGTGATCGTCACCGGCGCCCGCAGCCCGAGCTGGAACTGCAGGTCGACCGGCTCGCCGGCGTATGTCGCGGCGAGCAGGTGGTACCACCCGGCCTCGGCCCAGACCAGCTTCGCGCATTCCTCGCCGGACCGCATGCCGCTCCACACGACCGGCACAGTGGCATCGAAGTCGCGGTAGAGCGTGACGTCCAGCGTCGGGATGGAACGCGGGCACTCGCGGCTGGACCAGATGTCGTCGTCGCCCGAGGTGATCTTGAGGGTCACGGTGTCCGGGGAGACCTGCCAGGTGCAGGCCGGCGTCACCTTGGTGCGCAGGTTGAGGAGGAACTGCACCTTGCCGCCCGCGGCGGCGCCGTCGGCGTTCGGGGTGATGGTGATGTCCTCGTTGCTGCACACGCTCGTCGGCGTGGGGGTGACCGGGGCCACGGGAGTCGGCGTGGGCGTGGGCGTGGCCTTGCCGGGCGCCTCCGTGGTGGGTCCGGCGGCCGGTGACCCGGTCGGCGTCTCGGTGCCGGCGGTGGCGGGCGACGAGCCGGCGGGGGTGCCGGCGGGCGTGCTCGCGGCTCCGGTGGCGGCGGCCCGCGTCGCCGTGGGCGTCCCCGAGCTCGCGTCGGAGCCACCACCGAGGACGCGCGCGATCCCGAAGACGAGCGCCAGGACGACGCCGAGCAGCAGGCATCGCCGCACCCAGTACACCCGGTTCGGCAGCGGGCCCTTCGGTGAGGTCAGCGCGGTCATGGCGTCACGCTAGCCAGCCGGGCGGGCGCCGTCGGGTTGCCACTCCGCGGCGCCGTACCATCGGCCGCGATGAGCGACCTGCACGCACCCATCCTGCGGTGGTACGACGAGCACCAGCGCGACCTCCCGTGGCGGCGGCCCGAGGCCGGCGCGTGGTCGGTGCTCGTCTCGGAGCTGATGCTGCAGCAGACCCCGGTGGCCCGCGTGCTGCCCGTCCACGAGGCGTGGCTCCAGCGCTGGCCGCGGCCGGCGGACCTGGCCGCCGAGCCCGCCGGCGAGGCCGTGCGCGCGTGGGGACGCCTGGGATACCCCCGCCGCGCGCTGCGCCTGCACGCCGCGGCCCGGGCCGTCGTCGAGCGCCACGGGGGCGAGGTGCCGGCGTCGTACGACGCCCTGATCGCGCTCCCCGGCGTCGGCGACTACACGGCCGCCGCGGTGGCCAGCTTCGCGTTCGGGCGACGCCACGTCGTGCTCGACACGAACGTGCGACGGGTCCTCGCCCGCACCCTCGGCGGCGTCGAGCTGCCACCGGCGTCGATCACCCGCGCGGAGCGCGACGTCGCGACGGCCGTGCTCCCCGACGACGAGGCCACGGCGGCCACCTGGGCGGTCGCCGTCATGGAGCTCGGCGCCCTGGTCTGCACGGCGGCCCGGCCGCGGTGCGGGGACTGTCCCGTGGCGGGGCAGTGCAGCTGGCGCGCGCTCGGCTCCCCGACGTACGACGGCCCGCCACGCCGCGGGCAGGCCTGGGCCGGCACCGACCGCCAGTGCCGCGGCCGCCTCCTGGGCGTGCTGCGCGACAGCGACGCGCCCGTGCACCGCTCGCGCCTCGACGCGGTGTGGCCCGAGGAGGGACAGCGGCTGCGCTGCCTGACGTCCCTGGTCGCCGACGGCCTGGTGGTGCAGCGCACCGAGGACACCTACGACCTGCCCTGAGCGGTGCCTCCCGCAACGACGAGGCGGCCCGCTCCCGGTGGGGAGCGGGCCGCCTGCTGTCTGCTGCGGTCAGTCGGACTTCGGCACGTCGACCGGCCCGGCGCTGTCGTCCGGTCCCTCGACCGGCGGCAGGTCGGCGTCGGCGACGACGTCGGCCGTCTCGAACGGCGGCATGTCGGGCAGGGCGTTGACCTTCTGGCCGTCGAAGGTGAACGTCGCCGTCGGGCCCTCGCCCTCCACGTCGACGAGCACGATCTGGCCGGGGCCCACCTCGCCGAAGAGCATCTTCTCGGCGAGGGTGTCCTCGATCTCGCGCTGGATGGTGCGACGCAGCGGCCGCGCACCCAGCACCGGGTCGAAGCCCCGCTCGGCCAGGAGGTCCTTGGCCGACTGGGTGAGCTCCAGCTGCATGTCGCGGTCCCTCAGCCGCAGCTCGACGGCTGTGACCATGTTGTCGACCATCGACACGATCTGCTGGCGCGACAGCGGCGGGAAGACGATGATCTCGTCGACACGGTTGAGGAACTCGGGACGGAAGTGCTGCTTGAGCTCGTCTGCGACCTTCGCCTTCATCCGGTCGTAGGAGCCCGCGGCGTCACCCGACTGCTGGAAGCCCAGGCTGACGCTCTTGTTGATGTCCCGGGTGCCGAGGTTGGTCGTCATGATGATGACGGTGTTCTTGAAGTCGACGACCCGGCCCTGCGAGTCGGTCAGGCGACCTTCCTCGAGGATCTGCAACAGGCTGTTGAAGATGTCGGGGTGGGCCTTCTCGACCTCGTCGAAGAGCACCACGGAGAACGGCTTGCGGCGCACCTTCTCGGTGAGCTGGCCGCCCTCCTCGTAGCCGACGTAGCCGGGGGGCGAGCCGAAGAGGCGAGACACGGTGTGCTTCTCGCTGAACTCGCTCATGTCGAGCTGGATCAGGGAGTCCTCGTCGCCGAAGAGGAACTCGGCGAGCGTCTTGGACAGCCAGGTCTTACCGACACCGGACGGACCGGCGAAGATGAACGAGCCACCGGGACGCTTGGGGTCCTTGAGTCCGGCACGCGTGCGGCGGATGGCCCGGCTGAGTGCCTTGACGGCCTCCTCCTGGCCGATGACGCGCTTGTGCAGCTCGTCCTCCATCTTGAGCAGTCGGCTCGACTCCTCCTCGGAGAGCTTCACGATCGGGATGCCCGTCGCGACCGCCAGCACCTCGGCGATGAGCTCCTCGTCGACCTCGGCCACCTCGTCCATGTCGCCCGCGCGCCACTGCTTCTCGCGCTCGGACTTCTTCAGGATGAGCTGCTTCTCCTCGTCGCGCAGTCGCGCGGCCGCCTCGAAGTCCTGGCCGTCGATGGCGCCCTCCTTGCGCTGGCGCACCTCGTCGATCTTGTCGTCGTACTCGCGCAGGTCGGCAGGAGCGGTCATCCGGCGGATCCGCAGGCGGGAGCCGGCCTCGTCGATGAGGTCGATCGCCTTGTCGGGCAGGAACCGGTCGGAGATGTAGCGGTCGGCCAGCGTCGCCGCCGAGACCAGGGCCTCGTCGGTGATGGTGACGCGGTGGTGCGCCTCGTAGCGGTCACGCAGGCCCTTGAGCATCTCGATCGTGTGGGCGATCGACGGCTCGGCGACCTGGATCGGCTGGAAGCGGCGCTCGAGCGCGGCGTCCTTCTCGAGGTACTTGCGGTACTCGTCGAGGGTCGTCGCGCCGATGGTCTGCAGCTCACCGCGAGCCAGCATCGGCTTGAGGATGCTCGCCGCGTCGATGGCGCCCTCGGCCGCACCGGCACCGACGAGGGTGTGGATCTCGTCGATGAACAGCACGATGTCACCGCGGGTGCGGATCTCCTTCAGCACCTTCTTCAGGCGCTCCTCGAAGTCACCGCGGTAGCGGCTGCCGGCCACCAGCGCGCCGAGGTCGAGGGTGTAGATCTGCTTGTCCTTGAGCGTCTCGGGCACGTTGCCCTTGACGATGTCCTGGGCCAGGCCCTCGACGATCGTGGTCTTGCCGACGCCGGGCTCCCCGATGAGCACCGGGTTGTTCTTCGTGCGGCGCGAGAGGATCTGCATCACGCGCTCGATCTCCTGCTCGCGACCGATCACCGGGTCGAGCTTGCCCTCGCGGGCGGCCTGGGTCAGGTTGCGGCCGAACTGGTCGAGGACCAGCGAGGACGACGGCGCCTCGGCACCCGAGGTGCCGGAGCTGGCGCCGGTGGCCGTCGACTCCTTGCCCTGGAAGCCGGAGAGCAGCTGGATGACCTGCTGGCGGACCCGGTTCAGGTCGGCGCCCAGCTTCTGCAGCACCTGGGCGGCGACGCCCTCCCCCTCCCGGATCAGGCCGAGCAGGATGTGCTCGGTGCCGATGTAGGAGTGGCCGAGCTGGAGCGCCTCGCGCAGCGACAGCTCGAGCACCTTCTTGGCGCGGGGCGTGAAGGGGATGTGGCCGCTGGGGGCCTGCTGACCCTGGCCGATGATCTCCTCGACCTGCGCGCGCACCGCCTCCAGGGAGATGTCGAGCGACTCGAGCGCCTTGGCAGCGACGCCCTCACCCTCGTGGATGAGACCGAGCAGGATGTGCTCGGTCCCGATGTAGTTGTGGGAGAGCATGCGGGCCTCTTCCTGGGCCAGCACGACAACTCGACGGGCTCGGTCTGTGAACCGCTCGAACATGTGCACTCCTCGCCTCGCTGAGGCAGTGGGAAATCAGGGTCGGACAGGCTGGGTGTCCGATGGTCCAACTCT
>NZ_CADCUP010000084.1 GCF_902805925.1 uncultured Nocardioides sp.
CCCTCGCGGGTGCCGCCGCGGTGGCGCGCGGCGGCGACGGGTGCGCGGCGGCCGGGGAGCTGGCGAGCGCCAACGCCGCCGACCTGCGCTCGTGCCGGGTGGCCGGTCAGGAGGTCTGGGTCGAGGTGGCGGTCAGCGGGCCCGACTGGCACGGTGCGGGCCGCGACCTCGTCGCCCACGCCCGGGCGGGGCCATGAGACGCGGTCAGAGCGGGCGGTCGTCCGGGCCGCGCTCGGTGCGCCGCTCGGCCTCGACGGCGTCGAGCTTGTGGGACAGGTCGTTGATCTTCTTGCGCTCACGGCGGTGCTCGATGCCGCGCCGCGTGCCCCACTTCAGGATCGCGAAGCCCCACAGGATCGCCGCGCCCGCCGCGACCCCGACGAGGAAGACCGCCAGCGCGCTCATGTCGATGCCCAGCAGCTCCGCCGAGCCCTCGCTCACGAAGATGGCGGAGAGCACGGCGATCGCGCCGCCGATGATGAGCACGAGCCCGAGGATGACCATGGGACCCAGGCTACGCCGGAGCGCCACGTAGCAGTACGTCCAGGAGGACGACCGCACCGTGCTTGTCGAGCGGGTTGTTCTGGTTGCCGCACTTCGGCGACTGCACGCACGAGGGACAGCCGGTCTCGCACGAGCACGACGAGATGGCGTCCCGGGTGGCGCGCAGCCAGGCTTCGGCGGCGTGGAAGCCACGCTCCGCGAAGCCGGCTCCGCCGGGGTGCCCGTCGTGCACGAAGACCGTGAGGTCGCCCGTGTCGGGGTGCCGCGCGGTCGACACGCCACCGATGTCCCAGCGGTCGCAGGTGGCGAAGAGCGGGAGCAGCCCGATGCTGCAGTGCTCGGCGGCGTGGGCGGCGCCCGGGAGGTCGGCGGTGGCCAGGCCGGACTCCTCGAGCGCCCGGTCGGGCACGGTCCACCAGACAGCCGTCGTCCGCAGCGCGCGCGGCGGCAGGTCGAGCGGCTCCTCGCCCAGCACCTCGCCGCCGGGCTGGCGGCGCCGCAGGAACGACACCACCTGGTGGGTGACGGCGACGTCGCCGAGGCTGAGCCGGCAGTCGCCCCACGGCCGGTGGTCGCGGGTGCTCACGACGGAGATCTCTGTGACCTCCCGGGCCGAGGTCGAGTACGCCGGCTGGGACCGCGTGATCGTCGCGACGTGCTCGTCGAGGTCGAGCTCCTCGACGAGGTACGTCTCGCCGCGGTGCACGTAGACCGCGCCGGGGTGGGCCGTGCCGTGCGCGCTGCCGGCGTCGACGGTGCCGACCACGCGGCCGGTCTCGCGCTCCACCAGCTGCACGGGCGGGCCGCCGGTCGACCTGATGTCGGTCAGGTCGCTGGCCCGGCGGCGGTCGGTCCAGAACCACCCGTGGTGCCGCCGCCGCAGCAGCCCCTCCGCCGTCACGGCGTCCAGCGTCTCGCGGGCCCCGGGTCCGAAGAGGGGGAGGTCGGCCTCGGTGAGCGGCTCCTCCGCGGCCGCGGCGCACAGGTGCGGAGCCAGGACGTAGGGGTTGTCGGGGTCGAAGACCGAGGCCTCCACCGGGGCGCCGAAGAGCGCCTCCGGGTGGGTGACCAGGTAGGTGTCCAGCGGGTCGTCCCGGGCGACGAGCAGGGCCAGGGCGTCCTGGCCGCCGCGCCCGGCCCGGCCGATCTGCTGCCACATCGCCGCGCGCGTCCCCGGGAACCCCGCCAGCAGCACGGCGTCGAGGCCGCTGATGTCGATGCCGAGCTCGAGGGCGTTGGTCGCGGCCAGGCCGGTCAGCTCCCCGCGGCGCAGCGAGTCCTCGATGGCGCGCCGCTCCTCCGGCAGGTAGCCGCCGCGGTACGCCGCCACGCGGTCCGGCAGCGACGGGTCGATCTCGGCCAGCAGGTCGGCGGCCGTGATGGCGACCTGCTCCGCCCCTCGGCGCGAGCGGACGAACGCCAGCGTCCGCACGTCCTCGGCCACCAGGTCGGCCAGGAGGTCGGCGGTCTCCGAGGACGCCGCGCGCCGCACCGGCGCGCCGTTCTCGCCGCCGTGCGAGACGAAGGGCGGCTCCCACAGTCCGACCGCGACCTGCCCGCGTGGGGAGTGGTCAGCCGTCAGGGCGAGGACGTCCAGACCGGTCAGCCGACTGGCGAAGACCTCCGGCTCCGCCACGGTCGCCGAGAGCAGCACGAACGTCGGCGAGGCGCCGTACATCGCGCAGATCCGTCGCAGCCGCCGGAGCACGTGCGAGACGTGGGCCCCGAAGACGCCGCGGTAGTGGTGGCACTCGTCGACCACGACGTAGCGAAGGCGCGCGAGGAAGCGCGACCAGCGAGCGTGCCCCGGCAGCAGCGACCGGTGCAGCATGTCGGGGTTGCTCAGGACGTACTCGCCGTGGTCGCGGGCCCACTCCCGTTGCTCGCGGCTGCTGTCACCGTCGTGCGTGGTGACCCGGACGCCGGTGCGCAGGTCGAGCAGCCCGGCCAGCTGGTCCTGCGCCAGGGCCTTGGTCGGCGAGAGGTAGAGCACCGTCGCGCCGCGGTCGTCGCGCGGCCCGCGCTCCGCGAGCACCGTGGAGAGGGCCGGCAGCTGGTAGGCCAGCGACTTGCCCGAGGCCGTGCCCGTGGCCAGCACCACGTGCCGGCCCGCGTGGGCGGCGTCCGCAGCGGCCGCCTGGTGCAGCCAGGGTGCGGAGATCCCGCGTGCCTCGAACGCCGAGCGCACCACGGGACTGGTCCACTCCGGCCACGCCGCCGCCGACGACACGCGCGGGGGCAGCACCTCGAGGTGGGTGAGCCGGTCCTCGCGCCCGGGCACCTCGCTCAGGCGGCGTACGACGTCGCGCAGGCCGCGTGGCGGTCGTGGATGAGGGATCGACACGTGTGGCAGTGTGGCAAACGCCGGGGACGTTTCAGCCGCTCCTGTGGGTGTACCCCTGCAGCAGTGACCCAGCCATGGTTTGATGTTGCCGGCACACGGGGGAGACGGGGTCCCCGAGGTAGAAACAGCCCTGGCAACACCGCCTGAGGAGCAACGTGGACCTGACTCTTGAGACGCGCGAGGCCGACGGCAAGACCGTCGTCGCCGTCGGGGGCGAGATCGACGTCTACACCGCGCCCAAATTGCGGGACAAGATCACCGAGCTCGTCGGCGAGGGCGTCTACGACCTCGTCATCGACCTGTCGGCGGTCGAGTTCCTCGACTCCACCGGCCTCGGCGTCCTGGTCGGCGGCCTGAAGAAGGTGCGGGCCCACGACGGCTCGCTGATGCTCGTGTGCAACCAGGACCGCCTCCTGAAGATCTTCCGCATCACCGGCCTGGCGAAGGTGTTCGTCATCCACGACGACGCCGCCAGCGCCCTCGCCAGCGCCTGAGCCTCCGGCCCGGCTCCCTCCCCCGCCTCGCGCGTGCGCGCCTGGGCGGGGATCCACCTGTGCGACGCGTCACACCGGTGCGGGTGGGGCAGGCCACTCCTGCGTAGACTCCGGCTCGATCCGCCCCACCCTTGACGAATGCTTGGAGGACGCACATGACCGGGATCCTTCCCGCTGTCGTGGAGCCGGACCTCACCGGAGGCAACCTCACCCTGGTCATCATCGTCGCCCTGATCGCGCTCGGCGCGCTCGGCATGGCTGCGATGTTCCGTTCCCAGGTGATGGCTGCCGGTGAAGGCACCGACAACATGAAGAACATCGCCCAGGCCGTCCAGGAGGGCGCCAACGCCTACCTGACGCGGCAGTTCAGGACTCTCGGAATCTTCGCGGTCATCGCCTTCTTCGCGCTGCTGGCACTGCCTGCCGACGACATGACGGTGCGGATCTTCCGCTCGGTCTTCTTCATCATCGGCGCCGGGTTCTCCGCCGCCGTGGGCTACCTCGGCATGAACCTGGCGGTGCGCGCCAACCTGCGCGTCGCGGCCGCGGCCGAGACCACCGGCCGCGAGCCCGCCATGACCATCGGCCTGCGCACCGGCGCCATGGTCGGCATGCTGACCGTAGGCCTGGGCCTGCTGGGCGCCAGCCTCGTCGTGCTCTTCTTCCAGGACGAGGCACCCGACGTGCTCGAGGGCTTCGGCTTCGGCGCGGCGCTGCTCGCCATGTTCATGCGCGTGGGCGGAGGGATCTTCACCAAGGCCGCCGACGTCGGCGCCGACCTCGTCGGCAAGGTGGAGAACAACATCCCCGAGGACGACCCGCGCAACGCCGCGACCATCGCCGACAACGTGGGCGACAACGTGGGCGACTGCGCCGGCATGGCCGCCGACCTCTTCGAGTCCTACGCCGTCACGCTGGTCGCTGCGCTGATCCTCGGCTCGCAGGCGTTCGGGGACAAGGGGCTGGTCTTCCCGCTGCTGATCCCCGCGATCGGTGCGCTGACCGCGGTGGCGGGTGTCTACCTGACCAAGCCGAAGGCCGGCGAGAACGGCCTGACCACGATCAACCGCTCCTTCTACCTGTCCTCCGCGATCGCCGCGGTGGCCAGCGTGGTCGTCGCCTACGTCTACCTCCCGAGCAGCTTCTCGGAGTTCGAGAACATCGCCGCGGGCCTCGCCGACGCCGAGGGCGACCCGCGCTTCATCGCGGCCGCCGCCGTGGTCATCGGCATCGTGATGTCCGCCGGCATCCTGGCGCTCACCGGCTACTACACCGGCACCGAGTACCGCCCCGTCAAGGACGTCGGCAAGACCTCGCTCACCGGTGCGGCGACCGTGATCCTCTCGGGCCTCTCGGTCGGCTTCGAGTCCGCGGTCTACACCACGCTGGTCATCGGTGCCGCCGTCTTCGGTGCCTACCTGCTGGGTGGCGCGGCACTGACGGTGTCGCTCTTCGCCGTCGCGCTCGCGGGCTGCGGCCTGCTGACGACCGTCGGCGTGATCGTGGCCATGGACACCTTCGGCCCGGTCTCCGACAACGCCCAGGGCATCGCGGAGATGTCGGGCGACGTCAGCCCGGACGGCGCGCAGATCCTCACCGAGCTGGACGCGGTCGGCAACACCACCAAGGCGATCACCAAGGGCATCGCCATCGCGACAGCCGTGCTGGCCGCGACCGCGCTGTTCGGCTCCTACGCGACGTCGGTCTTCGAGGCGCTCGAGAACGCCAACGTCGGGGCCGACGAGCAGCACCTGCTCGACTTCCGCGTCTTCAACCCCTCCGTCATCGTCGGCGTGCTGCTCGGCGCGGCCGTCGTCTTCCTGTTCTCGGGCCTCGCGATCAACGCGGTCGCCCGGGCGGCGGGCGCGGTCGTCTTCGAGGTGCGCCGGCAGTTCCGGGAGATCCCCGGGATCATGGAGGGCACCGGCCGGCCGGAGTACGGCAGGGTCGTCGACATCGTCACCAAGGACTCGCTGCGCGAGCTCATCACGCCCGGCATCCTGGCAGTGCTCGCGCCCATCGCGGTCGGCTTCGGCCTCGGCGCGACGGCGCTGGCCGGCTTCCTGGCGGGTGCCATCGGCACCGGCACGCTGATGGCGGTGTTCCTCGCCAACGCGGGCGGCGCCTGGGACAACGCCAAGAAGCTCGTCGAGGACGGCAACCACGGCGGCAAGGGCTCGGCGGCGCACGAGGCGACCGTCATCGGCGACACCGTCGGCGACCCCTTCAAGGACACCGCGGGCCCGGCCATCAACCCGCTCATCAAGGTGATGAACCTGGTCTCGCTGCTCATCGCGAGCGCCGTGGTGTCCATGAGCGTCGGGGACGACGAGAACGACGCCGTCCGCATCATCATCGCCCTGGTGGCGGTGGCGATCATCGCGGTGGCCGTCTACATCTCCAAGCAGCGCGAGGTCGCGATCAGCGACGAGAACCCGGTGGGCACCACGCCGCTGGGCTGAGTGCGACCGACCGTCTGAGCAGCACGCCGAGCGGCGTCCGGGGTCTCCCCGGGCGCCGCTCGTGCCTTTGGCAAGATGCGCGCATGGAGCGGACCGGCCACGAGCGCACCACGTCAGCGGCCTGACATGAGCGGCCTGCCCGCGCGACTGCGCGACGCCCTGGTCGACGCCGACTTCACCCACGACACGGTCGCCGAGGTGCTCGGCCCGCTCGCCCACGCGGCACTGGGCCGCAGCGAGACCGTCCCCGGCCTCCGGGCGACCCTGGGTGGCTCGCCCGTCGAGACGCTGATCCGCCTCTTCCTGCTGCAGGCGCCGGTGCGGCACGGCGACGCCGAGCGCGCCCTGCCCGGCCTCCTCGACGCCCTGTCGGCGCAGGGCGTGGTCGAGCAGTCGGTCGGCGAGGTGGCCGCGCGCCTCGACGTACGGCCCTATGCGGCGCCGTACGACCACGACCCCGGCGACCTGTGGATCGTCAGCGACCTCACGCCGGGCCTCGACGGCTCGCCCGGCCGGGTGGGCGCCGACCACGTGCTCGGCATCAGCCCGGCGTCGACAAGCCTGGCCCAGCAGACCCTGCGCACACCGGTGCGCCGCTCGCTCGACCTCGGCACCGGGTGCGGCGTGCAGGCCCTGCACCTGGCCCGGCACAGTGGCACGGTCGTGGCGACCGACGTCAACGCGCGGGCGCTGTGGATGACCCGCTTCAACGCCGCCCTCAACGAGGTGGGAGGCGTCGAGGTGCGCGACGGCTCCTTCTTCGAGCCGGTGGCGGGGGAGGCGTTCGACCTGATCGCCACTAACCCGCCGTTCGTCATCTCTCCCGCGACGGGCGAGCGGCTGGTCTACCGCGACAGCGGGATGCCCGGCGACCGCGTCGTCGAGCACATCGTCCGCACCGCGCCCGACCTGCTGACCCCCGGCGGCTGGTGCCAGGTGCTCGCCAACTGGGTGATCGCGCGCGGCGTGCCGTGGGACGAGCGACTCGACGCCTGGGTCGACGACTCGTGCGAGGCGTTCGTCGTCCAGCGAGAGGTGCTCGACCCGGCGGCGTACGTCGAGCTGTGGCTCAAGGACGCCGGCGTGCACGGGTCCCCCGGCTACGCCGAGCGCTACGACACCTGGCTGGGCTGGTTCGCCGAGCAGGGCATCGAGGGCGTCGGGTTCGGCTGGATCAACCTGCGCAAGCACCTCACGGGCGGCGGCAGCGACTTCCTGGAGTGGCCCTACGACGTGGAGCAGCCCGTCGCGCCCGCCATCGGGGAGTGGGCGGCCGCCCGTGACCTGCTGGCCGCGATCCCCGACCTGGCCGCGGCGACGCTGGTGACCCGCCCCGACGTCCGCCAGGAGGCGACCGGGGCACCGGGGGGCGAGGACCCCGAGACCATCGTCGTGCGCCGGCAGCGCGGCCTGCGCCGGGCCCGTCGGGTCGACACGGTGGAGGCCGCCCTGCTCGGCGCCTGCGACGGCGACCTCGCCGTGGGCCGGATCCTGGACGCCGTCGCGCAGCTCCTCGAGCGCGACGCCGCCGAGCTGCGGACGACGTACCTCCCGGTCGTCGCCGAGCTGGTGCGCGAGGGCTTCCTGACGGCGGGGTAGTCCGGGGCGAAATGCACCTCCGGCGGCCGGATCGGGTGCGATCCGCCCCGGACTACCGGGCGCGGGGCTCCTGCGGGCGGCGGAGCGGCTCGGGCAGCAGCGCCGCACCGGGGGCGTTCTCGCTGTCGGCGAGGTAGTCGCCCGGGTTGGAGATGCGGCAGCGCTGCAGGGAGAAGCAGCCGCAGCCGATGCAGGAGTCGAGGCCGTCGCGCAGCCGCTCCAGCGCGCCGATCTGCGCGTCCAGGCGGGCCCGCCAGTGGCGGGAGATCCGCTGCCAGTCCGACTTCGTCGGCACGCGACCCGCGGGCAGCTGGTCGAGCTCGGCGCGGATCTCGGGAAGGGTCAGGCCGATGTTGGCGGCCGCGCGGATGAACGCCAGCCGGCGCAGCACGGTGCGCTCGAACTGGCGCCGGCCGCCCGGCGTGCGCGTGGCGCTGATCAGGCCCTCCGCCTCGTAGTACCGCAGCGCGGAGGCCGCGAAGCCGCTGCGCCGGCTCACGTCGCCCATCGACATCAGGTCGTGTGAATGCACGTGCGCCCCTTGATCTCAAGTCGACTTGAACTATAACAATCGGAGCATGACCTCGAACACACCTCGCACAGCACTCATCACCGGCGGCTCCTCCGGCCTCGGGCTCGCCCTCGCCAGGGCCCTCGACGCCGGCGGCTGGGTCGTGGTGACCGACGCCCGCGACGCCGACCGGCTCGCGGCCGCGCTCGCGGGGACCACCGTGCACGGCGTCCCCGGCGACGTCGCCGACGCCGCTCACCGCGCCGAGCTCACCCACCTGGTCGCCGAGCTCGGCGGCCTCGACCTGCTCGTGCTCTGCTCGAGCACGCTCGGCCCCCTGCCCATGCGGCCCATCGCCGAGCTGGAGCCCGAGCAGATCGACGAGGTGCTCCGGTCCAACGCCGGCGCGCCCGTCTCCCTCCTCGTCGCGCTCACCGGCCACCTGCACGCCCGCGGCGGCACGCTGGTCGGCATCTCCTCCGACGCCGCGGTCAGCCACTACGAGACCTGGGGCGCGTACGGCGCCTCGAAGGCCGCCCTCGACCACTTCGTGCTCACCTGGGGTGTGGAGACGGGCCTGCCGGCGTACGCCGTCGACCCGGGCGACATGCGCACCCCCATGCACCAGGACGCCTTCCCCGGCGAGGACATCTCCGACCGGCCGGCGCCCGAGACCGTGGTGCCGCACCTGCTGGCGCTGCTGGGGCAGCGGCCGCCCTCGGGCCGGTACGTCGCCGCCGACGTGGCCGTGCCGGTGGAGGTGGCCTGAGGTGAGCGTCCTCACCGAGCACCCGACGACCCGCTTCGCCGCCCCGGCCGACGCCACCGCAGCGGCGCCTCCGGAGAGGCGTGGTCTGGCGCG
>NZ_CADCUP010000085.1 GCF_902805925.1 uncultured Nocardioides sp.
CGAGCAGGGCGAGCAGGGCCGCGGTGAGCATCGTCCTCATGAGGGTCGGACGGCCCGGCCGCCGCCGCGGTTCCGCCGTCGGTAGCCTCGCCCCGTGCCCTCGCTGCTGCTGCCCCCCGTCCGCCTCGGTCGGTGGGTCGAGAACTTCGGTGCGCGGCACGGCGGCACCGTGCTGAGGGTGGTCGAGGGAGCGCTGGGCGGCGAGGCTGTCGACGGGTCGACCTTCACCGTCCGGCTGCCCTTCGCCGCGGCGTACGACGGCCCGGCGGAGGTCACAGCGCTGGTGGCCGCGGTCGAGCCGCCACGGGCATGGGGCGTGCTGTTGGTGCGCAAGGGCGGGTTCGCCGTGGCGCGCATCGAGTCCGGCGCCGTGGTGGAGCACAAGATCGGGCAGCGCCACGTGCAGGGGCGCACCAAGGCGGGCGGGCAGAGCCAGCAGCGGTTCGCCCGGCGGCGCGACAACCAGGCCCGCCAGGCCTACGAAGCCGCGGCCGACCACGCGGCGCGGATCCTCGCCGGCGTCCCGGTCGGCGTCGTCGGCGGTGACCGTCCTGCGGTGGAGGAGGTGCTGGCCGACCGGCGCCTCGCCGGACTCGACGTCGTCGAGCCGTGGCTCCCGGTGCCCGACCCGAAGCGGGCGGTGCTGGACCAGGCCGTCCTCGACGCGGCGTCGCTCGCGATCGAGGTCGTCAACGCCTGATCCCGCCTGCAGTTCACGCCGTCACCGCGCTCGCCACGCGGCCGTCGTCGGTCGCTCAATGGGCCTGGTCGGCCGATGACCTGCGCTAGCGTCCCCACCATGTGGGAGCCGCAGCCCGACTGGCGCGCCATGCCGCCGGGCACCGGCACGTCCACCGTCGGCATCTGGCGGGCGGCGCTGGGCGACCGTCCGGTCGTCATCAAGCGGCTGCGCCGGCCGGAGGCGCACGACCCCGCCGAGCTCCAGGACCCCACGCACCCGGCCTACTGGCGCCGGGAGCCCGACGTCCACGACACCGGGATCGTCCAGCACACCGTCGGGCTGCGCGGCGTCGTGGCTGCGGTGGAGGAGGACGAGCACGGCATCACCCTGACCCGGGAGTGGGTGGAGGACGCGGCGACGAGCGGACCGTTCCGGGCGATCGGGATGGGGCGCTTCGCCGGCTGCGACCTGCCCCGCACCCGCTTCCTCGTCCGCGACCAGTTGCGGCACCGGCTGCGGCGCGTCGAGCGCCGCGGCGGGTGGTCGACGCTGGCCCGCACGACGGTCGCCGACATCGCCGACCACCTGTGGCGCCGCCGGGAGCCCCTGCTCGACCAGGTCGACGCCCTGCCGCTGGTGCCGCAGCACGGTGACCCCACGGCCGACAACCTGCCCGGCCGCGCCGGCGACGACGTCGTCGCCATCGACTGGTCGACCCTCGGGCTCGGCCACGTCGGCGGCGACCTCGGCTACCTCTCCCTCACGGCGCGCGAGGACCTCGAGCCGCTGCTCGACGCCTACCTGATCGGGCTGCCGGCACGCACGGCGGACCGCGAGGACGTCCTCCTCGGCGCGCGCACCACGGCCGTCTACACCGCCCTGACCCGGGCCGACTGGGCCCTGGCGCGCGTCGCGCCGGGGGAGGGCGCACTGGCCGCCAAGCTCAAGCATCCCAGCGTGGCGCCGTACCTCCGCTCGCTGCAGCGCCTCGGGCCGCACGTCGAGGCCCTGATGGGGTAGGGCTCAGAGCTCGCTGGCCCCGAAGGTGTCGCACCGGGCGGGGTCGCCGGACTCGTAGCCGGTGGAGAACCAGCGCATCCGCTGCTCGGCGGACCCGTGGGTCCAGCCCTCGGGGTCGACGCCGCCGCCGGAGCGCTGCTGGATGCGGTCGTCGCCCACGGCCTTGGCGGAGTCGAGAGCCTCGCTGATGTCGGCCTGGTCGAGCTCGGCGAAGATCGCGACGCCGTCGGTGTCGGTCGTGCCGGTGGCGGCCCGGGTCCACGCGCCGGCGAAGCAGTCGGCCTGGAGCTCGAGGCGCACCGCGTCGGACTCGGGGCCCTGCTGCGTCCTCACCCGGCCCATGATGCCGAGCAGGTTCTGGACGTGGTGGCCGTACTCGTGGCCGAGCACGTAGGGCTCGACGAAGTCGCCGCCCTGGCCGCCGAGCTGGCCCTCGAGGACGTCGGTGAAGAAGGTCGTGTCGAGGAAGATGGCCTGGTCGGGCGGGCAGTAGAACGGGCCCACCTGGCTGGACGCCTGGCCGCAGCCGGTGTTGACGGCGCCGCTGAACGTCGTCATCGACGCCGGGGCGAACTGCGCCCCGAGCTCGGGCGCCGCCCGGCTCCAGTAGTTGTAGAGCGAGTTCTCCACCGCGACGCGGGCGCAGTCGACGTCCTGGTTGGCGTCGGCGCCGGTCCGGCAGTTCGCGTAGCGCTCGGGGTCGGCCATCCGGCCGGTGTCGGTGCCGCCCTGCACGCCCCCGCCGGTCGGGAGGCCGCCGCCGCCGCCGACGCACTGGGTCAGCACGAAGATGAGGCCGATGATGATCAGGGTGCCGATGCCGCCGCCCGCGCCGACGCCGCCGGGGATCGGGATGCCGCCACCGCGCCTGCCGCCGCCCAGCCCGCCGCGGCCCAGCCCGCCGCCACCGCCGCGACCGGCGTCACCGATGCGACCGGTGTCGAGGTGGGCCTTGGGGTTGAAGCGCATGGGCATCCTTCCGGGGGCGTGGCGCCGAGTCGTCGATGGCCGCTCGGGCTCCGTACACTAGCCACCACGATGATCACCGCCCAACAACTCGAGGTGCGCGCCGGTGCACGTCTCCTGATGGAGGGTGTGTCCTTCCGCGTGGCCGCCGGCGACAAGGTCGGCCTGGTCGGCCGCAACGGCGCCGGCAAGACGACGCTCACCAGGATCCTCGCCGGCGAGGCGCTGCCGGCGTCCGGCACCGTGACGCGCACCGGGCAGGTCGGCTACCTCCCGCAGGACCCCCGCACCGGCGACCCCGAGGTGCTCGCCCGCGACCGCATCCTCTCGGCCCGCGGCCTCGACGACGTCGTACGCCGGCTGCGGCGCTCCGAGCTCGACATGGGCAGCGACGACCCGGCCGTCCGGGACAGGGGCATGCGCCGCTACGAGCAGGCCGACGCCGAGCTGCACGCCGGCGGCGGGTACGCCGCGGAGTCCGAGGCGGCCACCATCGCCTCCAGCCTCGGCATCGCCGAGCGCATCCTGGGCCAGCCGCTGAAGACCCTCTCGGGTGGCCAGCGCCGACGGGTGGAGCTCGCGCGCATCCTGTTCTCCGCTGCCGAGATCCTGATCCTCGACGAGCCGACCAACCACCTCGACGCCGACTCGATCGTGTGGCTGCGCGGCTTCCTCAAGGCCCACAAGGGCGGCTTCATCGTGATCAGCCACGACAACGCGCTGCTCGAGGAGACCGTCAACAAGGTGCTCCACCTCGACGCCAACCGCGGCGAGATCGACGTCTACAACATGAGCTGGAAGAACTACCTCACCCAGCGCGAGACCGACGAGAAGCGCCGCAAGCGTGAGCGCGCCAACGCCGAGTCCAAGGCCAAGACGCTCACCGACCAGGCCAACCGGATGCGTGCCAAGGCCAGCAAGGCCACCGCCGCCCAGTCGATGCTCAAGCGCGCCGAGAAGATGATGGCGGGGCTGGAGGGCGAGCGCGCCGCCGACAAGGTCGCCCGCATCAAGTTCCCCTCGCCCGCGCCCTGCGGCAAGACGCCCATCACCGCCGAGGAGCTCTCGAAGTCCTACGGCTCCCTGGAGGTCTTCACCGACGTCGACCTCGCGGTCGACAAGGGCTCCCGGGTCGTCATCCTGGGCCTCAACGGCGCCGGCAAGACGACCATGCTGCGCATCCTGGCCGGCGTCGACGCCCCCGACACCGGGCAGGTCGTGCCCGGGCACGGGCTGAAGGTGGGCTACTACGCCCAGGAGCACGAGACGCTCGACACCAGCCGCACGGTGCTGGAGAACATGCAGAGCGCCGCGCCGCAGCTCACCGACACCGAGGCGCGCAGCGTGCTGGGCTCCTTCCTCTTCTCCGGCGACGACGCCCACAAGCCGGCGGCGGTGCTCTCCGGTGGCGAGAAGACGAGGCTCGCCCTCGCCAGCCTCGTGGTGTCCAGCGCCAACGTGCTGCTCCTCGACGAGCCGACCAACAACCTCGACCCCGCCTCGCGCGAGGAGGTGCTGGCCGCCATCCGCACCTACGAGGGCGCCATCATCCTGGTGACCCACGACGAGGGCGCTGTCCGCGCGCTCGAGCCCGACCGGGTGCTGCTGCTGCCCGACGGCGACGAGGACCTCTGGAACGAGGACTACGCGGACCTGGTCAGCCTCGCCTGAGCAGGGCCCGGGGGAACAACCGGTCGGCAGCCCACGTTGCCCCAGGGTCGGAAGGACGACACATGTCATTGAGCTCAGGGATGGGTCCCGCGTGGCGCCACATGCGCACGGACCGCAACGTCGACCGAGGCCGCGTCGACCGTCGGACCGTGCGCCGCGTGCTGGGCTTCGCGGGCCCGCACCGACGCCTCATCGCGACGTTCCTGGCGATCACGGTGGTCGACGCCTGCCTGGTCGTGGTGACGCCGCTGCTGGTGCAGCGCCTCGTCGACGACGGCATCGTGGGCCGGGACGGCTCGCTGGTCACCTGGTTGGCGCTGGCCATGGCGGGGGTGGCCGTGATCGGCGCGGTGCTCTCGGTGATCGGCGGCTGGTTCTCCTCGCGCATCGGTGAGGGCCTGATCTTCGACCTCCGCACCCAGGTGTTCGGGCACGTGCAGCGCCAGTCGCTCGCCTTCTTCACCCGCACCCAGACCGGTGCCCTGGTGTCCCGTCTCAACAACGACGTGATCGGCGCCCAGCGCGCCTTCACCTCCACGCTCTCCACCACCGTCTCGAGCCTGATCTCCGTGGTCGTCGTCGGCATCGCCATGCTGGCGCTGAGCTGGCAGGTCACGCTGCTGTGCCTGCTGCTCTTCCCGATCCTGCTGCTCACCTCCCGCTGGGTGAGCGGCCGCCTCGCCGGCCTGACGCGTGAGCAGATGGACGGCAACGCCGACATGGGCAACGCCATGACCGAGCGGTTCAACGTCGGCGGCGCGATGCTGCTCAAGCTCTTCGGGCGCCGCGACGTCGAGGACCTCCTCTTCGCCGGCAAGGCCGCCAACGTGCGCGACCTGGGCATCCGCATCTCGCTGATCACCCGCGTCTTCGTGGCTGCGATGCTGCTGGTCCCGGCCCTCGCCACGGCCCTGGTGTACGGCGTCGGCGGCCAGCTCGTCATCGACGGTGCCCTGACCATCGGCACGGTCCTCGCGCTCGGCACCCTGCTGCTGCGCCTGCTCGGGCCGCTGCAGAGCCTGTCCAACGTCCGCATCGACGTGATGACGGCCCTGGTGAGCTTCGACCGCGTCTTCGAGGTGCTCGACCTGCCCTCGCTCATCGAGGAGCGGGACGACGCCGTCGACCTGCCCCGGGGCGCGGCCCGCCTGCAGTTCGACGACGTGTCCTTCCACTACCCGCGCGCCGACGACATCTCGCTGGCGTCGCTGGAGTCGGTGGCCCGCAAGCCGTCCCACGACTCCGGGGAGGTGCTCCGCGGCGTCGCCTTCACCGCCGAGCCGGGCCAGATGGTCGCGCTGGTCGGGCCCTCCGGCGCCGGCAAGACCACCGTCACGCACCTGGTGGCGCGGCTCTACGACCCGACGACGGGCGTCGTGCGCGTGGGCGACCACGACGTGCGCGAGGTGACGCTGGAGTCGCTGGAGGAGGTCGTCGGCTACGTGACCCAGGACGCGCACATGTTCCACGACACCATCCGCGCCAACCTGCTGTACGCCCGGCCGGGCGCCGACGACCAGCAGGTCTGGGAGGCCCTCGAGGCCGCCCAGATCGCCTCGCTGGTGCGCGCACTGCCCGACGGTCTCGACACCGTGGTCGGCGACCGTGGCTACCGGCTCTCCGGCGGCGAGCGGCAGCGGCTGGCCATCGCCCGGCTGCTCCTCAAGGCGCCGGCGATCGTGGTCCTCGACGAGGCGACCGCGCACCTCGACAGCGAGTCGGAGGCGGCGGTGCAGCGCGCGCTCGACGCGGCGCTCGAGCACCGCACGTCCCTGGTCATCGCCCACCGCCTCTCCACGGTGCGCAACGCCGACCTGATCCTGGTGCTGGACGACGGCCGGGTCGTGCAGCGCGGCACCCACGACGAGCTGCTCGCGGCGGGCGGCCTGTACGCCGATCTCCACCGCACGCAGTTCTCCCGCGGGGGGCTCGAGGAGGTCTCCTCCTAGTACGGTGCGGGGCATGGACCTCGAGCTCCGCGACCGCGTCTTCGTCGTCACCGGAGGGGCCCGCGGGCTCGGCCGCGCCACCGCCGACTGCCTGGTCGCCGAGGGAGCCCGGGTGGTGCTCTCGGGCCGCTCGGAGGAGTCGCTGGCCGCGGCCGCCGGCCGGCTGGGCGAGGCCGCGACCACCGTGGTGGCCGACAACGCCGACCCGGCGACGCCGGCCCGGCTGGTGACTGCGGCCCAGGACACCTGGGGCCGGCTCGACGGTGCGCTGCTCAGCGTCGGCGGTCCGCCCAAGGGGCCGGTCACCGGCATCACCGACGAGCAGTGGTCGACCGCCTTCGCCTCGGTCTTCCTGGGCGCCGTGCGGCTCTCGCGGGAGATCGGGCAGGCGCTCCCGGCGGGCGGCTCCCTGGCCCTGGTGCTCTCCTCCAGCGTGCGGGTCCCGCTGCGCGAGATGGCGATCTCGAACGGCCTGCGACCGGGCCTGGCGATGGTCGCCAAGACGCTGGCCGACGAGCTCGGTCCCGGGGGAGTCCGGGTCAACGGGCTGCTTCCCGGTCGCATCGCCACCGAGCGGGTGGCCGAGCTCGACGCGTCCACCGGTGACGCCGAGGCCGCCCGGGCGGCCGCCCTGCGCACCATCCCGATCGGCCGGTACGGCGATCCGGAGGAGTTCGGCCGGGTGGCGACGTTCCTCCTGTCGCCGGCGGCCTCATTCCTGACGGGCGTGATGCTTCCCGTCGACGGCGGGATGCTGCGCGCCCTCTGAGTCGTCGCTCGCCACGTCGTGGTCGTCGCCGACCGCGCCGCCCCGTCGCCCGGGGCGCACGCCGCGGTACTCGTCGTACATCAGGTAGAAGAAGCCGAAGACGGCGAGCGCCCCGAAGAACCACCACTGGAGCCCGTAGTAGAAGTGCGGGCCGTTGTCGAGCTCGGGCAGCTCGGCGCGCAGCAGCGGGGTCTCGGGCTGCGGGGACTCCGAGCGGACGTCGACGAAGCCGCCGAGCACCGGTCGGTCCAGCGCCTCGCCGATGCGCTCGCTGCTGATGCTGCGCGTGGACTGGTCGGTGACGGCCGTGCTGTCACCCGTGGCGTCCTGCCGGACCCAGCCGGTGACCGAGACCTCGCCCGGCGGCGGGGCCGGCAGCTCCTCGGTCGCGGCGCCGCGGTTGTCGGTGGCCACCCAGCCGCGGTCCACCAGCAGGGCGGTGCCGTCGGCCAGCACCAGCGGGACGACCACGTCGACGCCGGAGGCCCCCTCGCGGGTGCGGTAGCGCACCACGACGGTGTCCTCGACGGCGTAGGTGCCTGTGGCCTCCACGACGCGCCACTGCTCCCCGGCACCGACGCCCTCGCCGATGGCGAGCAGGTCGGTGACCTCGGCCGGCGGCAGCGCCTCGTTGCGCTCGATCACCGCGTTGCGCTCCTGGCGGTCGGCGAGCCGGTCGAACTGCCACTCGCCCAGCCGCCACGCCAGCCACGCGAGCGCGGCGACGACCAGGAGGAAGAGCAGCCACCTGCGGCTGAGCAGGAACCCGACGCGTCGCACCGCTCGAGGCTATCCCCGTCGTGGTCGGCGGCTCGGCCTCGGCTGGCCGAGTCGCCTAGGATGGGAGACATGACTCACGCTCTGGAGGACCGCTTCGGCCGGGTGGCCACCGACCTGCGCGTCTCGCTGACCGACCGGTGCAACCTCCGCTGCTCCTACTGCATGCCGGCCGAGGGGCTCGACTGGATGCCGACGGAGCAGACGCTCACCGACGACGAGGTCGTCCGGCTGGTCACCATCGGCGTGCAGCGGCTCGGCGTCACCGAGGTCCGGTTCACCGGGGGAGAGCCGCTGCTGCGCCGTGGCCTGCCCGACATCGTCCGCCGCACCCACGAGCTGGGCGGCGTCGAGACCTCCCTGACCACCAACGCGCTCGGGCTGGCCCGCACCGCGAGCACCCTGGCCGCTGCCGGGCTCGACCGGGTCAACGTCAGCCTCGACACCGTCCGGGCCGACACCTTCGCCACCATCACCCGTCGCGAGCGCCTGCACGACGTCATCGCCGGCCTGGAGGCGGCGCGCGACGCCGGCCTGGGACCGGTCAAGATCAACGCCGTGCTGCTCAGGGGGGTCAACGACGACCAGGCCGGCGAGCTGCTCCGCTGGTGCATCACGGAGGGCTACCACCTGCGCTTCATCGAGCAGATGCCGCTCGACGCCCAGCACGGCTGGTCCCGCACCGAGATGGTGACCGCCGACGAGATCCTCGAGCACCTCGAGCGCGACTTCGAGCTGAGCCCGGCTGAGGAGCCGCGCGGCAGCGCCCCGGCCGAGCTGTTCCGCGTCGACGGCGGCCCCGCGACCGTGGGCGTCATCGCGTCGGTCACCCGGCCGTTCTGCGGCGACTGCGACCGGGTGCGGCTCACCGCCGACGGGCAGGTCCGCAACTGCCTGTTCGCCCGCAGCGAGTCCGACCTGCGCACGGCGCTGCGGGGCGGTGCCGACGACGAGGAGATCGCCGCGCGGTGGGTGGTCGCTATGCAGGGCAAGCTGGCCGGTCACGGCATCGACGACCCCAGCTTCCTCCAGCCCACGCGACCGATGTCCGCGATCGGCGGCTGAGCCCTCAGGCCGGTCTCCCAGCCCGATCCGCAGGCTGGACTCTCAGGCGGGGTGCGCGACGACGTCGCGCAGGAACTGCCGTGCGCCCAGGAACGCCGAGAGGCTCTCGCGGTGCTGGTCGCACGCCAGCCAGGTCTTGCGACGGTCGGGCGTGTGGATCTTCGGGTTGTTCCACAGCAGCGCCCAGGTGGCCCCAGCGGTGCAGCCTCTAGCGGAGCAGGTGTCGACGGGCTGGTCCATGGCTCCTCGCCGGCGTGGTCCTGCGGACAAATGAGTGGTGCCGGACAGCCACGGGGGAAGCCGTCCGGCACCACGATGAATTCAGACGGGGGATGCTGAACTCATCTCATCGATCATTGCACGGGCACAAGCAATTTCCAACTCATCCCAGGCGCCCTCCAGGCGGGTGCGAGGCCTCAGGAGAAGGGGCGCTCCGGGGGGTTGGCCCGCCCCGGAGGGAGGGCGGTCCGGGAGAGGTCGGAGCGCAGCTCGAACGGATCGGCCCGGGGCGGGGAGACGTTCGCCATGATCACGGCGATGTACGGCAGCCCGAGCGCGGCGGCCACCAGCACCCAGCGGAGCCAGCCGGGACCGACCGCGACGGCGCCCACGAAGCACAGCGTGCGGATGGTCATGGAGATGACGTAGCGCCGCTGACGGGCCGAGATGTCGGCGTCGCGGCTCTCGGCAGCGGTGGTGATGCGGACCGCTGCCCCGTCGTCGTGCGCGCGCCGGAGAGCCATGTCTGCCACTGTATGTCGGTAGTGTTCATGCCCCTTTCCGCAGCGATCCAGGAGTCCCCATGACGAACCGCACCTACCGCGTCACCGAGATCGTGGGCACCTCGCCCGACGGCATCGACCAGGCCATCAGCAACGGCATCGCACGGGCCGGGCAGACCCTGCGCCACATCGACTGGTTCGAGGTGACGCAGATCCGCGGGCAGGCCGTGGACGGCGAGGTCGAGCACTACCAGGTCGGGATGAAGGTGGGCTTCCGCCTCGAGGACGAGTGATTCCCGGGTTGGGTCTACCACCCGGTAATGGATAGCGTCGTGGCCCGTGAGTGAACCTCGTTCCGTCCTGGTCACCGGCGGCAACCGCGGCATCGGCCGCGCCATCGCCGAGGCCTTCCTGGCAGCCGGTGACAAGGTGGCAGTGACCACGCGCAGCGGGGGAGCGCCCGAGGGTGCCCTCGACGTGCGCTGCGACATCACCGACGCCGCGGCCGTCGAGGCGGCGTTCGCCCAGATCGAGCAGGCGCACGGTCCGGTCGAGGTGCTGGTCGCCAACGCCGGGATCACCGCCGACACCCTGGTGCTGCGGATGTCCGAGGACGACTGGGACTCCGTCATCGCCACCAACCTCACCGGCTCCTTCCGGCTCGCCAAGCGGGCCGCGAAGGGCATGCTGCGGCTGCGCCGCGGCCGGATCGTCTTCATCTCCTCCGTCGTCGGCCTCCTCGGCTCGGCGGGCCAGGTCAACTACGCGGCGTCCAAGGCCGGCCTCGTCGGCATGGCGCGCTCGCTGGCCCGCGAGCTCGGCAGCCGCTCGATCACCGCCAACGTCGTGGCTCCCGGCTTCGTGGAGACCGACATGACCGCTGTGCTCACCGACGAGCAGCGGAGCAGGATCAAGGAGCAGGTGCCGCTGGCGCGCTACGCCACTCCCGACGAGGTCGCCTCCGCGGTCGCGTGGCTGGCCTCCGACGGCGCGGCGTACGTCACCGGGGCCGTGATCCCGGTGGACGGCGGACTGGGCATGGGTCACTGAGAAGGATGGGTCACTGACATGGGAATCCTCGACGGCAAGCGCATCCTCGTGGCGGGGGTGACGATGGACTCCTCCATCGGCTTCGCCACGGCGAAGGTCGCCCAGGAGCAGGGCGCCACGGTGCTCGTCTCCAACTTCGGGCGGGCGCTCGGCATCACCCGCCGCATCGCCAAGCGGCTCCCGCAGGAGCCCCCGGTGATCGAGCTCGACGTGACCGACCAGGGCCACCTCGACGGGCTCGCCGACGCGGTGCGCGAGCACGTGGACGGGCTGGACGGGGTCGTGCACTCCATCGCCTACGGCAACCCGCAGACGCTCCTCGGCGGCCGCTTCCTCGAGGGCCCCTGGGACGACGTCGCGCAGGCGGTGCAGGTCTCGGCGTACTCGCTGAAGTCGCTGGCCGTCGCCACCAAGCCGGTGATGTCGGAGGGGTCGTCCATCGTCGGACTCACCTTCGACGCCACCAGCGCCTGGCCCGCGTACGACTGGATGGGGGTGGCGAAGGCGGCGCTCGAGTCGACCTCGCGCTACCTCGCCCGCGACCTCGGTCCCCAGGGCATCCGCTGCAACCTCGTCGCCGCCGGCCCCCTGAAGACCCTGGCCGCCAAGGCGATCCCGGGCTTCGAGGACCTCGAGTCGTCGTGGAAGGACCGCGCCCCGCTCGGCTGGGACGAGTCCGACCAGGAGCCCACCGCGAAGGCGGTCGTGGCGCTGCTCTCGGACTTCTTCCCCGCCACCACCGGCGAGATCGTGCACGTCGACGGCGGCTTCCACGCGATGGGGCTCTGAGGCCGGCCCCGCCTCGCGTAGCGTGCCGCCGTGACCTCACTCGTCGAGCTGCGCGTCCTCGAGGGGCCGAACCTGTACTTCCCGCGGGCCGCGATCAAGCTGACCCTCGACATCGGGGCCATCGCCACCGCGCCGACCGACCGCGCGGTGCGCCTCGCCGGCCGGATCGGGCTGCGCAACGCCCGGCCGGGCGAGCCCGGCACGGGGTTCCGGCAGCGCTTCGCGCTGCGCGCGGTCGAGCGGCTGGTGCGCGCCATCGCCTCGGAGTCGGGTACGGCGCGGCTCGCCGTCCGGGTGCGCTCGACCGGCGACCCGAACCAGGTCGTGGTGGCCTTCCCGTGGCGCAACCGGGAGCGCGCGCAGGCGATGGGCCGCGCCGTGGCCGACGTGATCGACCACCTCCCCAGCGCCGACGTCGACACGGTGGTCGGGGAGGCCGCTGCCCGGGTGGCCGCGTCGCCCGTCGGCGCGCCACCGCACACCATCGTCCCGCGGATCCCCGTGGTGGCGGTGACCGGCACCAACGGCAAGACCACGACCAGCCGGATGATCGCCCACATCGCCCGCGCCGACGGGCGACTGGTCGGCTGGTCCAACACCGACGGGATCTACGTCGACGGCGAGCTCATCGAGGCGGGCGACTACTCCGGGCCGAGCGGCGCGGGCCGCGTGCTGGCCCATCCGCAGGTGCAGCTCGCGGTCACCGAGACCGCCCGCGGCGGCATCCTGCTCAAGGGCATCGGGCTGTCCCGCAACGACGTCTCCGTCGTCACCAACGTCACCGCCGACCACCTCGGCCTCCAGGGCATCGACACCGTCGACCAGCTCGCCGAGGTGAAGGCGGTGGTGCCGCGGATCACCCGTCGCAGCGGCTGGTCGGTGCTCAACGCCGACGACCCGCGGGTCTACGCCATGCGCTCGGTGGTCGTGGCCCGGCCGTGGGTGTTCTCCCGCGACCCCGACTCACCCGGGGTGCGCGAGGTCCTGGGCGAGGGCGGCCGGGCCACCACCGTCATCGACGGCTGGGTGAGCGTGCTCCGTCCCGGTGAGGACCCCGACCCGCTGGTGGAGCTGGTCGAGGTGCCCATGACGCTGGCCGGGCTGTCGCGCTTCAACGTGGAGAACACCCTGGCCGCCGCGTCCGCCGCCCTGGCCGTCGGCATCTCGCGCGAGGTGGTCGTCGAGGGGCTGCGCACGTTCCGTCCCGACCCCGAGCACAACCCCGGCCGGATGAACTTCTTCACGGTGCCGGGTCCGCGCGGCGCCGTCTCGGTGGTCCTCGACCTGGCGCACAACGAGGCGGGCCTCGAGGCGATGCTCGAGATCATGAACGGGGTGCGGGTGCCGGGTCGCCGCCTGGTCCTGGGGCTCGGCGCCGTGGGCGACCGCACCGACGACCTGATCGAGATGCTGGGCGAGATCGGTGCCCGGGACAGCGACGTGGTGATGATCGGCCACAAGGAGGGCTACCTGCGCGGCCGCACCCTCGAGGGGCTGGAGGCCCTGCTGCGGGCCGGTGCCGCACGCGTGGGCGTGACCGACATCGAGTCGAGGCCGACGGAGGTGGCGTGCCTGGAGGCCATGGTGGACCGGGCGGAGCCGGGGGACGTCGTCGGCCTGATGTGCCACGCGGAGCGCCACGAGTGCTACGCATGGATCGCCGGGCGCGGCGGCACCGCCGACTCGCCGGAGGCGCTGGCGGCCAAGGTGCGGGCGGCTCGCGGCTGACCTGCCCCACCGAGGGGACGTCATACGATCCGTGGACCCGTCTCCACCATCCGCATGACGTCGTGCAGCACCCCGTGGAACGGCGTCCGGACCGGCCGTGGTGCCGACGGCTCACTCGTCGGTGAGGGCCGCGACGTAGTCGGGGTCGGCGGTGGGGTGCTCCTCCGACGTCCCGGCGCCGGCCTGGGCGGTCTTCGACCAGCTCTCCAGCTCCGACATCACCTGGGCGTGCTGGTCGACGCAGACCACGACGAGGTCGCCCTTGTTGGCGTGGCTCATCGCGCGGCGCACGGCCTTGATCTCCTCCAGCACGGTCTCCACCTGCTTGCAGCGGGCACCCTCGGCCATGGCCGCGTTCACGCCCTCGCGGACCAGGGCCGCGACGTCGCCGCGCTCGCGACCGCGCAACGCCTCGTCCTCGCGGACGACGACCACGTCGAAGTGCTGGGCGGCGATGTGGCCGAGCTCGCGCATGTCCTGGTCGCGGCGGTCGCCGGCGGTGGCGATGATGCCGATGCGAGACGGCCGGGCGAGGTCGTGGGAGGACTCCAGCGACTCGCCCACGCGGTCGACGAAGTCGCCCAGCATCTTCATGCCGGGGGCGTTGTGGCAGTAGTCGACGATGACGTTGACGCCGTCGACCTCGACCTCGTTGAGACGCCCGGGGGAGAGGTAGTAGCTGGTGGCGAAGGTGCGCAGGCCCTGCCGGATGTCGTGCAGCGGCGCGCCGGCCGCGAACGCCGCCGCGGCGGCACCCAGCGCGTTCTGCACGTTCATCCGGGCCCGGCCGCCGAAGGTGGCGGGGAGCAGGTGGGTCCACGCCAGCTGCATCTCGCGGCGGCCGTGCTTGACGACGATCATCTCCCCGCGGTCGGAGGGGTTGAGCACCAGCGCCTTGCCGCCGCGGCGGCAGTGGGCCTCGACCATGTCGCGCACCTCGGTGCCCGGCTCCTCCATCGAGAACCACACGACCTGTCCCGAGCACTTGCGCCGCATCTCGCGCACCAGCGGGTCGTCGGCGTTCAGGACGGCATGGCCGTCGCGGGGGACCGCCTCGACGAGCACGGCCTTGACGTCGGCGAGCTGCTCGACGGTGTCGATGCCGCGCAGGCCGAGGTGGTCGGGCTGCACGTTGAGCACCACCGCGACGTCGTTGCGCTCGTACCCCAGGCCCTCGCGCAGGATCCCGCCGCGGGCGACCTCGAAGACGGCGAAGTCGACGCGGGGGTTCTGCAGGACCATCCGGGCGCTGCGCGGGCCGGACGCGTCGGCCTTGATGAGCAGGCGCTCGTCGATGACGACGCCGTCGGTCGAGGTCATGCCCACCTTGCGGCCCATGCCCTTGAAGATGTGGCTGATCATCCGGCTGGTGGTCGTCTTGCCGTTCGTGCCCGTGACCGCCACGATCGGGATGCGGCTCTGGGCGCCGGGCGGGAAGAGCATGTCGACGACCGGCTTGGAGATGAACTGCGGCTCGCCGATGGTCGGGTGGGTGTGCATCCGGAACCCCGGAGCGGCGTTCACCTCGCAGATCGCGCCGCCGGTCTCGCGCACCGGCTCGGTGATGTCGGGGCAGATGAAGTCGATGCCGGCGATGTCGAGGCCGATCATCCGCGCGGCCTCCTCGGCGATCTCGACGTTCTCGGGGTGCGCCTCGAAGGTGCGGTCGATGGAGATGCCGCCGGTGGACATGTTGCCCGTGAGGGCGAGCCTGACCGTCTCGCCCTGCTCGGGCACCGAGTCGAGCTGGTGGCCCTGGCCGGCGAGCACCTCGACCGCCGCGTCGTCGACCTTGATGCGGGTGAGCACCTTCTCGTGGCCCACGCCGCGCCGCGGGTCGGCGTTGGTCAGCTCGACGAGCTGCTCGACCGTGGAGGTGCCGTCGCCCACCACGTGGGCCGGCACGCGCTCGGCGATGGCCTCCATCCGGCCGTTGATGATCAGGCAGCGGTAGTCCTTGCCGGTGACGAACGACTCGACGATGACCCAGCCGCGCCGCGACTGGTCCTGGGCGACCGAGAACGCCACGCGGACGTCGGCCTCGGACCGGAGGTCCAGGCACACCCCGCGCCCGTGGTTGCCGTCGAGCGGCTTGAGCACGACCGGGAAGCCGATGCGGGTGGCGGCGGCGACGGCCTGGTCGGCCGTGCGCACGGAGTCCTGCTTGGGCACCGGGAGCCCGGCCGCGCCGAGCAGCTTGGTGGTGAGGTCCTTGTCGGAGGCCACGTCGACGGCGATGGAGGAGGTGTTGGAGGTCATCGTGGCGCGGATGCGCTTGGCGTGCACGCCCTGGCCCAGCTGCACCAGCGAGTGCTGGTTGAGCCGGATCCAGGGGATGTCGCGGGAGACGGCCTCGTCCAGGATGGCCTGGGTGGAGGGCCCGAACGCCGACCGCTCGGCCTTGAGGATGAACCGCTCGAGCTCTGCCTCCCAGTCGAGGTCGGGGTCGCCCTGCACGAGGTGGTTGACCAGGCGTACGGCGAGGCGCCCCGCCAGGAGGCCCACCTGCTCGTCGACGTAGCCGTAGATGATGTTGTAGACGCCGGGGCTGCCCTCGACCTGGCGCGTCTTGCCCCGCCGGATGTCGTGGCCGACGACCTGCTGCAGCGCCAGCGCGGTGTGCTCGGCGACGTGCCCCAGCCAGGTGCCCTCCTGGAGCCGCTCCACGAAACCACCGCGGCGGCCGCGGGAGCAGGAGTGCTCGCGCAGCCCCGGCAGCATGGCGACCAGGTCCTCGGCGAAGCCGGGCAGCGTGCTGGTGGGGAACTGCTCGAGCGACCCGAGGTCGACGACGAGGTGGATGGCCTTGTCGTAGGACCAGACGTTCGCCCCGCGGTAGACGCGGGTCTCGAGGATCGTGAGGTCGGGGGTGGGGCGCTCGCTCATCAGCGGTCTCCGTCCGGGTCGGTGGGGGAGGTCGTCCGGCGGCTGCGGGCCAGACGGGCGCGCAGGGCCTGGGGCGACTTGTCGGCGGCCGCGATGTCGCGGGCCATCTGGCGCATGTCGCGCTGCGCCTCGGCGATCTCGGCGGCGTCCTCGGCGGCGACCGCCGCCCGGTGCGGCACCAGGGCGCGTGCGGTGAGGTCGAAGGCCTGGCCGGCCGGCAGCACGTGCAGGACCACGCCGCTGGCGAGCAGCGGGGACGAGCGCCTGGCCTCGTAGGCGTTGGTCACCATGTGCGACCCGTCGAGGATGGTGACGGCACCGCGGCCGGCGACCCGCAGCACCTCGCGGCCGTCCTCGGAGGTCACGATCGCGGCGGTGTCCTCGTCGATGCCCAGGCCGAGGAGCTGGGGCGACTGGCTCACGATCATCAGCAGCCGACCGTAGCGGTTGCGCTGGTCGAAGTGCTGGTCGATCACGGTGGAGTGGAGCAGTCCCAGCCCCGCGGCCACCTGGGTCATCCGCTGCTTGGGCGTCGCCCCACCGACCCCGAACGCCACCATGTGCGAGGACTGGATGCTCGCGCCCGCGGAGGTGCCCGCCACGACGACCCCGTCGAGGTGGGCCTGCATGATCGCGTCGCCGAGGGGCGTGCCGCAGATGATGGCGGAGAGCTTGAGCTGGTTGCCGCCGGTCATGAAGATCCCGGTCGCGCTGCGCAGCCGGGCGACCAGCTCGGGGTCGTGCGCGTCGTCGCGGCTCTCGGGCCGCATCGCGATCACCTCGGCCGCGCCCAGCCGGCGGAAGAGGGCGTCGTACACCTCGGTGACCTCGTCGCCGAGCGAGGACGCCGTGGGGATGACGGCGATCCTCGACCCGGCACCTCCGCTGGCGGCGACGAACTCGCCGAGGATCGTGCGCTTGCGGAGCTTGTCCTCGGCCCCCCCGATGATCAGGAGCGGACCGGGGGTGTGTTCTGGCATGACACGGAGGTTATCGGGAGTCACACTGAGCCGGTGCACACGGACTCAGCAGCCACGCCTCGCCACCTCGTGGTGATGCGCCACGCCAAGGCCGAGCAGGTCGCCGCCTCCGACGTGGAGCGGCCGCTGGTCGAGCGGGGCCGGGCCCAGGCGGCCGACGCGGGCCGGTGGCTCCTCGACGTCGGCGTCCGGCCGGACCACGTCCTGGTCTCCAGCGCGGTGCGCACCCGTGAGACGTGGGAGGTCCTCGCCAGGGCCGCCGGCTGGTCGGTGGAGGCCGACCTGGAGACCGCGCTGTACGCCGCCGGGCCGGAGGCCGCGCTCGACGTCGTGCGGCAGGTCCCGGCCGAGGCGCGCTCGCTGCTGGTCATCGGCCACAACCCGACCGTCGGCTACCTCGCCCAGCTGCTCTCCGACGGCACCGGCGACGAGGCCGCGACCAGCGAGATGACCGGCGGCTACCCGACCTGCGCCCTCACCGTCTTCGAGTACGACGGCGAGTGGGCCGACCTCGACCTGGGCTCCGCCCGGGTGGCTGCCTTCCACGTCGGCCGTGGCTGACGAGCTCGACGTCCCGGAGATCGCGGCGCGGCTGCGCGAGTCGGGCTCGGTGTTCGCCGAGGACGAGGCCGCACTCCTGCTCGCCCAGTTCCAGGGCGCCGATCTCGCCGCGGCCGTGCTCGACCGGGTGGCCGGGGAGCCGCTGGAGCACATCCTGGGCTGGGCGGAGTTCGCCGGCGTCCGGATCCAGGTCGGCCCCGGGGTCTTCGTCCCGCGGCGCCGCAGCGAGGTCCTGCTGCAGCAGGCGCTGACCCACCTGCCCCGGCACGGGCTGCTCGTCGAGCTGTGCTGCGGCGCCGCGCCGATCGCCACGGCGATCGCCGGGGCCCGCGCCGACGCGACGGTCTTCGCCAGTGACAACGACCCGGTGGCGGTGGCGTGCGCCCGGCTCAACCTCGACCCCCTCGGGGGGCGCGCGGAGGTGGGCGACATGGCCGAGTCGGTGCCCCGGGCCTACGTCGGCCGGGTCGACGTCCTGGTCGCCAACGCGCCGTACGTGCCCAGCGACGAGATCGCGCGGATGCCCTCCGAGGCGCGGCTGCACGAGCCGACCGCGGCGCTCGACGGCGGCCCGGACGGCACCACGCTCCAGGACCGGGTGGCCGCGGCCGCGCGGCCGCTGCTCGCGCCGACCGGCGTGGTGATCGTCGAGACCAGCCGGCGCCAGGCCGACACGACCGCCTCGAAGATGCTCTGGCGCGGCTTCGTGCCCGAGGTGGTGCTGGACGACGAGGTCGACGGCACCTGCGTGGTCGGACGGCGCCAGTAGGCGTCAGGGGAGCGGTGGCTCGGGAGTCACGATGCCGGCCTCGGCGTCGGCCGACTCGACCTCCTCGCGCGAGATGCCGAGCAGGTAGACGATCGCGTCGAGGTAGGGCACGTTGACGGAGGCGTCGGCGGCGTCCTGCACCACCGGCTTGGCGTTGTAGGCGATCCCGAGGCCGGCGGCGGCGAGCATGTCGAGGTCGTTGGCGCCGTCGCCGATGGCGATCACCGCCTCGACGGGCACGCCCACCTCGTCGGCGAACTCGCGCAGCGCCGTGGCCTTGCCGGCCCGGTCGACGACGGCGCCGAGGATCCGGCCCGTCAGCCGGCCGTCGAGGATCTCCAGCTCGTTGGCGCGGGAGTAGTGGATGCCCAGATCGGCGGCCAGCCGGTCGGTGATCTGGCTGAAGCCGCCCGAGACGATGGCGAAGCGGTAGCCCAGCCGGCGCAGCGTGCGCACCATGGTGCGGGCCCCCGGCGCCAGCTCGATGGCGTCGTACACCTCGTCGAGGACACCCGCCTCGACGCCCTCGAGGAGCCGCACCCGCTCGCGCAGCGACGTCTCGAAGTCGATCTCGCCGCGCATCGCCGACTCGGTCACCCGGGCGACCTCGGCCTCGTGCCCGGCGTGCGCGGCCAGCATCTCGATGACCTCGCCCTGGACCAGGGTGGAGTCGACGTCCATGACGATGAGCCGCATGCCGCGCCGCATCAGGTTGGCGGGCTGCACCGCGATGTCGACACCCTGGCCGGCCGCCTCGATGGCCAGCAGCGCGCGCAGCCGCTCAGGGTCGGTGCCAGAGACGTGGAGGTCGATCGCGGTGACCGGGTAGCGCGCCATCCTCTCGATGCGGTCGATGTTCGCGCCGCTGTCGGCGATCCGCCCGGCGATCGCCGCCATCGCCGAGGCCCGCAGCGGCGAGCCGATGACGGTGACGTGCGAGCGGCCCTCGCTGCGCACCTTGTTGTCGCCGATCCCCCGGTCGACGTCGACGCTCATGTCGAGCTGCTCGGCCGTCAGCTCGATGGCGGCACGCAGCTTCTTCCAGTCGCGGGGCGCGGTGACCAGGACACCCAGCACCAGCCGGCGGCGCAGCACGATCTGCTCGATGTCGAGCACCTCGACCCCGGCGGTCGCGAGCCGGGAGAAGACCGCGGAGGTCACGCCCGGCCGGTCCTTGCCGGTCAGCGTGATCAACAGGGTCCTGGGCAGGTCCGCGTCGTGCTCCGGCAAGGGGTCCATGGCGAGCCCGAGGCTACTGCCCGCAGGTGCGGGTGTCGGCGGTGCGTCGCGCCGTGGACCGGCATGGAGCACACCGATCGGCTCTCCACGAGCGTGCCTCCGGGTGCCGCTGCGGCCACGGCACGGCATGACGGCCCGTCGTACGCCGGCATCCGGGCGCCGTCCGGTGACGGTTCATCATGGTATGTCGCCGAGCTGTTGCTTCCCATGGGCTGCACGCCGTGGGAGGCACCAGCTCACCGACATACCTTGATGAACCAACCAACGGCCGAGCTCCGACTCAGTCCGGCCACACCTCCGGCGAGCACGCCGCCACGACCGCCCGGCGCGCGGCGCGGTCCAGGGGGCGGAGGGCGTCGCGGCGTGCCGCCATCTCCAGCGCCGTGACGGCACCGCCCTCGTCAGCCAGGGCCAGGTCGACGATCGCCTCGCAGCGCAGGCCGCGCGCCGCCAGCTCGACGCAGCGCGCGGGCGTGCCGTCGGGGGCGTCCAGCACCGCGGTGCGGCGCAGGTCCATCAGCTCGTCGGCCACGTCCGGTCGCCAGCGGGCCACGTCCAGCGCGGCCAGCGCGGCGGCGCTGTCGAGCAGGGCCGCGCGCAGGCCGCGGTCGGCCTCGCCGACGTCGGGCACCTGCCGCCGGGCGGCCACGTGCCGTCGCCACAGGACCGCGCGACCGACCCGGTGCGGCACCAGGGCGATCCCTGCCGGCCCGCACACCGCGGCCTCGCCCACCTCCACCGCGTCGAGGTTGAGGGCGCTCGGGCCGCCGAGGCCGACGAGGTCGCCCTCGGTGGGCAGCGCGAGCCCGAGGGAGTCGCCGCCGCCGTTGCGGACGTCGAGGAGGACGTCCAGGAGGCTCGTGGGCGTCCCGCCGTCGGCCGGGTCGCGCACCTCGTGCACGGCGTCGTCGCCGGTCACCGCGTCCAGCAGCAGGTCGGTGACCACGTGGCCCCGCAGCCAGGCGGTGCCCCACCACGCCAGCCGCGCGGCATCGGGAAGGCTCGTCACGGCGGTCGAGGCTACCTCCGCGGGTCGTCGGCCCCCTGGCTAGGGTGACGCCATGGTCGCCGTCCTCGAGTTCGCAGACGTCACCGTCCGCCGCGGCCCCCTCGACGAGCCGGCCCTCTTGCTGGACGGCATCGACTGGGCGGTCGAGGAGGACGAGCGCTGGGTCGTCCTGGGCCCCAACGGCGCGGGCAAGACCACGCTCCTCCAGGTCGCCGCCGCCCACATCCACCCGACCGGCGGGGTGGCCGGCATCCTCGGCGAGGTCCTCGGCACGGTCGACGTCTTCGAGCTGCGCCCGCGCATCGGGCTGACCAGCGCCGCCCTGGCCGAGCGCGTCCCGCGAGGAGAGCTCGTGCGCGACGTCGTCGTCTCCGCGTCGTACGGCGTGGTGGGCCGGTGGCGCGAGCAGTACGACGACCTCGACCACGACCGCGCGCACGGCCTGCTCGTCGAGGTCGGCGTGGCCCACCTGGCGGAGCGCACCTTCGGCACGCTCAGCGAGGGCGAGCGCAAGCGGGTCCAGATCGCCCGGGCGCTGATGACCGACCCCGAGCTCCTCCTGCTCGACGAGCCCGCCGCCGGACTCGACCTCGGCGGTCGCGAGGACCTCGTCAGCACCCTGTCGGTGCTCGCCCTCGACGCCGACTCACCGGCGACGGTCCTGGTGTCCCACCACGTCGAGGAGATCCCGCCGGGCTTCACCCACGCCCTGCTGCTGCGGGAGGGCAGGACCGTCGCGCAGGGGCCGCTGCACGAGGTGGTCACCGAGGAGGCGCTGTCGTCGACGTTCGGCATGCCGCTGGTGCTCACCGAGTCCGACGGGCGCTTCGCGGCACGCCGGCGCAACGGCCGTCGCGCCCGCTGATCGGCCACCGCCCACCGGCTAGGCTCGAAGCATGGAGTGGTTCCGAGAGCATGCCTGGGAGACCTGGCTCGGGCTCGCGATCCTGCTGGGCGTGGCCGAGATGTTCAGCCTCGACCTCATCCTGGCCATGCTCGCGGCCGGGGCCCTGGTGGGCATGGTCACCGGCGCACTCGGGCTGCCCGTCGCGCTGCAGGTCCTCGCCGCCGCCGCCGCCTCGGTGGCAGCGCTGGCCGTGGTCCGGCCGACGATGGTCAAGCGTTTCCACGGGGGACCCGAGCTCTCGCTCGGGCACGGCAAGCTGGTCGGCAGGCAGGGCATCGTGACCGAGCACATCTCGGGCCTGGCTCCGGGCAGGATCAAGCTGGCGGGGGAGCTCTGGACCGCCGAACCGTACGACGACACCACCAGCATCCCGGCGGGCGAGACGGTCGAGGTGCTGGAGATCCGCGGTGCCACGGCCCTCGTCCACCCCGTCGCCCGGCTCGAGTCCTGATCCGCCCTCCCGTCCACGACCCGTCCCACGAAGGAGACGCCCATGGAGATCGCCCTGGTCCTGCTGGCGCTGCTGGTCCTGTTCGTCATCGTCATGCTGGCCAAGACGGTGCGCATCGTGCCCCAGGCGCGCGCCGGCATCGTCGAGCGCTTCGGCAAGTACAAGGGCACGCTCCCCGCCGGGCTCAACATCGTCATCCCGTTCATCGACCGGCTGCGCTACCTGATCGACCTGCGTGAGCAGGTCGTCTCGTTCCCGCCCCAGCCGGTGATCACCGAGGACAACCTCGTGGTGTCCATCGACACCGTCATCTACTTCCAGGTCACCGACCCGGTCTCCGCGACGTACGAGATCGCCAACTACATCCAGGCCATCGAGCAGCTCACCATGACCACGCTGCGCAACATCGTCGGCGGCATGGACCTCGAGGAGACGCTCACCAGCCGCGACTCCATCAACTCCGGCCTGCGGGGCGTCCTCGACGAGGCCACCGGCAAGTGGGGCATCCGCGTCAACCGGGTCGAGCTCAAGGGCATCGACCCGCCGCCCTCCATCAAGGACTCGATGGAGAAGCAGATGCGTGCGGACCGCGAGAAGCGCGCGGTGATCCTCACCGCCGAGGGCCAGCGGCAGGCCGCGATCCTCACCGCCGAGGGCTCCAAGCAGTCCTCGATCCTGATGGCGCAGGGTGACCGGGAGTCCCAGATCCTGCGCGCCCAGGCCGACCGGGAGTCCCAGATCCTCCGGGCCCAGGGCGAGGGCCAGGCCATCCAGACGGTCTTCCAGGCCATCCACGACGGCCAGCCCGACCAGTCCCTGCTGGCCTACCAGTACCTCCAGATGATGCCGAAGATCGCCGAGGGCAGCGCCAACAAGGTGTGGGTGATCCCGTCCGAGATCACCAAGGCCATGGAGGGACTCGGCTCCTCGATCCACGAGATCGCCGGCATCCCCAAGGACGCCTCGCCGCGCACCCGCGTCGACATGGGCTCCACCGAGCCGGTCGTGCCGCAGGGCTCCGAGGACTCGGGCGCCGGCTCCAGCAAGGCGGTCGAGGACGCCATCGCCGCCGCGCAGCAGGCCGCCTCACCGACCCGTGCCAACGGGGCGACGAGCGCGACCTCCGACGCCATCGACCCGGCCATCGGCCCGGGACAGGTGCCGCCCGCTCGGTGAGCCCGTAGGAGGTCGACTGGCGGACCGCGCTGCTGATCGCCGCCGGCTCGGTGGTCGGCGCGCAGGTGGCGACGGCGTCGACGCATCCGCGACACTGGAGGTCGTGATCGTGCGCGTCGTGTCCGGGGGCCAGGCCGGTGCCGACCGGGCGGCGCTCGAGGCGGCCACCGCGCTCGGCCTCCCGTACGGCGGGTGGTGCCCGCTGGGCGGCCGGGCCGAGGACCTCCCCGAGCCCCCGGGGGTGCTCGCCCTGTTCCCACGCCTGTCCGAGACACCGACGGCCGAGCCGTCGGTGCGCACGGCGTGGAACGTGCGCGACAGCGACGCCACCCTCGTGCTGCGGTGGGGCGAGGGGGAGTCCGCGGGCACCGACCTGACGACCCGGGTGGCCGAGGAGCTCGGCAGGCCGCTGCTGGTGGCGTCGGCCGAGGATGCCGACGCGGTCGTCGGGTGGCTCCGCACGCTCGGCGACGGCCTCACCCTCAACGTCGCCGGTCCGCGTGAGAGCGAGGCGCCCGGCCTGCGATCACGCGCCCTCCGGACCCTGGTGGCGGCGCTGGGCGACGTTTGCGGCAGGACCGTTCCGGTTACCCACGGCGTCATGACGGACGCGACCGGAGGCCTGGAGCCGATCCCCGAGACCCGCGAGGCCATCTCCGGTCTCGAGCAGGCGACGGACGAGCGAGGCCTGCTCCAGGGCCTGCTCGAGCAGGGTCGCCGAGTCAGGGAGGTCGTGCCCGACTGCGTGGGTCTCAGCGTCGCCCTGCTCGACCACGGGGTCTCCTTCACGCTGGTCGCGACGTCCGAGGACGTGGCCCGGCTCGACGGCGTGCAGTACCTCGTCGGTGGGCCGTGCGTCGGTGCCGCCGCCGCGGAGCAGGTGCTCGAGTACGCCCGGGAGGACCTCCTGGACGAGGGGGCGTGGCAGGCGTTCGCCTCCGCGACGGCCGCCGCCGGCATCGGCAGCACGCTGACGCTCCCCATCCTGGTCGACGCCCGGGTGATCGGCACGGTCAACCTGTACGCCGCGTCGGAGGGAGCCTTTCGCGGACATCACCGGGAGCTCGCCGAGATCTTCTCGGCGTGGGTGCCTGGCGCCGTGTCCAACGCCGACCTCTCCTTCCGGACCCGGCGGGTGGCGCAGACCGCCCCGGACCAGGTCCAGCGACGTCGTACGATCGACACCGCGCTGGGCATCCTGGCCGTGGTCAAGGGGGTCAGCATCGAGGGTGCGCGTGCGGACCTGCAGGAGGCGGCGCGTCGTGCGGGGGTCGACGAGCTCGACCTGGCCGGCGCGCTCATCGAGCTGGGCACCGGCAGGGACCCCGACGGTGGATCCGGCGCGGGTGACGACGTCACCGGGCCGGGCCCGGAGTGAAGGAGACGCCATGAACGGCGAGACGGACGAGTTCACCGAGCAGCTCTCGGTCGCGGCGAGGGCGATGCAGGCCGAGGACGGCACCCAGCAGACCCTCGAGCGGGCGATCCTCAACGTCACCGAGATGATCGAGGCGTGCGACCTGGCGGGCATCTCCATCCTCCGCAAGGACGGGATCGAGACGCCGGCCGCCAGCGACGAGCTCACCCGGCGCATCGACCAGCTGCAGTACGAGCTGCGGCAGGGCCCGTGCTACGACGCGCTCCGCGAGCACGAGGTCGTCCGGGGGAACGACCTCCTGCGCGACGAGCGCTGGCCACAGTGGGGACATGCGATGGCCGAGGAGCTGGGCGTGCGCAGCAGCCTGAGCTACCGGCTGTTCATCACCGACGACAGCCTCGGCTCGATGGATCTCTACTCACGCACCGTGAACGCCTTCGACGACGACGACCTGCTCCACGGCCAGGCCCTGGCGGCGCACATCGCGGTCGCGGTCGCCGCCGCGCAGGACTCCGACAACCTCAGGCGCGCGGTCACCAACCGGACCGTGATCGGCCAGGCCGAGGGCATCCTGATGGAGCGGTTCGGCATCACCGCCGACCGGGCCTTCGACGTGCTGCGCCGGGTCTCCCAGCACCGCAACCAGAAGCTGAACCAGGTCGCGGAGCAGCTGGTGAGCACCCGGGAGACGCCGAGCTGACGCAGCGGTCGCGCTCGTGAGCCGAGATCGGCACAGCCGGATGTCCCGGCGGTTGGCCTACGTGCTGCGGCACGACCCGGCGTCCGCCGGGGTGGCCCTCGACAGCGACGGGTGGGCCGACGTCGACGACATCGTGGCGGGCGTCCCCGGGCTGACCCGCGAGCTCCTCGAGCGGATCGTCGCCACGGACGGCAAGCGTCGCTACACCTTGGACGGCGACCGGGTCCGGGCCGCGCAGGGCCACTCGGCCGGTGTCGCCGACGCCATGCACCGGGTCCCGGTCGTGCCGCCGCCGCGGCTCTACCACGGCACCACCGCGTCGTCCGTCGAGGAGATCCTGGCCCACGGGCTGCTCCCGGGCTCACGCAGCCACGTGCACCTCTCCGCCGACCGGGACACCGCCGTCCGCGTGGGTGGGCGCCGGGGGACCCCGGTCGTGCTCGAGGTGGGCGCCGCGGCCGCGCACGCGGCGGGGACCCGGTTCTTCCTGGCGGACAACGGTGTCTGGCTGGCCGAGGACGGCGTGGCCGCCCGGTTCCTGGCCCGCTGAGCCCGATCAGCGCGCGACGTCCTCCGGGACCGGCAGCCGGGGGACGCCACCGAGCCGGCGGCGGAAGCGGACGTGCGCGGTGAAGGCGTCCAGGACCCGCCACAGGGTGCGGTGCGCCTCCCAGGGGAGCGGCTCGTCGCCGACGCGCCAGCCGGCACCGAAGCCGATCCACACGGGGGTCCAGGTGGCGGCCGCGTCCCAGGCGCCGCGGTGCTGCTCGACGAGGCGGCGGCGCAGCTGGAACTCCTGGCGCGGCCCGTCGACGCAGATGGGCGCGGTGCGCACGGGCCAGACGTGCAGGTCGAGCACCATCAGGGCCAGCTCGAGGTCGCGCAGCGCGACCGGGTCGACCAGGACGGTCGCGACGGTCTCGTGGGGCTCACGCTTCACGCGGGCACGGTAACCCGGCCACACCGTGGGGCCAAGGGCGGCGTACCGCGCGGTCAGGGTGGTCCGAGTCCGATCAGGGCCGGGCGGCCGCGACCAGCCCGGCGACCAGCCCGACGTCGGCCACCCTCTCGGGGTGCCACTGGACGGCCAGGCAGAACCGCTCACCGGGCAGCTCGATCGCCTCCGGCGTGCCGTCGGCGGCCCGCGCGGCCACCGTGAACCCGGGGGCGTCGGCCACCGACTGGTGGTGGTGGCAGCGCACGGCGAGCGAGTCGCCGACGAGCCCGCGCAGCCGGCTGCCCGCGACGGTCGACACGGCCACCTCCCCGAAGACGTCGCCTCCGGGGCTGTGCTCGTCGTGGCCGACGACGTCGGGGGTGTGCTGGACGAGCGCACCCCCGGCGTGCACGGCCATCAGCTGCATCCCGCGGCAGATGCCCAGCACCGGCAGGCCGCCCGCGGCGGCCGCGTCGAGGAGGGCGAGCTCCCAGGCGTCCCGGTCGGGACGCCACCCGGCGGTGCGGGGGTGCGGCGCCGCGTGGTAGCGCGAGGGGTCCACGTCGGCGCCGCCGGAGACCACGAGTGCGTCGAGCCTCGCCACGACCGTCTCCGCAGCCTGCGGCAGCCCCACCGGCGGCAGGAGCACGGGCAGGCCGCCCACCGCCTCGACGGCGCCGGCGTACCCCGAGGGCAGCAGGTCGGCGCGCTGGTCCCAGACCCCCCACGCCGCCTTTTCGCGGTAGGTCGTCAGGCCGATGACGGGTGCGGCCATCTCAGAGCGGGGTGACGTAGGCGCCCGAGATCCCGCCGTCGACGAGGAACGTGCTGGCGGTGATGAAGCTCGACTCGTCGGAGGCCAGGAACAGCACGGCGTCGGCCATCTCCTCGGGCTCGGCGAACCGGCCCATCGGCACGTGCACGAGGCGTCGCGCGGCGCGCTCGGCGTCGGAGGCGAACAGCTCCTTGAGCAACGGGGTGTTGACCGGGCCCGGGCACAGCGCGTTCACCCGGACGCCCCGGCGGGCGAACTGCACGCCCAGCTCCCGCGACATCGACAGCACGCCGCCCTTCGAGGCGGAGTAGGAGATCTGCGACGTCGCGGCACCCATCACCGCCACGAACGACGCGGTGTTGACGATCGAGCCCGACCCCTGCTCGAGCATGTGGGTGAGGGCCGCCTTGCAGCACAGGTAGACGCTGGTCAGGTTGACCTCCTGCACGCGGCGCCACGCGTCGAGGTCGGTGTCCAGGATCGAGTCGTCCTCGGGGGGCGAGATACCGGCGTTGTTGAACGCGATGTCGACCGACCCGTAGGTGTCCTTCGCCGTCTGGAACAGGGCGTCGACCTGCTCCTTGGAGGTCACGTCGACCTGGACGTACGTCGCCACGTCGACGCCGCCGAGCCCGTCGGCGAGCGCCTTCCCGGCGGCCGCGTCGATGTCGCCGATGACGACCCGGGCCCCCTCCTCGACGAAGCGGTGGACCGTGGCCAGCCCGATGCCCGAGCAGCCGCCGGTCACGACGGCGACCTTGCCCTCGATGCGTCCTGACATGTGGTGTGACTTCCTTCCGTTGCTGCGCCGACTGCTCAGTGCTCAGTGCGCGATGAAGACGTTCTTCTCCTCGGTGAACGCGTGCGGCGCGTCGGGGCCGAGCTCGCGGCCCAGGCCCGACTGCTTGTAGCCGCCGAACGGCGTCCAGTAGCGCACCGAGGCGTGGGAGTTGACGCTCAGGTTGCCCGCCTCGACGGCGCGCGCGACCCGCAGCCCGCGGCCCAGGTCGCTGGTGAAGATCGACCCCGACAGGCCGTACTCGCTGTCGTTGGCCAGCTCGACGGCGTGCGCCTCGTCGTCGAAGGGCATGACCGCCACCACCGGGCCGAAGACCTCCTCGCGCCAGATCGGCGCCGAGGGGTCCTCGGTCAGCACGACCGAGGGCGGCACCCAGAACCCCGGGCCGCCGGGGTCGGTGCCGGTGAACGCCACCTCCACGTCGTCGAGGTAGCCGCGCACGACGTCACGCTGGCCCGAGGAGACGAGCGGGCCCATCTCGCTGGACTCCTCGGCCGGGTCGAGCACCTTCAGTGCGGCCACGGCGGGCTCCAGGCGGCCGAGGAACTCGTCGTAGGCGCGGCGCTCGACCAGGATCCGCGAGCGGGCGCAGCAGTCCTGCCCGGCGTTGTCGAAGACGGCGTACGGCGCGCTGGTGGCCGCGGCGGCGACGTCGGCGTCGGCGAACACGATGTTGGCGCTCTTGCCGCCGAGCTCGAGGGTCACCTTCTTCACCTGCTCGGCGCAGCCGGCCATGATGCGCTTGCCCACCGCCGTGGAGCCGGTGAAGGCGATCTTGCGCACCAGCGGGTGGGTCACGAACCGCTCCCCGACGACCGACCCCTGGCCGGGGACGACGGTGAGGACGTGCTCGGGGAGACCGGCCTCCAGCGCCAGCTCACCGAGGCGGATCGCGGTGAGCGGCGTCAGCTCCGCCGGCTTGAGGACCACCGTGTTGCCGGCGGCGAGCGCCGGGGCGAATCCCCAGGCCGCGATCGGCATGGGGAAGTTCCACGGCACGATGATGCCGACCACGCCGAGCGGCTCGTGGAAGGTCAGGTCGACCCCGCCGGGCACCGGGATCTGGCGGCCGAAGAGGCGCTCGGGGGTGGCGGAGTAGTAGTTGAGGCAGTCGCGCACGTTGCCCGCCTCCCAGCGCGCGTTCGCCCGCGTGTGGCCGGCGTTGGCGACCTCGAGGTCGGCGAGCTCCTCGACGTGGTCGTCCACGACCGCGGCGAAGCGCCGCAGCAGCCGCGCCCGCTCGCCGGGCGCCACGTCGCGCCAGGCGGGGAACGCGGCGGCCGCGCGCTCGATGGCCTCGTCGGTCTCCGCCACCGAGGCCAGGTGCACCTCGGTGACCGCCTGCGCCGTGGCCGGGTTGACGACGGTGAACGTCCGGTCAGTGGCCTGGCCACTGGTCTGGGTGGTCATCGCGGTCACAGCCTCTCGAAGCCGCGGAACAGCTCCCAGTCGGTCACGGCCGCGCCGTACGCCGCCAGCTCGACGTCGGCCATGTTGGTGTAGTGGTCGACCACGGCGTCGCCGAGGGCGGCCCGCGCGACGGCGGAGCCGGCGAAGGCCTCGCGCGCCGCGTGCAGGGTCGTCGGGATCCGCGCGTGGTCGCCGCTGACGTAGGCGTTGCCGGCCAGCTCGGGCTCGAGCTCGAGCTCCTGCTCGATGCCGTGCAGGCCGCCCGCGAGCATCGCGGCCAGCGCCAGGTAGGGGTTGACGTCGGCGCCCGGCACGCGGTTCTCCATCCGCGCCCCGGCGCCGTGGCCCACCAGGCGCACGGCGCAGGTCCGGTTGTCGAGCCCCCACGCGATGGTGGTCGGGGCGAACGACCCGGCGGCGAAGCGCTTGTAGGAGTTGATGTTCGGCGCGTAGAGCAGCGTGAAGTCGGCCATGGTCGCCAGCAGGCCGGCGACGAACCGGTCGTAGAGCGGAGTTCGCTCGCCGGAGTCGGCGTCCCAGAAGACGACCTCGCCGTCGGTCCCGCGCAGCGAGAGGTGGATGTGGCAGGAGCTGCCCTCCTGCTGGTTGTACTTGGCCATGAAGGTCAGGGACTTCCCCTGCTGCGCCGCGATCTCCTTGGCGGCGTTCTTGTAGACGCTGTGGTTGTCGGCGGTGGCCATCGACTCGGCGTAGAGGAAGCCGATCTCGTGCTGCCCGAAGTTGCACTCGCCCTTGGCGCTCTCGACGTCCATGCCCGCGGCGTACATGTGGTTGCGGATCGCGCGCAGCAGCGGCTCCGCCCGCGTCGTGCCGAGGATGGAGTAGTCGATGTTGTACTGGTTGACCGGCTCGAGCTCTCGGTAGCGCGCGCGGTGCGCGTCCTCGAACGAGGTGTTGAAGGCGATGAACTCCAGCTCGGTGCCGGCCAGGGCGGTCCAGCCCTGCTCGGCCACCCGGTCGAGCTGCGTGCGGAGCACCGTGCGTGGCGACTGGACGACCGGTGCGTGGTCGAGCCACACGAGGTCGCACTGCACCATCGCCGTCGCCGGGAGGTGGGGGAGCAGGCGGAGGGTGTCCCAGTCGGGGGCGAACTCCATGTCGCCGTAGCCGCGCTGCCATGACGAGATCTCGTAGCCCTCGACGGTGTTCATGTCGACGTCGACGGCCAGCAGGTAGTTGCAGCCCTCGGTGCCGGCCTCCAGCGCGACGTCGAGGAAGTAGCGCCCGTGCAGGCGCTTGCCCTGGAGGCGGCCCTGCATGTCGGTGAAGGCCATCACGACGGTGTCGACCTCGTCGGACTCGATGAGCGCACGGAGCCGGTCGAGGGTGAGGTAGCGCTCGTTGGGGACGGTCATGGTGTCCTTCCGGATCGGGTCGGGGTCATCCGAGCAGGCCCCGCAGCAGGGCCGCGGTGTCGTCGCAGTGCTCCTCCATCACGCGCCGGGCCCGGTCGGGGCGGCCCCGGACGATCGCGGTCGTGAGGTGGTGGTGCTGGCGGTGGGAGTGGCCGATGTTGGCCTCCAGCACCGGGATCGCGGCCAGCATCTCGTGCAGCGACGACTGCACCGAGGTCACCGCCTCGATGGTCCGGTCCGAGCCGCTCAGCGCGGCGACGGTCAGGTGGAACCGGGAGTCGGCCTGGCGGTGGTCGGCGGGCCGGGAGGCCGAGGCCACCGTGGCCGCCGCCTCCGCGAGCTGGGTGACCTGGTCGTCCCCCAGCCGCGCCGAGGCGGCGAGCCAGGCTGCGCCGGGCTCGACGAGGCGCCGGAACTCCAGGGCGTCGAGCCAGTCGTGACGCTGCACGGCGGTGATCCGCGCGGCACGCCGGGCGTAGGGGCTGCGCGGCTGGTGGGTCACCACGGTCCCCCCGCCGCGACCCCGGGTGGTCTCCACGAGCCCCGCCTGGCGCAGCGCGGCCATCGCCTCCCGCAGGGTCGCCCGGCTCACGGCGAGGCGCTCGGCCAGCTCGCGCTCCGGCGGCAGGACGGAGCCGAGCGGGTAGACGCCGAGCCTGATGGCGCGGGCCAGCTGCTCCACGCACGCCTCGAAGGCGTGGTGCCCGCGCACCGGCCGGAGGACGACCTCCGGCAGCCGGTGTGCGGAGGACGCCGTCATGCCGGTCATCCTTCGCGGCGGCCGGGGCCGGTGTCAATCGCTCAATGGTCTGAGTTCATACCTTTTTTTCGCCGGTGTATTTACGGCCGTCGCGAGCGGGTCTAGCCTCCGAACCAGTCGGCTCCGCCCTCCCGAGAAGGTGTCCCATGCCCGAAGCGAACGAATCCGCCCACGAGCGGCACGACTCCCCACAGCTCACCGACGACGAGCAGCACCTGGCCCGGCTCGGCTACAAGCAGGAGCTCAACCGCACGTGGTCGGGGTTCTCCAACTTCGCCATCTCGTTCTCGATCATCTCCATCCTCGCCGGCTGCTTCACGACCTTCGGCCAGGGGTTCAACAACGGCGGCCCCGTCGCGATCTCCTGGGGATGGCCGATCATCGCCGGCTTCATCCTGATCATCGGCTTCACCATGAGCGAGCTCGTCTCGGCGTACCCCACCTCGGGAGGCATCTACTGGTGGGCGGCCAAGCTCGGGGGCCCGGCCGCCGGGTTCTTCACGGGCTGGCTGAACCTCATCGGGCTCGTCGCGGTGACCGCCTCGGTGGCCTACGGCTGCGCGACGTTCATCGACCTGACCATCAGCACGTGGTCTGAGGGCTTCGCCGCCGACTACTCGCTGACCCGGGTGTTCCTGATCTTCCTCGTGGTGCTCGCCCTGGCCTCGTTGCTCAACATCTTCAGCGGCCACCTGATGGCGATCATCAACAACGTGTCGGTCTGGTGGCACGTGGTCGGCGCGCTGGTCATCGTGCTGATCCTGGTGTTCGTCCCCGACTACCACCAGAGCTTCGGCTACGTCTTCACCGAGCGCTTCAACAACTCCGGCTACAGCGACGGCTCCACCTCGACGGCGACGTACTGGCTGCTGGTGGTGCCCTTCGGCCTGCTGCTCACGCAATACACGATCACCGGCTTCGACGCCTCCGCGCACCTCTCGGAGGAGACCTCGGCCGCCTCCTCGGCCGCGGCCAAGGGCATCTGGCAGTCGATCTTCTACTCCGCGATCGGCGGCTGGATCCTCCTCCTGGCCTTCCTCTTCGCCGTGCCGAACGGCCCCGACGGCCTCCCCGACAACGCCGGGGTGGGCGGTGGCGGCGTCGCCTACATCTTCACCTCCGCGCTGGGCGCCGGCCTGGCGGGCCTGGTGCTGTTCATCTCCGCGGCGGGGCAGTTCTTCTGCACGACCGCGTGCATGACCAGCGCATCGCGGATGACCTTCGCCTTCAGCCGCGACGGCGCCATCCCCGGCTCCCGCCTGTGGTCGAGGCTCTCCGGCGCCCGCGTGCCGGCCAACGCGGTGATGCTGGTCGCCGTGGTGTCGGCGCTGATCACGCTGCCGGCACTGATCGAGGTCAACATCGGCACCGAGGCCGAGCCGCTCATCGTGCCCACCGCCTTCTACGCGGTGGTCTCGGTCGCGGTGATCGGCCTCTACCTGGCCTTCCTCATCCCCATCTGGCTGCGCTGGAGGATCGGCGACCGCTTCGAGGTGGGCGCGTGGAACAACGGCCGGAAGTACAAGTGGATGAACCTCGTGGCGGTGGTCGAGATCGCGATCATCTCCGTCTACTTCGTGCTGCCGTTCGTGCCGCAGGGCAACCCGTTCAACGACGACTTCTCGCCGAAGTTCGTCAACTACGCCCCGGTGCTCACCCTGGGTGCGCTGCTCCTGCTGACGATCTGGTGGCAGGCGTCGGCCAAGAACTGGTTCACCGGGCCCAAGAGCACGATCGACCAAGCGGTCGTCGACGTCTTCGACGGCTGACACACCGACGGTGCCCGAGGACGAGAGCCCCGACCGGCTCCTCGACCAGGTGCCCCGGCTCGCGAGCCGGGTCCTGGTCGAGGAGCTGCCGGGCGGGCTGACCAACCGCAACTACCGCGTGGACACCCCCGACGCGTCGTACGTCGTCCGGGTGAGCGGCAGCGACGCCGCGCTCCTCGGCATCGACCGGGAGGCGGAGTGCCTGAACTCGCGGGCGGCCGCGGCCGCCGGCGTGGGCGCCGAGGTGTTCGACTTCCGTCCCGACCTCGGCGTGCTGGTCATCGGCTACCTGCCCGGCCGGACGCTGGTCGACGAGTCGTTCGAGGACCCCGCCGTCCTGCGACGCGCCGCCGACGCGGTGCGCCGGCTGCACGCCGGCCCGGCCTTCACCGGTGAGTTCGACATGCTCGCCCGCCAGGCGGCGTACCGGGAGACCGTGCGCACCCACGGCTTCGCGCTGCCGCCGGACTACGACGACCACGCCGACGCGTGGACCGCGGTGCACCGCGTCCTGGCCCTGCGCCCCCGGGTGCTCGTGCCGTGCAACAACGACCTGCTGGCGGGCAACTTCATCGACGACGGCCGGCAGGTGCGGCTGATCGACTACGAGTACTCCGGCGCCAACGACGCGGCGTTCGAGCTGGGCAACACCGCCACGGAGTGCGGCTTCCCGCCCGAGCGCACCGAGGCCTGGACCGAGGCCTACTACGGTGCGCCGACCCGCGGCGAGCTGGCGCGGGTGCGGCTCGGGTCGCTGCGCAGCGAGTACGGCTGGTCGCTGTGGGGCTTCATCCAGGCGGCCACCAGCCCGCTGGACTTCGACTTCGCCGGGTGGGGCCGGCACCGCTACGAGAAGGCCGTCGCGACCTTCCGCGGGCCCCACCTCGAGCGCCTGCTGGTGGAGGCGGCCGATGACTGAGGCGCTGCCCGAGCGGGCGCGGGTGGTCGTCGTCGGCGGGGGAGTCGTCGGCTGCTCCACGGCCTACCACCTGGTGCAGGCGGGCTGGACCGACGTGCTCGTGCTCGAGCAGGGCCACCTCTCGGGCGGGACGACCTGGCACGCCGCCGGCCTCGTGGGGCCGCTGCGCGCCACCGAGGGCGGCACCCGGCTGGTGCAGTACTCCGCCGAGCTCTACGACCGGCTCGAGACCGAGACCGGCCTGGCCACCGGCTACCGCAACGTCGGGGGCGTGATCGTGGCCCGCACCGAGGACCGGATGGTGGCCCTGCGGCGGACCGCGGCCAACGCCGCGGCCTACGACCTCGAGTGCCGGATGCTCACCCCCGACGAGGCGGGCGAGCTGTGGCCGCCGATGCGCACCGACGACCTGCTGGGCGCGATCTGGCTCCCCGGGGACGGCAAGGTCAACCCCACCGACCTCACCCAGTCGCTCGCGCGGGGTGCCCGGAAGGGTGGGGCCAAGATCGTCGAGGGCGTGCGTGTCACCGGGCTCGCCACCACGGCCGGACCGGCCGGTCCGCGGGTGACCGGGGTCCGGACCGACCGGGGCGACGTGGAGGCCGAGGTGGTCGTCAACTGCGCCGGCCAGTGGGCGACCGCGGTCGCCGCGCTCGCCGGCCTGCCGCTGACGGTGCCGCTGCACAGCGCCGAGCACTTCTACGTCGTCACCGAGCCGGTCCCCGGCGTGCACCCCGACCTGCCGATCATGCGCGACCCGGACGGCTGGACGTACTTCAAGGAGGAGGTCGGCGGGCTGGTCGTGGGCGGCTTCGAGCCCGACGCGAAGCCGTGGGTCCCGCCCGACGCCATCCCGCACCCCTTCGAGTTCCAGCTGCTGGAGGAGGACTGGGAGCACTTCTCGGTGCTGATGGACCAGGCGCTGGTGCGGGTGCCCGCGCTGGAGGAGACCGGGATCCGCAAGTTCTACAACGGGCCGGAGAGCTTCACGCCCGACAACCAGTTCCTGCTCGGTGAGGTGCCCGGCCTGCGCGGGTTCTTCGTCGGGGCGGGCTTCAACTCGGTGGGCATCGCCTCCGCGGGCGGGGCCGGGCGCGCCCTGGCCGAGTGGATCGTGGCCGGTGAGCCCACCAGCGACCTCGTCGGCGTCGACGTACGCCGCTTCGGGGCGTACGCCGCCGACACCGGCTGGCTGCGCGAGCGCGTCGCCGAGACGCTCGGGCTGCACTACGCGATCCCGTGGCCGTTGCGGGAGGCGTCGACCGGACGGGGGATCCGCACGTCGCCGGTGCACGACCGGCTCGCCGCGGCCGGCGCGGTGTTCGGCTCGCGGATGGGCTGGGAGCGGCCGCTGTACCTCGCCCCCACGACGGAGGACGCCGCCGCGGCGGAGGAGCACCACACGTGGGGCCGGCCGGCGTGGCATCCGTGGTCCTCGGCGGAGCAGCGGGCCACCCGCAGCGCGGTCGCGCTCTTCGACCAGACCTCCTTCTCCAAGTACCTCGTCCGGGGCCCCGGGGCGCTGGAGGGCCTGCAATGGGTCTGCGCCGGTGACGTCGACGTCGCGCCCGGCCGCTGCGTCTACACGCCGCTGCTGAACCGGCGGGCCACCTACGAGGCCGACCTCACCGTCACCCGGGTGGCGAGCGAGGAGTTCTGGGTCGTCAGCAGCTCGGCGACCACCGTGCGCGACCTCGACTGGTTCGGCCGCCACCTGCACGAGCGGGTGGGAGGCTCGGCAAGGATCGAGGACCGCACCGACGACGTGTCGGTGCTGGGCGTGATGGGGCCGCGCTCCCGCGACCTGCTGTCCGGTCTCGTCGACGCCGACCTGTCGGAGGAGGCGTTCGGGTTCGCCACCAGCCGCGAGCTGACGGTGGCGGGTGCCCGGGTGCGGGCGACCCGGATGACCTACGTCGGCGAGCTGGGCTGGGAGCTGGCGGTCCCGTGGCAGGACACCGCCTACGTCTACGACGCGCTGGTCACCGCCGGCCGGGCGCTCGGCCTCACCGAGGCCGGCTACCACGCCATCGAGTCGCTGCGCCTGGAGAAGGGCTACCGCGCGTTCGGGCGTGAGCTCACCCCCGACGTCACGCCCGTCGAGGCCGGGCTGGTCTTCGCGACCGCGCTCGGCGCCGACAAGGACTTCCTGGGTCGTGCGGCCCTCGCCGACCACCGGTCGGCTCTCGCCGCCGGTGGTGCGCGCCGTCGTCTCGTCTCCTTCGTGCTCGACGACCCGGGGGCCGTCCTGTGGGGCGGTGAGCTGGTCCTGCGTCACGGCGAGCCGGTCGGGCAGGTCACCAGCGCGGCCTGGGGCGAGACCGTCGGCAGCACGGTCGGCCTGGCCTATCTGCGCCACGACGGACCCGTCCGGCAGGAGTGGCTGGACGCGGGTGGTCTAGAGGTCGACGTCGCCGGGGAGCGCCACCGCGTGACCTGCACGCTCCGCGCGCCGCTCTGAGGAACCGCTCTCCACAAGGCTCGTCCTTTGGGGTCGGCCGGCGCGGCCCGGCCGCCTAGGCTCCTCCCATGCCGACGCCTCGACGCACCCACCGGGCGCTGTCGGCCTACGCCCACGACCGGGTCGTGAGCTGGCGCACCGGCTCCAGCGAGAGCCAGGTCTTCGTGCTGCTCGTGCTCCTCGCCGGAGTGGTGGTCTCCTTCGTCATCGGCTGGTTCGACTACCGCCTGATGCCGCTGACGACGTACTTCGTGTGGTTGCTGCTCGGCATGCTGCTGCTGCGCTTCCGGCCGCTGGTGCTGCTGGCGGCGGCGGTGCTCGTCGCGGCGCCGACGGTGATGGTGCACGACGGCCCGATCGCGGGACCGCGGGTGACGGCCCTGGCCACCCTGGTGGCCGCGGTCGCCCTGATCCTCTACCAGTCCAGCCGCCAGCGGTCCGGCCTGCCGGTGCCGCTCAGCGAGGCCCTGCTCGTCGACCTGCGCGACCGGCTGCGGGCCCAGGGCACCGTGCCCCGGCTGCCGGGGGGATGGGCAGCACAGTCGGCGATGCTGGCCGCCGACAACGCCAACTACGCCGGTGACTTCCTCGTCGCCGACCTGCGTGAGGACCGACAGCTCGAGATGGTGCTGGTGGACGTGTGCGGCAAGGGCATGGTGGCAGGCCCCGCGGCGCTGCAGTTCGCCGGCGCCCTCGGGGGCCTGATCGGGGCGCTGCCCCCTCGTGAGCTGATGCTGGCGGCCAACAGCTTCCTGCTCCGCCAGCACGCCGACGAGTCGTTTGCCACGGCCGTGCACCTGCTCGTGGACCTCGAGACCGGCAGCTACTCCATCACCAGCGCCGGCCACCCACCCGCACTGCGCTGGCGTGCCGCCGACGGCGTGTGGGACATCGACAACGCCCGCGGCACCGCCCTCGGCATCGTGCCCGCGCCCGAGCTGCACGGGTCCGTCGGGCAGCTCGCCCCCGGGGACGCGCTGATGTTCTACACCGACGGCGTCGTGGAGTCGCGCGACAGCGACCTCGACACCGGCATCGCATGGCTCCAGGCGGCCGCCACCGAGGCCGTCGGCGTGGGGTTCACGGGGGCCGCGCGCCGGATCCTGCGGGGGGTTGAGGCGGGCGACGACGACCGGGCGGTGCTCATCCTGCACCGCTCGGTCCCGGCCGGCAGCCGGGTGGGGAGCGCCAGCACCACCTCCGGCTGAGCCGGATTCCGCTGTGGACGAACACGGCGCGCGGCCGGAACACCAGCGTGCCGGGCAGGGTTGAGTCGACACCACTCAGGTCCGCCCGAAAGCGAGGACACCGTGTCCGACACCCGTCTACCCGTCCTGTTCGTCTCCGAGCTCGTCGTCCTCCCCGGCATGGTGGTGTCCCTCGAGCTCGACGAGTCCTCCCGCGCCGCGGTCGACGCCGCCCGTGCGGGCAGCGAGAGCCGCGTCCTGGTCGCCCCCCGGCTCGAGGACCGCTACGCGTCGTACGGCGTCATCGCCAGCGTCGAGCGCGTCGGCCGGTCCAGCGGCGGGAGTCCCGCCGCCGTCCTCAAGGCCGAGCAGCGCGGCCGCATCGGCAGCGGCGTCACCGGCCCCGGCGCGGCCCTCTGGGTGGAGGTCGAGCCGGTCCAGGACCGCGTCACCGACCACGCCCGCGAGCTCGCCGAGGAGTACAAGCGGCTCGTCGTCGCCGTCCTCCAGCGCCGCGAGGCGTGGCAGGTCATCGACTCGGTGCACCAGATGACCGACCCGAGCGCCATCGCCGACGCGGCCGGCTACGCGCCGTACCTCTCCTCCGACCGCAAGCGCGAGCTGCTCGAGGAGCCCGACGTCGAGTCGCGGCTCGAGAGGCTCATCGCCTGGACCCGCGACCACCTCGCCGAGGCGGAGCTCACCGACAAGATCGGCGAGGACGTCCGCGAGGGCATGGAGAGGAGCCAGCGCGAGTTCCTGCTGCGCCAGCAGCTCGCGGCCATCCGCAAGGAGCTGGGGGAGGGCGAGCCCGGGTCCCCCGGGGGCCCCGAGGACTACCGCGCGCGCGTGGACGCCGCCGACGTGCCCGACGCCGTGCGCGCCGCCCTGCTGCGCGAGGTCGACAAGCTGGAGCGCTCCAGCGACCAGAGCCCGGAGACCGCCTGGATCCGCACCTGGCTCGACACCGTGCTCGAGCTGCCCTGGCAGGTGACCACCGACGACTCCACCGACGTCGTCGCGGCCCGCGCCGTGCTCGACGCCGACCACCACGGCCTGGACGAGGTCAAGGAGCGGATCGTGGAGTACCTCGCGGTCCGCGCGCGGCGTGCCGAGCGCGGCCTGCAGGTCGTCGGCGGCCGGGGCTCCGGCGCGGTCATCCTGCTGGCCGGGCCTCCGGGGGTCGGCAAGACCTCGCTCGGCGAGTCCGTCGCCCGCGCGCTGGGCCGGACGTTCGTCCGGGTCGCGCTCGGCGGCGTGCGCGACGAGGCGGAGATCCGCGGCCACCGGCGCACCTACGTCGGCGCGCTGCCCGGCCGCATCGTGCGGGCCGTCAAGGAGGCGGGGTCGAGGAATCCGGTCGTGCTGCTCGACGAGGTCGACAAGGTCGGCGCCGACTATCGCGGCGACCCGGCCGCGGCCCTGCTGGAGGTGCTCGACCCGGCGCAGAACCACACGTTCCGCGACCACTACCTCGAGCTCGACCTCGACCTGTCCGACGTGCTCTTCATCGCCACCGCGAACGTGGTCGAGCAGATCCCGCAGGCGCTGCTGGACCGCATGGAGCTGGTCACCCTCGACGGCTACACCGAGGACGACAAGGTCGCCATCGCCCGCGACTTCCTGCTGCCGCGACAGCTCGAGCGCGCCGCGCTGACCGGCGAGGAGGTGAGCGTCTCCGACGCCGCGCTGCGGGAGATGGCCGCGAGCTACACCCGGGAGGCCGGCGTACGCCAGATGGAGCGGCTGCTCGCGAAGGCGCTGCGCAAGGCGGCCACCCGCCTCGCCACCGGCGCCGAGCGGGTCGACATCGACGTGGCGGACCTGCGCGACCTGGTCGGGCGCCCGCGGTTCACCCCCGAGGTCCACGAGCGGACGTCGGTGCCCGGCGTCGCCACCGGTCTGGCCGTGACCGGGCTGGGCGGCGACGTGCTCTTCATCGAGGCCTCCGCCCACGACGGCCCGGCCGGCCTCACGCTGACCGGCCAGCTCGGCGAGGTGATGAAGGAGTCCGCGCAGATCGCGCTCACCTTCGTCCGCTCGCACGCGGCCGAGCTCGGCGTCGACCCGACCGTGCTGGACCGGGCCATCCACGTGCACGTGCCCGCGGGGGCCGTGCCCAAGGACGGACCCTCGGCCGGCGTCACGATGGTGACGGCGCTGACCTCGCTCGCGACCGGGCGGCCGGTGCGCTCCGAGGTCGGCATGACCGGCGAGGTGACCCTGAACGGGCGGGTGCTGCCGATCGGCGGGGTGAAGCAGAAGCTCCTCGCCGCCCAGCGCGCCGGGCTGACCGAGGTCTTCCTGCCCCAGCGCAACGAGCCCGACCTCGACGAGGTCCCGGCCGAGGTCCGCGAGGCCGTCACGGTGCACCTGGTCGGGGACGTCCTCGACGTGGTGCGCGGCGCGCTCTCGACGGCGAGCACGGCCGCCGTCGCCGCCTGACGCGGTCGTCTCCCGCGCGCCGAAGGCCCCCCGTCGCGGTCAGCAGACCGGCGGCGGGGGTTCCGGGTAGCTCCCACCGATGTGGTCGGACCACTGTTCACGGATCGCGGACAGCACCCTCGCGAGAGCTTCCGTCCAGCCCGGG
>NZ_CADCUP010000086.1 GCF_902805925.1 uncultured Nocardioides sp.
ACCTGCGTGGGTGGCGGCCTGCCCGGCCCGTCGACGTGCTGGTCTCCAACGCCACGCTCCAGTGGGTGCCGGGCCACCTCGACCTGCTGCCGGGGCTCGTCGAGCAGGTGGCCCCCGGCGGCTGGCTCGCGTTCCAGGTGCCGGCCAACTTCGACGAGCCGAGCCACACGATCCGCGCGGCCCTGGCTGCCGAGGAGCCCTACCGCGAGCTCACCGCCGGGACGGCCCGGCCCGCGAGCCACGACCCGGAGACCTACGTCGCGGCGCTGGCGGCGCTCGGCTGCACCGTCGACGCCTGGGAGACCACGTACCTCCACCTGCTCACCGGCGACGACCCCGTCTTCACCTGGATCTCCGGCACGAGCGCCCGGCCGGTCCTCGAGCGGCTGCCCGAGGGGCTGCGCGAGGAGTTCGCCCAGGAGCTGAGGAAGCGGCTCCGGGCGGCGTACCCACCGCAGCCCTACGGCGTGGCGCTGCCCTTCCGTCGCGTCTTCGCCGTCGCGCAGGTGCCGGCGTGATCGCGCTCCACCACGTCCAGGTCGCCATGCCCGCCGGCGCGGAGGACGACGCCCGCCGCTTCTACGCCGAGGGCCTGGGCCTCACCGAGGTCGACAAGCCGGCCGCCCTCCGCGGCCGCGGCGGCGCCTGGTTCCGCGCGTACGACGACCACGGCACGGTCACGGCCGAGATCCACGTCGGTGTCGAGGACCCGTTCGCCCCCGCCCGCAAGGCCCACCCCGCCCTCCTCGTCGACGACCTCGACGCGGTCGCCGACCGGCTGGCCGCGCTGGGCTTCGAGGTCGACCGGTCCCAGGAGCACACCTTCCCCGGACACCGCCGCGTCCACACCTTCGACGGCCACGGCAACCGGGTGGAGGTGCTCGAGCCCTGAGCCGCCGACAGGCCGAGGCGTGGCTGCGCGCATGACACCATCCCGCTCATGCTGCTCGTGATCTTCGGCCCGCCGGCCGTCGGCAAGATGACCGTCGGCCGTGCCGTCGCGGCCGCCAGCGACTTCCGGCTGTTCCACAACCACCTGACGATCGAGCCGCTGCTGGAGGTCTTCGACCACGGCACGCCGGCGTTCAACCGGCTCAACGACGAGTTCCGCGTCCGCGTGCTCGAGGAGGCCGCGGCGTCCGACACCCACCTGGTCTTCACCTTCCTCTGGCCGCTCGACGACGCCGAGGACCTGGTCACGGTGGAGCGCTACCTCGCGCCGTACGTCGAGGCGGGCAAGCAGGTGGCCTTCGTCGAGCTGGTCGCGCCGCTGGAGGTCCGGCTCGAGCGCAACGTCACCGAGCACCGGCTGGCGGCCAAGGCCTCCAAGCGGGACCTCGCGTGGTCCGAGGGCAACGTCCGCGAGTCCGAGCAGCACGTGATGAACACCGGTCCCGGCCGCCGCACGCTCGCCGAGGACCTCCTCGACCGGCACCGCCTCCTGCGCCTCGACAACAGCGCCCTGGCTCCCGAGGCCGCGGCTGCCGAGATCCTCACCTGGCTCCGCGGCTCCTGAGGCGTCCGTCATCGCGCCGTCCACCGCGGAGGAGCAGCTAGACGGCCCTGCCCGTGTCGGCCTCGCCGACCATCGGCACGGCGAGCATCTTCCTCTCGCCCACGAAGCGGCGCTGCACCCACATCGCGACGCCGGTGAGCAGGAGGTTGATGAGGATGTACAGGACCGCCAGCACGATCACCGTGGGCACCTGGTTGCCGAACCCCTGATAGATCGAGCGTCCCACGGCGGTCAGGCCGGGCGCGGCCACGGCATACCCGAGGCTGGTGTCCTTGAGGGCCACGACGCACTGGCTGATGATGGCCGGCAGCATGATCTTGACCGCCTGCGGCAGCAGGATGATGTTCATGACCTGCGACTTGCGCATGCCGATCGCGTACGCCGCCTCGGACTGTCCGCGCGGCACCGCCTGCACGCCGGCCCGGAACACCTCGGCCAGCACGGCGCCGTTGTAGAGCATCAGGGCGATGACCACGCTCCAGTAGGCGCCGCTCTCGCCGCGGCTGATGCCGTAGGAGAAGAAGATGAAGATCATCAGCAGCAGGACCGGGACGGCCCGGAAGAACTCGACGACCGCCCAGCTGAGCCAGCGCACGGCGGCGTGGTCGGAGAGCTTGCCGGCGCCGAGCACGAGGCCCAGCACCACCGCGCCCAGGACGGCGCTGAACGCCATCTGCACCGTCACCAGGACGCCGTCGACCAGGACGGCGCGGATGTAGCGGGGGGTCAGGAACGGCTCCCACTTGTCGTACTCGAGCTGGTCCTCGGTGTAGAGCCGCCACACGACCAGGCCCACCACGACGGCGAGCGCGAGGGCCGCGACGACGGTGTACATGCGGTGACGTGCGACGGTCCGGGGGCCGGGGGCGTCGAAGAGGACGGCGGGTGCGGTCATCGCGCGACCCTCCAGTGGCGCTCGAGGCGGTTGGCGCCGAAGGAGACGATCTCGACGAGCACCACGAAGATGAGGGCGAACATCAAGAAGATGCCGATGCGCTGGGTGGCGTCGTCGTTGATCAGGCTGCGCATGCGGGCGAAGGCCTCGAAGACACCGAGGGTGCCGGCCACCGTGGTGTTCTTCAGCAGGGCGATCTGGACGCTCGCCACGGGCGGGACCGACGCCCGGAACGCCTGGGGGAGGATCACCTCGCGCATCACGCCCACGAAGGGGAGCCCGATCGCGCGGGCCGCCTCGGCCTGGCCCAGTGGCACGGCGTTGATGCCGGAGCGGAGCGCCTCGCACACGAAGCACGAGGTGTACACCGTCAGGCCGACCACGCAGGCGGCGAAGAGGTTGTTCAGGCTGACGTCACCGATCTTGACGTCGATGAAGTTGAAGGTGATGCCCACCTTCGGGCCGGCGATGCGGAAGAAGATCAGGATGATGAGCAGCGGGGTGTTGCGGATCGCGGTGACGTAGGCGCCGGTCGCCCGCGACAGCACCGCGACGGGTCCGACCCGGAACGCGGCCAGCAGCGTGCCGAAGACGAGCGAGAGCACTCCGGAGATCACGAACAGCAGCACGGTGTAGGCGAAGGCCCGTGCCACCAGGTCGAGGTTGTCGAGCACGGCGTTCACGCGTGCACGCCTCCTTCGGTCGTCGTACGGCGGGTGGTCGCGGCCGCGGGGTGGCCGGTCGGACCGGCCACCCCGCGGTCATGCGTCGTCTCAGGCCTGGCAGTCGTCCAGCGCCGGCGGCTCGGGCGTCTCGACGCCCTCTCCACCCAGCGTGGCCTCGAAGGCCTCGGCCCACGACCCGTCCTCGAACGACTCCTCGAGGACCCCGTTGATCCACTCGCACATCTCGGGGGTGTCCTGGGAGTAGCCGACGCCGATGCGCTCCTCGGAGAACTCGTCGCCGACGACCTTGAGCTCGCCCTCGTTCTGGGCAGCCAGGCCGAGCAGGATCGAGCCGTCGGTCGACATGGCCTCGACGGAGCCGTTGAGCACGTCCTCCGCGCACTGGGAGTAGGTGTCGGCCGGGGCGCCGACCGCGCCTGCTGCCTCGACGTTCTCCAGCGACGTGGAGCCGGTCACCGAGCAGACCTCCTCACCCTTGAGGTCCTCGATGCCGGTGATGTCGCTGTCGGCGGCGACGAGCACCTGCTGGCCGGTGACGAAGTACGGACCGGTCTGGCCCACGATCTGGCGGCGCTCGTCGGTGATGGAGTACGTCGCGAGCACGAGGTCGACGCGCCCCTCCTGCAGGTAGGGCTCGCGGTTGTCGGAGATGGTCTCCTCCCACGTCACCGAGTCGGACTCGGGGTCGATGCCGAGGTCGGCCACCAGGAGCTTGGCGATCTCGACGTCGAAGCCGGTCGGGATGTCGCTGGAGGCGTCCTTGAACCCCAGGCCCGGCTGGTCGTACTTCACCCCGACCGTGATCTCCCCGGCCTCGGCGAGCTCGGCCATCCGGGTGCCGGCCTCGAACTTGCCCTCCTCGACCTCCTCGGCCTGGACGTCGGAGCCTTCGTCAGTGCCGCCGGCGTCACCGCAGGCGGCCAGGGTGCTGGCCAGCGCGACGGCGGCGAACACCGCCTTGGTACGCATGAATCGCATCTCTTGTCTCCTTGTCCCGTTATTTCAGTGCTTGAGGATCTTGCCGAGGAAGTCCTGGGCGCGCTCGGAGCGCGGGTTGGTGAAGAACTCCTCGGGGGTGTTCTCCTCCACGATCGCGCCGTCGGCCATGAAGACCACCCGGTCGGCCGCGGTGCGCGCGAAGCCCATCTCGTGGGTCACCACGACCATCGTCATGCCGCCCTGGGCCAGCTCGACCATCACGTCGAGGACCTCCTTGATCATCTCCGGATCGAGCGCGGACGTCGGCTCGTCGAAGAGCATCACCTTGGGCTCCATGGCCAGGGCGCGGGCGATGGCCACGCGCTGCTGCTGGCCGCCGGAGAGCTGGGCGGGGTACTTCTCGGCCTGGTGGCCCACACCGACGCGCTCGAGGAGCTCGCGGGCCTGCTTCTCCGCCGCCTCCTTCTTCATGCCGCGCACCCTGATCGGGCCCAGCGTCACGTTGTCGAGGATCGTCTTGTGGGCGAAGAGGTTGAAGCTCTGGAAGACCATGCCGACCTCGGCACGCAGCGCGGCCAGTGCCTTGCCCTCCTGCGGGAGCGGCTTGCCGTCGAGGGTGATCGAGCCGTCGTCGATCGTCTCGAGCCGGTTGATCGCGCGGCACAGCGTCGACTTGCCCGATCCTGACGGCCCGATGACGACGACGACCTCGCCACGCTGGACCGCGAGGTCGATGTCCTTGAGCGCGTGCAGCTGCCCGAAGTACTTGTCGACGCCCTTCAGCACGACCAGGGGGCCCGCGCCCCCGGTGGTCGCGGACTCCTCCTGCTGCGCGGTCATGGCGGCAACCTATCCACATCGCGTCGCCACGGGCTATGCGGACGCTCCGGGACTCCCATTCGTTGTGGGAACGCAATGTGGGCCCCACACCCCGCCGAGGGAGGGTGTGGTGCGGGCGCGTCGGGGTACCTGGCAGCACCTGGAAGGCGTCGCCATGCGCAGAATCCTCAGCTCCCTCGCCCTCACCGTCGCGGTCGCCGGCGCGGCCGTCGCGACTCCGGTCACGGCGGAGGCCGGTCCGCGCGCCCCGGACGGCGGTGACCGGGGACCGAAGAGCACCTGGACCGAGGCCGACAAGTCCGGCTTCGGTACGTCGCGCAGCCGCGGCAGCAACGTCTGGTTCACCCTGCAGGGCGGCCGGACGAGCGAGGTCTTCTACCCCGACCTGTCGACGCCGAGCGTGCGCAGCCTCGAGCTGTCCGTGACCGACCGCGCCGGCTCGTTCGTCGACCGGGCCTCGCGCGACATGACCACGACGGTGAGTCGTCCGGACGAGCGCAGCCTGCGGTTCGCCTCGGTGCACGAGGACGGGTCGGGCCGCTACCGGCTGGTCGAGGAGCACGTCACCGACCCGCGGCGCGACGCCTACGTCGTCCGGGTGCGACTGGTCTCGCTCGACGGCGCCGCCTACCGCGTGCGAGTGCACTACGACCCGGCCCTCGACAACTCCGGCATGGACGACCGGGGCTCGCGCGCCGGGCGGGCGCTGGTCGCCACCGACGGCCGGGTGAGCACCGCACTGGTGGCCCGGCCGTCCCTGCGCGACCTGCGCCCCGGGCGGGCGCGGCCGGGGAACCTCCGTCAGGCAGCGACCATCCGTGGGCTCGACGGTCGGGCCGGGCGCCGCTCCGCGACCCTGAGCCTCGGCTTCGGCCGGCAGCCGGCCCGGGCGCTGCGCGTGGCCGACCGTGCCCGGACGACGAGCTGGTCGAGGTCGGCAGCGGCCTACGACCGGGGGTGGCACCGCTACCTGCGCTCGTTGCGCGAGGTGCCCGCCAGCGCCGTCGACGTCCGCGCGGAGTACCTCTCCTCGGCGCTGGTGCTGGCCGCGGCGGAGGACAAGCAGAACCCGGGAGCCTTCGTCGCCTCGCCGTCGGCGCCGTGGGTGTGGGGCAACGAGGTCGAGGACCTGTCCTCGCCCTCCGGCGCCTACCACCTGGTGTGGTCGCGCGACGCCTACGAGTTCGGCACCGCCCTGTGGGCCGCGGGCGACGAGCGGGCCGCACGGCGCATCGTCGACTGGCTCTTCGAGGTGCAGCAGAAGCCCGACGGGTCGTTCCCCCAGAACTCCGACGTCGCCGGGACGCCGGTGTGGTCCGAGCTGCAGCTCGACGAGGTCGCGCTGCCCATCGTGCTCGCCCGGCTCGTCGGCCGGACCGGGCCGAGGACCTACCGTGGCGTGCGGCGGGCGGCCGACTTCGTCGCCGGGTTCGTGGACGAGGAGACCGGGCGCCGAGCCCCGTTCTCGCCCCAGGAGCGGTGGGAGAACCAGTCCGGCTACTCCCCGAACTCGATCGCCGGCCAGGTCGCGGGGCTCGTCAGCGCCGCCGACATCGCGCGGCGCCACGGAGACCGACGCTCGGCGCGGCGGTGGCTGCGCCTGGCCGACCGGTGGGAGCGACGGCTGCAGGACCGGACCGTCACGACCAACGGTCCGCTCAGCCCGACGCCGTACTACCTGCGGCTCAGCAAGGACGGCGACCCGGACGCCGGCACGACGTACGCCATCGGCGACGGCGGGCCGTCGGAGGTCGACCAGCGGCTGGTGGTCGACCCGAGCTTCCTGACCCTGGTCCGCTGGGGCATCGAGGAGCCGGAGGACCCCACGGTCCTCAGCACCCTGGACGTCATCGACCGCGAGCTGAGGGTGGACACCCCGCACGGGCCGTTCTGGCACCGCTTCAGCTTCGACGGGTACGGCGAGACGCGGACCGGCGGCGAGTGGAGCCCGACCGACGACGACTCCTTCCAGACCCTCGGGCGGGCATGGCCGCTGCTGACGGGGGAGCGCGGTGAGTACGCGGTCTCGGCCGGTCAGGACGGCGTCCCCTACCTGAGGGCGATGGCCGCCGCGGCCGGGCCCAGCGGCATGCTCGCCGAGCAGGTGTGGGACGGCCGGGCGCCGACCGGTGACCCCTGCTGCCCCCTGGGCGAGAACACCCGTGCCGCCACCCCGCTCACCTGGTCGCACGCGGCCCTGGTCCGCCTGGCGTGGACGATCGAGCGCGAGCGGCCGGCCGACCGGCTGGGCCTGGTGGCCGAGCGCTACGGCGACTAGGACCCGACGCTCAGCTCGCGCACCACGCCCGCCTCGGGGTCCCACCGGCGCAGCCCGGTCAGCCGCAGCACGACGTCCTCGTGGCCCAGCACCTCCAGCGCCCTCGCCACGTCGGCGCGCGCCAGGCGCCGGGCCAGCGTGACGTGCGGGAGCCAGCCGGGGTGCTGGGCGTCGGGCACGAGCGCGCGGAGGTCGAGCACGGCGGCGGTCAGCCGGTCCGGGACGTCGACGAGCCGCACCAGCGTGACCCGGGTGCCGCCGAGGAGCGCGAGCGCCGCCGCCCGCGCCTCCACCGGCAGCAGCCCGCCCACCACGTGGCCCGCCGCCGCCTCGTGCGCCGCGCCGATGGCCGGCGCGGCCACGAGGGTGACGTGCGGCTCGTTGGTGGCTCCGGCGTGGTCGAGCTGGGAGGGCAGGCCGGCGTCCCGGAGCCGCTGCCAGTCCCGGCGTACGGCGTCACGGCCCGCCTCGTCGGGCAGCAGCTCGAGGGCGTGGAGGGGAGGCATGGGCGTCAGTCCTCGCAGGAGACCCGGGTCTCGGCGAGGCAGGCGACCCGGCCGTCCCCGCCGATGGCGACGTCGATCCCGTCCCCTCCGTCGAGCAGGCTCACCCTCTCGCGCGGCTTCCGCCGGGCATAGGACGCGAAGGAGTCGCCGCTGATGAGGACGTCGTCGCCGGCCTCGCCGTACACCTTGCTCGTCGGCGCCCCGCACCTGCCGGGTGGGCTGTCGGGGCTGTAGCTGACGAAGACCCCCTCGTCACTGGGCTCGCGTCCGGCCGTCAGCTGGTCGTTGCCTCCCCCGCCGCGCAGCGTCACCGAGCACGCGTCGGCCCGCAGCACGTCGTCGCCCCTCGAGCCCGTCAGCTCGACCGACCCGGTGCTGTTCACCCCCCAGCGCTCCACCGAGGTGACGGTCAGCGTGACGTCCTCCGTGGTGATCGCGCCGGTCGCGACGTCGCCGACGATGTCGGCATGGGAGGAGTAGTCCACCACGTCCTCGCCGTCACCGCCGTCGATGGACCCGGAGGAGGTGCTGAACGGCGACACGGCGACGGTGTCGTCCCCGGCTCCCGTGGTCGCCGTGATCGGGCCGGGGCCGACGAGCGCGACGGTGTCGTCCCCGGCGGTGCCGGTGAAGGAGACCGCACCCTGCGACAGGAGGTCGTACCCCTCGAAGGCCGACCAGTGCACGAACGGGGCTCCGCCGATGCTGGCGGTGCCCTGCTCCGCGTCCACGGCGAAGAGCCCGCGAAGGGGCAGGTAGAGGGACAGCGCGTCGGCTCCCTCGCCACCGGTCAGGTCCGCGCGCCGGTGGTCCTTGCCGCGCAGGACGGTGAGCGAGTCGTCGCCGCGGCCGAGGTCGACGGTGTCGCGGCTGGGACCGCGCCGGTGACCGATCGTGACGTAGTCGGTGCCGCCGCGGGTGCGGATCGTGTTGACGCCGCCGGCTCGCTGACCGCAGCAGAGGTCGG
>NZ_CADCUP010000087.1 GCF_902805925.1 uncultured Nocardioides sp.
TGGCCAGCGCGCCGGCGAGGAGCACCAGTAGGGCGGTCTCGACCCGGCGGGCCCGACCGGTGCGCAGGAGCAGCCCGGCGGCGGGCCCGGTGGGCCACAGCTCACCGGCCTGGTCGCCCGGGGAGCACCATGACGGCGACGTACCCGAGGCCCGCCATCACGGCCAGCAGCCCGAGGTCCCGAGACGCGCGACACGCAGATCCTCGTCCTCACCCGCGCGCGGGCACGCGGCAGCCCGGACCCCCTGCGGGCTCGAGGACACGAGATGATGGCCTGACAGCGGTCCCGCGGCGGAACGGCGGAAGTGTGGGCTGCACTACGTTGTCCCGGTGACCTCGCAGCGGAGCGGCTACGACGTGGTCGTCGTCGGTGGCGGCCACAACGGGCTCGTGGCGGCGACCTACCTGGCGCGGGCAGGGCTCTCGGTCGTGGTGCTCGAGCGCCTCCCGCACGTCGGTGGCGCGGCCGTCTCGGCCCAGCCGTTCCCCGGCCGACCGGCACGCCTGAGCCGCTACTCCTACCTGGTCTCGCTCATGCCCGAGCAGCTGGTGCGCGACCTCGACCTCGACATCGCCCTGACGCAGCGCAGCACGGCGTCGTACACGCCCTACGTCCGTGACGGGAAGCCCGGCGGTCTGCTGGTCGAGCGACCCGAGGGCGACTCCACGCGCGCGTCGTTCGCCACGCTGACCGGCAGTGACGACGAGTACGACGCGTGGCGCGCGTTCTACGCCGAGGTCTCGTCCCTGGCCGCGGTCGTGGCACCCACCCTCATGCGACCGTTGCCGTCGGAGAGGGACCTCGCCGCGGCCGTCGACGAGCGCACCTGGCGCGACGTCGTGCTGCGGCCGCTGGGCGAGGCGATCGAGGAGCGGTTCGCCGACGACACCGTGCGCGGCGTGGTCGCCACCGACGCGCTGATCGGCACCTTCGCCTCGATGCACGACCCCTCGCTGGTGCAGAACCGCTGCTTCCTCTACCACGTCATCGGCAACGGCACCGGCGAGTGGCGCGTGCCCGTCGGCGGGATGGGGGCGGTCACCGACGCCCTGGCCCGGGCGGCGGTCGAGGCCGGCGTCGAGATCGTCACCTCCGCCGGCGTCAGCGCCGTCGCGGCCGGGGACGACGCGTCGGAGGTCACCTGGCACGACGGCACGCGGGCGCACACGGTGACGGGTCGGCACGTGCTGGCCAACGTGGCCCCGTGGGTGCTGCGGATCCTCCTCGGCGGTCCCGAGGACGCCGCGACCAAGCCGCAGGGCTCGCAGCTGAAGATCAACCTCCTGCTCGACCGGCTCCCGCGGCTGCGGTCCGGGGTCGAGCCGGGCACCGCCTTCGCCGGCACCCTGCACCTCGACGAGGACCTCTCCTCGCTCGAGGCGGCGTACGCCGACGCCGCCGCCGGGCGGATGCCGGCCGTGCTGCCCGGTGAGGTCTACTGCCACTCCCTGACCGACCCGTCCATCCTGGGCGACCTGGAGGGCACCGGCGCCCACACGCTGACCTACTTCGGGCTGCACACCCCCGCGTCGCTCTTCGAGGGCGACCGGCAGGCGGCCAGGGCGCTGGCCGTCGAGCGTGCCCTGGCCTCCATCGACGCCCATCTGGTGGAGCCGCTCGCCTCGTGCGTCGCCACCGACGAGCACGGCAACCCCTGCATCGAGGCCAAGGTGCCGCAGGACGTGGAGGCCGAGCTCGCCATGCCGGGCGGCCACATCTTCCACGGCGACCTCGACTGGCCCTGGGCGTCCCACCGCGCCCGCCTGGAGACCCCGGCCCAGCAGTGGGGCGTGCACACCGCGTCCCCCTCGGTGCTCCTGTGCGGCTCCGGGGCGCGTCGGGGCGGCGCGGTCTCGGGGCTGGGCGGGCACAACGCAGCACAGGCCGTGCTCGCCGCCCGCTGACCGCCTCCCGATTTTTCCTGCCGACGCGCCGCTGGTAACGTTCTACTCGCTTCACGGCATGCGCCATTAGCTCAATTGGCAGAGCAGCTGACTCTTAATCAGCGGGTTCGGGGTTCAAGTCCCTGATGGCGTACAGAGCGAAGGCCCCCGGTCCGGCGACCGGGGGCCTTCGTCGTGCCTGAGGGGTGCGCTGCCCTCTCAGAGGTAGAGGCCGGTGGACTCCGCCTCGAGCCGGCCGGCGGAGACGGCGTGCACGTCGCGCTCGCGCATGACGACGTACACCTCCCCGTGCACCTCGACCTCGGCCTTGTCCTCGGGGTCGAAGAGCACGCGGTCGCCGACCTCGACGGCGCGCGCGTGCGGGCCCGTGGCCACCACGCGCGACCAGCTCAGCCGCCGGGCGCCCATGGCGGCGGTCGCCGGGATGACGATGCCGCCGGTGGAGCGACGCTCGCCGGCCTGCCTGTCCTCCTCGACCAGGATCCGGTCGTGGAGCATCTTGATCGGTGACCCCGCGGGCATGGCGGGGTCAGCGGGTGACGCGGCGGAGCACCGCGATCAGCACGATCGCGCCGACGACTCCGGCCGCGACCTTGAGGATGTTGTCGGTGCGCGGCTCACCGGTCTGCATGTCGACGAAGTGTGACTTGGTCGAGTAGACCTGCCGGTTCACGATGGTCTTGGGGCTGGCCCGGTGGGCGAGCTGGTCGATCGTGCGGGCGAGGTTCTCGCGGGTCGCCTCGATCTCGCGCTCCAGGGAGCTGGTGTCGTTGCTCACCGGGGCAGGCTATCAATGCGCCGCGGGTCGAAGCCGAACGGGAGCTCCAGCCGGTGTGCGCGCATCAGTTCGTCGTCGGTCAGCACGTCGTACGTCGCGTCGTCGGCGACCACGACGCCGTCGCTGAGCACCACCGAGCGAGGGCACAGCTCGAGGGCGTACGGCAGGTCGTGGGTCACCATCAGCACGGTGACGTCGAGGCCGCGCAGGATGTCGGCGAGCTCGCGGCGCGACGCCGGGTCGAGGTTGGAGCTGGGCTCGTCGAGCACCAGGATCTCCGGCTCCATGGCCAGGACGGTCGCCACGGCGACCCGCCGACGCTGGCCGAAGGACAGGTGGTGCGGGGGCCGGTCGACGAAGTCCGCCATGCCGACCCGGTCCAGGGCCGCCATCACCCGGCGGTCGAGCTCTGCGCCGCGCACCCCGAGGTTGGCGGGGCCGAAGGCGACGTCCTGCCGGACCGTGCCGAGGAACAGCTGGTCGTCGGGGTCCTGGAAGACGATGCCGACGCGGCGGCGGATCTCCTGGAGGTTCTTCTTCGCCACCGGCAGGCCGTTGACCGCGACCGTGCCGGCCCCGGCGGTGAGGATGCCGTTGAGGTGCAGCACGAGGGTCGTCTTGCCGGCGCCGTTGGGGCCGAGCAGGGCGACCCGCTCCCCCGCGTGCACGTGGAGGTCCACCCCGAAGAGCGCCTGGTGCCCGTCGGGGTAGGCGTAGGCGAGGCCGCGGACCTCGAGCGTCGGCACACTCACGGCGTTCGCCGCAGGTCGGGCAGCGCGCCGTCGTAGCCGCGCGAGAGCATCGCGAGGTGCACGCGCTCCCCACGCTCGTAGGAGCGGATGAACAGCGCACCCAGCGAGCGGGCCAGCGTGGGCCAGTGGCGGGGCGAGCGCGGGTCGCAGCCGCGCGACCGCATCGCGGTGGTCATCCGGGCGAGGTCCCCGGTCACGACGTCGAGGTAGCGGACCATGAAGCCCATGATCGAGACGATGAGTGCCGGCATGCGCAGGCGCTGCAGCCCGCGCAGCACCTCGTCGGGCTCCGTGGTGGCGGCCAGGGTGAGGGAGGCCAGCACGCCCAGGCTCCCCTTGACGACCAGCGCGAACGCCGCGAGCAGGCCGGGCTCGGAGACCTCGACGCCGAGCACCTCCACCTGCGGTCCGTGCGCGACGAACGGCACGAGCAGCGCGAAGAGGAGGAACGGCACCTCGATGACCATCCGGGGCAGCAGGTAGCGCAGGGGCACCCGCGACACGAGGATGACGCTGAGCAGGACGGCGAGGTGGGCCGCGAAGACGGGGTACCAGTCTCGCGGCGTCGCCACCACGAGCAGCATGAAGGCGACCAGCGCGAGGAGCTTGAGGTGCGCCGGGGCGCGGTGGACCGGGCTGTGCCCGTGGAAGTGGAGGCGGTGCCCGTGCCCGGCCCCCATGTCAGCGGCTGTCGGCGTGCTGGCGTGGTGCCGCGTCGTCCGCCTCGTCGCCGTCGCGACGACGGATCAGCCAGAACAGGCCGCCGCCGATCGCGGCCACGGCCAGCGCGCCCAGCACCCCGGCCAGGCCGCCCGACAGTCTCTCGTCGTCGACTCCCCGGGTCTGGTAGTCGGCCAGCGGGCCGTCGGCCGCGGCATGCTCGTCGGCGCTGTCGAGGAAGCCGGTCTGCTCCGCGACGTGCTCGAGGCCGTCGGGGTGGCTGCTGGCGTAGTAGCTTCCGACGCCCGCGACCAGCAGGGCGACGACCAGGCCGGTGAGGAGGAAGGCGCGCAGCCTCATGCGGTCACCCCCGGCCGGCGGATCTCGAGCCGGCGGGCGGCGAGCACCGGCCGGGCGCCGTACACGAGGTCGGGGCGGACGGCGACCACGCTGCCGACGACGAGGCAGGTGATGACCGCCTCGCCGGTGCCGATGACGACGTGCCAGCCGACCATGGCGGCGAGGACGGCGCCGGTGTCGACCGGCACGGTGCCGCCGATGGCGAAGAGCGCGGTGAAGACGGCGGCGGCAGCCGGCACGCTGAGCAGCGCGGCCACGGCGGCCGCCGGCGCCACGAGGGCGGCGCGCTTGGGCAGCACGGCGCGCAGCAGCGCGAAGACGCCCCAGCCGACGACGACCCCGACGAGCGCCATCAGCGTGATGTTGGTGCCCAGCGCGGTGATGCCGCCGTCGGCCATCAGCAGCGCCTGCACCAGCAGCACCACGCTGATGCACAGCACGGCCGTGAAGGGACCGACGAGGACGGCGGCCAGCGCTCCGCCGAGGAGGTGACCGCTGGTGCCCGCGCCGACCGGGAAGTTCATCATCTGGCCGGCGAACACGAACGTGGCGACGAGCCCGGCCATGGGCGCCGTCTTGTCGTCGAGCTCGCGGTGCGCGCCCCGGAGTGCGACCGCGACACCGGCGGCGGCGACCACCCCGGTGGCCACCGAGGTGGGTGCGTCCAGAAATCCGTCGGGGACGTGCACGGGAGGGTGCCTCCGGTCGCTAGGTTGTCGGTGCGTCCACCACTCTATTGCAATTGACTTGCAACAACACCCCCTGACCATCAGGAGCCATGCATGAGCGACCGCCTCGCCGTCGGCGACACCGCGCCGGACTTCACCCTTCCCTCAGACACCGGCGGCAGCGTCACGCTCTCCGAGCTTCGCGGCCGGTCGGTGATCGTGTACTTCTACCCCGCCGCCATGACCCCCGGGTGCTCCACGCAGGCGTGCGACTTCACCGACTCCCTCGAGTCCCTGAAGGCCGCGGGCTACGAGGTCGTCGGCATCTCCCCCGACGAGCCGGCGAAGCTGGCGAGGTTCCGCGAGCGCGACGGCCTGACCATCACGCTGCTCTCCGACCCCGAGCGGAGCACGCTCACCGCCTACGGCGCGTTCGGCGAGAAGAAGCTGTACGGCAAGGTCGTCGAGGGCGTCATCCGCTCCACCGTGGTCGTCGACCCGGAGGGAAAGGTCGCCGTGGCGCAGTACAACGTCAAGGCCACCGGGCACGTCGCCAAGCTGCGCCGTGACCTCGGTCTCGGCTGACCGCACCTAGACTCGGGCCACCGGCGCTCGTAGCCCAATGGGTAGAGGCACCAGGTTTAGGTCCTGGCCAGTGAGAGTTCGAGTCTCTCCGAGCGCACCCTCGAGTCGATGCGGACATGGCCGGGCCTCGATCGCCGACCCGGCCGGCCCGGCCGCCCCCGCGGCCGAGCCTGGACCAGGCGGTTCAGCCGGACGCGGGCACGGGGAAGGCGGCGGGGCTTCGTCGGCCCCGCGCGTCCACCGACCGGACGCCGAAGAAGACGTTGTCCTTGGACAGGTCGATCGTCGTGCTCGTGCGCGTGCCGCGGACGCGGATGACGTGCGTCCAGTCGTCCTGCGGCGTCGGGCGCCAGACGACCTCGTAGCCGGCGGCGCCGGGAACGGCCTCCCAGGCGAGGGCGGTGTTGTTGTCGAGCTGTGAGGTGTCGACCGTGAGGCCCTTGGGAGTGCCCGGCGCGGTGGCCAGCGACCAGAGCGTGGCGGCATTCACGCGCGCCACGCGAGTGATGAAGCCGAAGTCGCAGAACCTCGGCAGGTCGCCGTACTGGATCCCGTCCTCGAACCGCACGTCCTGGTGCTGGTGCGCGTAGTTCTCGTTGGGCTCGGTGAAGCGCGCTGCGGGGAAGCGCCGTTCGAGGAACGCGATGTGGTCGCCGCCGCGGAGGTAGCGGTCACGGCGGTAGATCACGCGGATGCGCATGCCCGTCGACCGGTTGTCGGCGACCTCGGTGACGAAGCGTGCGAGCTGGCGCGCCGGCGAGTCGTTCTCGCCGCCGACCGAGCGGCGCACGGCGGCCTCCTCATCCGTCTCCGCGGTCGGGACGCCCTCCGCGAAGAGCCGGAGGCTGTGCGCGTCGCGAGTGCCGTCGTCACCGGTGGAGCTGCCCACGATGTCGTTGGTGAACATGCCCTGCACGTCGACGCCCTGGTCCTGGTAGGTCTGCGCCATGTGGTCGGCGCCGTAGAGCCCCTGCTCCTCCCCGGCCACGGCGGCGAAGACGAGCGTCGCCCGGGGCCGGTAGGTCGCGAAGACGCGGGCCAGCTCCATCGACACCGCGACGCCGGAGGCATCGTCGTTCGCACCCGGAGCGTAGTCGGTGAAGTTCATGATGTCGGTGACGCGGGAGTCGTAGTGCCCGGAGATGACGTAGACGCGGTTGGGCTCCTCGCTTCCCACCAGCGTGGCGATCACGTTCGTGATCGTCGTCGGCGTCGGGATGCGCGCGCCGTCCGGCTGCTGCACGTAGGACTGCTTCTCCACCGTCATGCGGCCACCGGAGGCCTGGGCGTACCTCGACATGGTGTCGTAGATCCAGTCACGGGCCGCACCGATCCCGCGCTCGGGGTCGGTCTGCGAGGAGAGGGTGTGGCGGGTCCCGAACGAGACGAGCTTGCGCACGTTCGCCTCGATCCGGCGCCGGTCGACGGCGCGCATGATGGCGCGCAGCTCGGCATCCGGCGACTGCGGACGGTTGCGCCGGCCCGGACCGTCCGGCCAGTGCTCGTCGGCGTCCAGGACGCTCCTGCTCCGGTGGCCGGAGCCGTCTCCCGCGGCTGCGGCACCAGGGGCGCTCGCGAGGACGGCACCCGTCCCGGCGGCGGTGCCGGAGATCAGCGCTCGGCGTGAGGCGTGGGTGGGGCGGGGCTCTGAAGTGTCGTCAGTCACTGCTTCATTCCAAACCCGACCTCGCGGAAAGTAAAGAGTGCGGCGAGATTCGGCCGACGATTCACCTCCCTTTCCGCGTCCCAGCCTCCGGGAGGAGGCGGACAGGGTGCCGCCGCTGGTCATGTGCTCGTCGTCGACGGGTGGCCGGTCATCGGGGCCGGGTCGGGGCGATCGCGTCCCGACCCGGCGGTGCCGCGACGTGTCGTCCGTTCCGGGCGTAGTCGGGCCATTCGGGGTGGTTCTGATCCCGTCGCTCGCCGACGGCAGTCCACAACAGCTCGAGGATCAGAGCTCGGCCGGCTGCTGGAGGGGGCGCGCTTGGTCGCCACGGTCACGACGGGGACGAGGACCCTCGGTGAACAGCTCCGAGCGGTCGAGGAGCTGGGCGATGAACCCCGCCGAGGCGGGTGAAGGACTCCTCGAGTGCCTCGGCCCCTCGGCCCCTCGGTCGCGCCGAGCAATCGGCGGTCGTCGGCTACGTGATCCAGCACGTCGGTCCTCGGTGACCCCTTCAGAAGTGCGGCGGGTCCTGATCGGTGCCCGGGCGCGTGGGGCACCACGCCACACCGCTGTCATGCGAACGACGAAGAGAGGCGTCGTAGGTCCAGGACGTGCGCCGGGTGGCGTCGTGAGGTCATCGCGCTGCCGCTGACGCAGGTGCTGGACGTCGCAGCCGAAATCGTGGCCGGACGCCGGTGGGCTCGCGGGCTCGACCAGCGCAGCTCCGCCTTCGCGGACCTGGCACGATGGCCGGCCGAGCTGTCCACAGGGCCCGGTTCGAGCCGCCGAAATGTCGGTGGTCCCTGGTTGAGTTCTCCTATGGCGACCACGACGACCGAGCTCCCGGACACCGCTGCTGCGGTGCTCGGCTACGCCCGTTCGCGTCGTGCTCTGGCGGACCGTGCGGAGGCGGAGCTGTTGGTGGCGGCGTGTCAGTGGGCCGATCTGCACCCCGCGTCCGAGGACTCCGCCGCGACCTTCACCGCGCCTGGCGGTGGTGAGCACGAGGAGCCCGTCGCCGGTGCGGGTGCGCCGTTGGTGGCGGAGTTCTGTGTGGCCGAGCTCGGCGCCGCCCTCGGGATGTCCACAGTCGCAGCCAAGCGGCTCATCGGCCAGGCCCTCGAGCTGCGCCACCGGCTGCCCCGGCTGTGGCGCCGGGTCCAGGCCGGCGAGCTGGCTCCGTGGAAGGCACGGCGGGTCGCGGAGACCACCATCCACGCCGACCTATCGGAGGAGG
>NZ_CADCUP010000088.1 GCF_902805925.1 uncultured Nocardioides sp.
TTGGCAGGCCGGTCTCCGGCGACGTGGTCGGGCTGATCCTCGAGGACCACCGGCGCTTCGAGGCCCTCCTGCGCGACCTGCGTGACAGCACCTCCGACCGCGACGCCGTACGCCAGGCGCTGGCCACGCTGCACGTCGCCCATGCCGTGGCCGAGGAGCGGGAGGTCTACCCGAACCTCCGCAAGAAGCAGGCCATCGGCGAGCACGAGGCCGAACACGGGGAGGAGGAGCACGCCGAGGGCAACGAGGCCCTGCTGGCGCTCCTGGAGCTGAGGAGCACCGACACCGAGGCGTTCGACGACGCGGTCGAGGAGTTCGCCCAGAAGCTCAACCACCACATCACCGAGGAGGAGCTCACCATCCTCAACCCGGCTCGGGAGGATGTCTCCCCGCAGGTGCGCGACACCCTGGGCGAGGCGTTCGCCCGGGTCCGCAACGCGCAGATCGAGGAGGACTGCGGGTCGATCGACAACGTGCGCCGGCTCGTGGAGGAGGCGCGTTCGGAGGGTGTCCTCGACGACGAGGAGGACGAGGAGTGAGCGCCCTCGAGACTCAGCGCCCCGACAGCCAGCGCCCCGAGCACCAGCGCCCCGACGGTGTCTCCGACACCACCGTCGAGGCACTCGGCAAGCTATCCGAGGCCCTCGAGGCCGTCGAGGAGGCACGCGGCCACCTCTACACCTTCCACCGGCGCACCGGCACCGCCGACCTGATGCTCGGCGACGCCGTCGACCTGTTCCGGGAGGCGGGGCACGACGACCTCGCCGACCGCCTGGACCGCGAGCTGGTGGGCCGCAACGTCATCCACGGGCGGTGGACCTTCCAGATCGTGGAGGACTACGACGACGGCTACTGGTCGGCGTTTCGCGACCTCGAGCAGCAGGCCCGCGAGCAGCTCGTGGGCGGTCGCCGGCACCTCTTCGAGGCGGAGATGAAGGAGGACCGCCGCTCGCATGGGGAGTCTCACCACGAGGCGGTGCCCGACGACAGCGGCCCGCAGGGAGCGCTGGGACAGCCCTCGTGACCACGCGGTGGCTCTTCGGCGACCAGCTCGGCGAGCACTTCCTCGACGACCACGACGGGCCGGTCCTGCTCGTGGAGTCGCACCGCGTGCTCGCCCGTCGTCGCTACCACCGAGCCAAGGCCCACCTGGTGCTCTCCGCGATGCGGCACCGGGCCCGCGAGCTGGGCGACCGGGTGACCTACGTCCGCGCCGACACCTACGGCGAGGTGGTGCGGCGGGCCGGCGGGCCGCTCCAGGTCGTCCACCCGACGTCGTACGCCGCGGTCCGCCTGGTCCGGTCGCTGGCCGAGGAGCTCGAGATCGAGCGGCTGCCGGCGCGCGGCTTCGTCACGCAGCGCGCCGACTTCGATGCCTGGGCCGCCGGTCGCGGCAAGCGCCGGCTGCTGATGGAGGACTTCTACCGCGACGCCCGCCTGCGGCACGGCGTCCTGCTCGAGGGCCGCGAGCCGGTGGGCGGCCGGTGGAACTTCGATCACGAGAACCGCGAGCCACCCCCGCGCGGCCAGGCGACGCTCGGCGTGCCGGAGCCGCCGTGGCCGCAGGAGGACGAGGTGGACGCCGAGGTCCGCGCCGACCTCGACCGCTGGGAGGCCGAGGGACGCATGTCCTTCGTGGGCAGCGACGGGCCGCGGCTCTTCGCCGCCACCCGATCGGAGGCGGAGGCGGTGCTCGACCACTTCGTGGAGCACCGGCTGCCGACCTTCGGCGCCCACGAGGACGCCATCCTCGAGGGCGACCCGTGGATGTCGCACTCCATGCTGTCGGCGACGATGAACCTCGGCCTGCTCGACCCGCTCGAGGTGGTCCGGCGGGCCGAGGACGCCTACCGCGCCGGATCGGCGCCCCTCGCGTCCGTCGAGGGGTTCGTGCGCCAGGTGATGGGGTGGCGCGACTACATCTGGCACCTGTACTGGCACCAGGGCGAGGACTACCGGCACCGCAACCACCTCGAGGCGCACGAGCCGCTCCCCGACTGGTTCGCCGACCTCGACGGCCAGGCGACCGAGGCCCGGTGCCTGTCCCACGCCCTCGAGGGGGTGGCCGAGCGCGGGTGGGTGCACCACATCCCGCGGCTGATGGTGCTGGGCGGCTACGCCCTCCAGCGCGGCTGGTCGCCCGAGGAGCTGACCGAGTGGTTCCGCCGGTCGTTCGTCGACGGCTACGACTGGGTGATGGTGGCCAACGTCGTGGGCATGAGCCAGCACGCCGACGGCGGGGTGCTGGCGACCAAGCCCTACACCTCCGGCGGCGCCTACATCAACAAGATGAGCGACCACTGCGGCTCCTGCCGGTTCAACCCGCGGGTGCGGGTCGGCGAGGACGCCTGCCCCTACACCGCCGGCTACTGGTGGTTCCTCGCCCGCAACCGGGAGAGGCTCGAGCCGAACCAGCGGATGTCTCGGGCGCTGCACGGCCTGGACCGGCTCACGGACCTGCCGGCCGTGGTGGCGCAGGAGGCGGCCCGGGGGGCCGACGCGCCCTAGCACGCGCTCGGAGGCTAGGAGCCGGTCCGGTCGTTGGTGGCCCGCACCACGGTGAGCCCCACCAGCCGGGCGACCACCAGCGCGACGTACAGGACGCCCACGACCTGCTCGACCATGACGACGGAGCGGGCGTGCTCCAGCACGGGCAGGACGTCGGAGAGCCCGACGCTGGTGAGGTTGGCGAAGCTGAGGAAGAGCAGCTCGTACCAGCCGACGTCGCCCGTCGCGGTGAAGGACCCGGGCCACACCGCCTCCACGCCCGAGAAGACGTAGGCGAAGCCCCAGGCCACCACGGTGAAGGCGGCGCCGGTCGCGAACAGCTCGTCGCGGGTCACCTTGTCGTCGTGGAACAGGTACTGGATCATCGCGTAGGAGACGTAGAAGTAGAACGGCGCGTGCCAGAGCGCCGAGGTGATCACGATCCAGTCCGTCGAGGGCGACAGCGCCTCGAGCACGGTCAGCACCATGGCCGGGGCGCCCAGCAGCACCGCCACCCAGCGCAGGACCGGCGTCAGCCGCACGGCCCAGATGGCGATGAGCACCAGCGCCATGCCCACGACGCCCAGCACCGCGCGGCCGACCGGGTTCTCGTCCAGGAAGGGGTAGCCGAGCACGGCCGCCAGCTGACCCCCGAGGAGCACCGCCGACGGGTGGCCCACCATCCAGCGCAGCTGTCGTCTCACGATCGCCGAGTCTAGGCGCTCCGCCGGCACGACCGGTCCGATGGCTTTCGCGGCGTGGCCCTTGAGGAGGGACGCCGCGCGCGCGAGGATCCGAGCGTGACCGCCACCGAGCACGACACCGACCTGCTCATCATCGGAGCGGGACCCACCGGGCTGTACGCCGCCTACTACGCCGGCTTCCGGGGGCTGCGGGTCGCCGTCGTCGACTCCCTGCCGGAGCTCGGTGGGCAGATCACCGCGATGTACCCGGAGAAGCAGATCCTCGACGTGGCCGGCTTCCCCACCATCAAGGGCCGCGACCTCGTCGAGGGACTGGTGACGCAGGCGGCCACCGCGCGGCCGACGTACTTCCTCGACCGGTCGGCAAGCACCCTGGACCACACCGGTGACACGGTGGTCGTGGGTCTCGACGACGGCAGCCGGATCACCGCCGGTGCCCTGCTGGTCACCGCGGGCATCGGGAAGTTCAGCCCGCGGCCGCTGCCTGCGGGGGAGGGGTGGCTCGGGCGGGGCCTGGAGTTCTTCGTGCCCAGCTTCGCGCCGTACGCCGACAAGGACGTCGTCGTGGTGGGCGGCGGCGACAGCGCGTTCGACTGGGCCCAGCACCTCGAGCCGGTGGCGCGCTCGGTCACGCTGGTGCACCGGCGGGCGGCGTTCCGCGCCCACGAACGCACCGTCGCGCAGGTGCGGGCCTCCACCGTGGAGCTGGTCACCAACGCCCAGGTGACGAGGCTGATCGGCGACGGCCACGTCAGCGAGGCCGAGATCAGCGTCGAGGGCCAGCAGCCCGTGCTGCGCCCGTGCCAGGCCGTGGTGGCGGCGCTGGGGTTCCTCGCCGACCTCGGCGCCCTCCAGCAGTGGGGGCTGGAGGTCCACAAGCGCCATGTGGTCGTGGACCCCGCCATGCGCACCAACCTGCCGCGCGTGTTCGCGGCGGGTGACATCACGGAGTACCCCGGCAAGGTGCGGCTGATCGCGGTCGGGTTCGGCGAGGCGGCCACGGCCGTCAACAACGCCGCGGTGGCGATCGATCCGTCGGCGCACGTGTTCCCGGGGCACTCCAGCGAGGCCTGAGCGGCTGGACCGCCCGTCGCCGGGTACCTGACCGCTCGGTAACCTTTCCGCGCAGCCACCGTCCGGTGAAAGAGAGTCCCCCTTGCGTGTCGCACTCCTGTCCTACCGGAGCAAGCCGCACTGCGGCGGCCAGGGCGTCTACGTCCGGCACCTGAGCCGGGAGCTGGTGGCGCTGGGGCACGAGGTCGAGGTGTTCTCCGGCCAGCCCTACCCCGAGCTCGACGAGGGCGTGCGGCTCACGAAGGTGCCCTCGCTGGACCTCTACCGCGAGCCCGACCCCTTCCGGATCCCCAGGCCGCGCGAGTTCCGCGACCGGGTGGACGTCGAGGAGTTCCTCACCATGTGCACCGCGGGCTTCCCGGAGCCGAAGACCTTCTCGACGCGGGTGGCGCGGCTGCTGAGGTCGCGCGTCGACGACTTCGACGTGGTGCACGACAACCAGGTGCTCGGCCGCGGCATGCTGGAGATCGAGCGGATGGGCCTCCCGCTCATCACCACGGTGCACCACCCGATCACCTTCGACCGGCGCATCGACCTGGCCGCGGCGCCCACTCTCCGCAAGCGGCTCGCGCTGCGCCGGTGGTACGGCTTCCTGCGCATGCAGGGCACGGTGGCCCGCGCCGCGCGCCGGATCCTCACGCCCTCGGAGTCCTCGCGCCGCGACATCGCCCGCGACTTCGGCGTCGACCCGGCCCGCATGCAGGTCATCCGGCTCGGCGTCGACGACGTCTTCGAGCCGCCGGCGGCGCCCCGCGTGCCCGGTCGCATCCTCGCCATGGCCAGCGCCGACGCCCCGATGAAGGGGATCTCCACCCTGCTGGAGGCCTTCGCGAAGCTGCGCACCGAGCGCGAGGTCGAGCTCGTGCTCGTGACCCGCCCACAGCCCGGTGGCCGCACCGAGCAGCTCATCGACTCCCTCGGGGTCGGCGGCTCCGTGCGGTTCGTCCACGGCGTCTCCGACGCCGAGCTCGTCGGGATCATGGGCTCCGCCGAGGTCGCCTGCGTGCCGTCGCTGTACGAGGGCTTCTCGCTGCCCACGGCCGAGCTGATGGCCTGTGCCACTCCGCTCGTCGTCTCCCGCGCCGGCGCCATCCCCGAGGTGGTCGGCCCCGACGGCGAGTGCGCCGAGCTGGTCACCCCCGGCGACGTCGGCGAGCTGGAGGCGGCGCTGGTGCGGCTGCTCGACGACCCCGCGCTGCGGGAGCGGATGGGTGCGGCCGGCCGTGCCCGGGCGCAGGCGCTGTTCAGCTGGCGGGCGGTCGCCGAGGCCACCGCCGCGGCGTACGCCGACGTGATCGCCGACCACCACAGCACTGACGACAGCCACACCGAGGATAGGGAGAGGACCCCCCGTGCTGACCGTTGACTTCGACCGGCTGGGCCTGCGGCCCGGCGAGCGGGTGCTCGACATGGGGTGCGGCGCCGGCCGGCACGCCTTCGAGATGTACCGCCGCGGCGCCGACGTGGTCGCCTTCGACCAGGACGCCGACGAGCTGGCCGGGGTGGGCGAGCTCTTCGCCGCCATGAAGGAGGCGGGGGAGGTGCCGGCGGGCGCGGAGGCCGACACCAAGGAGGGCGACGCGCTCCAGCTGCCGTTCGCCGACGGCGAGTTCGACCGCGTCGTCGCCGCCGAGGTGCTCGAGCACATCCCCGACGACCTCACGGCCATCTCCGAGCTCGTCCGGGTGCTGCGGCCCGGCGGCACGCTCGCGGTCAGCGTGCCCCGCTGGCTGCCCGAGGTCATCAACTGGAAGCTCTCCGACGAGTACCACCAGGTCGAGGGCGGGCACGTGCGGATCTACACCGACAAGGAGCTCGTCGACAAGGTCGGCCGGACCGGCATGCGCTACGACGGGGTCGGCTACGCCCACGGCCTCCACTCGCCGTACTGGTGGATCAAGTGCGCCGTCGGCGTCACCGACGACGACCACCCGCTCGCGAGGGCCTACCACCGGCTGCTGGTCTGGGAGATCATGGAGCAGCCCCGGATCCTGCGGCTGGCCGGCGCGGTGCTCGACCCGTTGATCGGCAAGAGCATGGTGATGTACTTCACCCGGCCCCGCGGCGGTTATGCGGTCTGAGGTGCCCGCCGTCGACGGTGTCCTCGCCGCCGCCGACGTCGCGGCCACCGCTGCGTCCATCGCCCGCATGCAGGAGCCGAGCGGCGCCGTGCCGTGGACCGTCGGGGAGCACACCGACGTGTGGAACCACGTCGAGGCCGCGATGGCGCTGCTCGTGGGCGGGGAGGTCGAGGCGGCCGAGCGAGCCCTCGCCTGGGTGCCGACGATGCAGCGTGCCGACGGCTCGTTCCCGATGAAGGTCGTCGCGGGCGAGGTCGAGGACGCCAGTGGCGAGACCAACATGTCGGCCTACCTGGCGGTGGGGCTCTGGCACCACTGGCTCGTGCGCCGCGACCTCCGCGTCGTACACCGCTACTGGCCCACCGTCCGGGCGGCCCTCGAGTGGGTGTGCTCGATGCAGCTGCCGTTCGGCGGCATCGCCTGGGCACAGGAGTGGCGCGCCGGCACTCCGGGCGCGGTCAACGATGAGGCGCTGGTCGCGGGGTCGTCGAGCATCCACCAGGCCCTGCGCGCGGGCGTCGCCCTGGCGGGGCTGGTCGGCGACCCGCAGCCTGGCTGGGAGCTGGCCGGCGGCCGGCTGGGTCACGCACTGCGATCCCACGAGGACCTGTTCCTCGACAAGAGCGGGTTCTCGATGGACTGGTACTACCCGGTGCTCGGTGGTGCGGTGACCGGCGAGGCCGCCTCCGCCCGCCTCGCCGCCCGGTGGGACACCTTCGTCGAGGACGGCCTGGGCATCCGCTGCGTGTCGGCCAACCCGTGGGTCACCGGCGCGGAGACCTGCGAGCTGGCGATGGCGCTGGACGTCGCGGGCGACAGCGAGCGCGCCGGGCGGCTGCTCGCCGACGTGCAGCACCTGCGCGACGACGACGGCGGCTACTGGACCGGGTACGTCTTCCCCGACGACGCCCACTGGCCGGCGGAGCACACGACCTACACCGCGGCCGCCGTGGTGCTGGCCGTCGACGCGCTCGGCCGCGGCACCGGCGGCTCGGGCATCATGCGCGGCACCGGGCTGCCCGCGCCGTTCGCCGAGGACGGTCTCGAATGCGGCTGCGCCTCAGCCGGCCGGGTCGCCCGCGTCTCCTGACACCCGTCGCAGCACCCGCAGGGAGCCCAGTGCCTCGACCTCGGCGAAGCCGCCCGAGTCCAGCGCCCGCAGGAACACCTCGTACGGCGGCCGCCCACCGTCGGCCGGGTCGGGGAACACGTCGTGGATCGCCAGCAGGCCGTCCGACATCAGCCACGGCGCCCAGCCGGAGTAGTCGTTCTGCGCGTGCACCTCGGCGTGCCCACCGTCGATGAACAGCAGGCTCAGCGGGGTGCGCCAGTGCCGGCTGACCGTCGTGGACGCGCCCACCACGGCCACCACCTGCTCCTCGAGCCCGGCCCGGGCCAGCGCCCGGCGGAAGAACGGCAGGGTGTCCATCACGCCGAGCTCGGAGTCGACGACCTCGGGGTCGTGGTGCTCCCAGCCGGCCTGGTTCTCCTCGCTGCCGCGGTGGTGGTCGACGGTGAAGACGGTGCCCCCGACGGCGCGGGCCGCGGCGCCGAGGTGCAGCGCGGACCTGCCGCAGTAGGTGCCGACCTCCAGGGCCGGACCCGACGGCAGCCGCTCGAGCGCGAGCCGGTGGAGCAGCAGCCCCTCGTCCTCGGGCAGGAACCCCTTGGTGACGCGGACCACGGCCGCGACGTCGTCGGGCAGGCGGGGGAGCGGCGAGGTCACAGCTGCACGCTAGTCCGGCCGCGGGCGGGCGTGGCGGGCGCCACAACGGTTACCGGTCGGTTTGCCAAGCTCGGTGAGGAGATGGAAGCGTCGTGCGGACATGACTGACCTGAACCGCACCGGCCATCGTCCGTCCGACCGCCTGACGGTCATCCCCGAGCACCCCGCCCTGGACCTCGACCCCGAGCCCGCCTCGGAGTCACGCCTGGGCCTCGACAAGGTGGTCTTCGGCGTCACCGCCGTGATCGCGGTCGCCTTCTTGGTGTGGGGCTTCCTCAGCACCGAGACGCTCGCGAGCTCCTCGTCGTCCGCCCTCGCCGGGACCATGGACTGGGACCCCTACGGCGAGCCGTTCCCCGGCACCGACGTGCGCCTCGCCGACGTGTGGCCGACCAGCCAGGAGGTGGCGGCCGCCGTCGAGGACGGGCTCGGCACCGACATGTACACCGCCCGCTACGCCGAG
>NZ_CADCUP010000089.1 GCF_902805925.1 uncultured Nocardioides sp.
CGAGCTGGCCCTCGCCACCCGCGCCACCAAGGACGCGGCCCTGCACGCGATGGCCGGGGCGCTGCTCGCCGCGTCGGAGGCGGTGCTGGCCGCGAACGCCGAGGACGTCGCGCGGGCCGAGGCCGCGGGCACGCCGGCAGGCGTCGTGGACCGGCTGCGGCTCACCGCCGAGCGGCTCGAGGCGATGGCGCAGGGCCTGCGCGACGTCGCCGGCCTGCCCGACCCCGTGGGCGAGGTGGTGCGGGGCTCCACCCTGGCCAACGGGCTGGAGCTGCGTCAGGTGCGGGTGCCCTTCGGGGTCGTCGGGATGATCTACGAGGCGCGCCCCAACGTGACCGCCGACGCAGCTGGGATCTGCCTGAAGTCCGGCAACGCGGTGCTGCTGCGCGGCTCCTCGAGCGCGCGCTCCTCCAACGCCGCGGTCGTGGAGGTGCTGCGAGACGCCGTGGCCACCACCGGTCTCCCCGCCGACGTGCTGCAGCTCGTCCCGGGCGAGAGCCACGACAGCGTCAAGGCGCTGATGCGGGCTCGCGGGCTCGTCGACGTGCTGGTGCCGCGCGGGGGAGCGGGCCTGATCCGCTCGGTGGTCGAGGAGTCCACGGTGCCGGTCATCGAGACGGGCGTGGGCAACTGCCACGTGTACGTCGACGCCGCCGCCGACCTCGACCAGGCGCTGGCGATCGTGCTGAACTCCAAGACCCACCGCACCAGCGTCTGCAACGCCGCCGAGTCGCTGCTCGTGCACGCCGACCTCGCGGAGTCGTTCGTGCCGCGCGTCGTCGAGGCGCTCACCGCGGCGGGCGTCACCGTGCACGGCGACGCCGGGTTCGCGACGTACGACGGGGTGGTGGAGGCGACCGACGACGACTGGGCCGCGGAGTACCTCTCCCTCGACATCTCCGCCCGCGTCGTCGACTCGGTCGACGCCGCGATCGAGCACATCCGGCGGTTCTCCAGCGGCCACACCGAGGCCATCGTGACGCGCGACCAGGCGGTCGCCCGCCGCTTCGTGGCCGCCGTCGACTCCGCCGCCGTGCTCGTCAACGCCTCCACCCGCTTCACCGACGGCGGCGAGTTCGGCTTCGGCGCCGAGATCGGCATCAGCACCCAGAAGCTGCACGCCCGGGGCCCGATGGGCCTGCCCGAGATGACGTCCACGAAATACGTCGTCACCGGCGACGGCCACGTGCGCTGAGCGCACCTTCTCGGTGGGCGGTCTCGACACACCTCGCTCGTTCCTCGCGAGGCACTCGACCGGCGATCGGGCGGTGGTCGGGCGAGCGATGCGGTTTCTCGTTGGTCGAGTAGCGAGCGCCAGCGAGCAACGCGGTTCTTCGTTGGTCGAGTAGCGAGCGCCAGCGAGCAACGCGGTTCTTCGTTGGTCGAGTAGCGAGCGCCAGCGAGCGTATCGAGACCCGGTCCGGCTCGCGGGGGTCTCGATACACCTCGCTCGTTCCTCGCGAGGCACTCGACCGGCGATCAGGCGGTGGTCGGGCGAGTGAGGCGGTTTCTCGTTGGTCGAGTAGCGAGCGCCAGCGAGCGTATCGAGACCCGGTCCGGCTCTCGGCGGTCTCGATACACCTCGCTCGTTCCTCGCGAGGCACTCGACCGGCGATCGGGCGGTGGTCGAGTAGCGAGCGCCAGCGAGCGTATCGAGACCCGGTTGGGCTCTGGGGGTCTCGATACACCTCGCTCGTTCCTCGCGAGGCACTCGACCACCGGGCTCACGCCCGGCGCGCGGCGAGGCACCCGACCAGCCGGTCGAGTGCCTCGCACGCGGATCGATCAGCGGGTGAAGGCCTGGAACTCCGCCGCCCGCACGTTGAGCGCCTGGGTGCTGGCGGTCGTGCAGTCGGTGGCGGCCCGGGGGTCGTCGTCCTGCTCGCCGGCGTAGTCAGGTGCACCGGTGCACTGGTTGGTGACCACCTGGAGCCACAGGTGCGTGGCCCTGGTGCGCCGGATGTCGAACGACCGGACGATCAGGTCGGGCGCCCGCGGCCGGGGAGCGGTGGCCGGGAAGGCGTCCTCCGGGCTGACGAACACCCGGGTGAACTCGTCCTGCTCGTCGCAGTCGACGCCGCGGGCCACCGAGCACGCCCACACCTCGAACTGCCGGAGTGCGGAGTAGCGGCTCTGCGGCGGGTCGGCGGGGTTGTTCGGGGTGGCGACCGGACGCAGGTGCGCGCTGACCTGCACGCGGCGCACGTCCTGCTTCCGGGTGCCGGCGAGGTCCACGACGACGTGCTGCTGGTCGACCGGGGCGTCGAGGGCGGCCCACTGGGTGCCCTCCTCGTCGTCGACCAGGCTGGTGAGCCCGGTGCCGGTGCCCTCGACCGCCGCGCCGTTGGTGGCCGACGCCAGGTTGGTGTCCATCCGCGGCGCGAGGCTCCTCGCCTGGCCGGCGGCCAGGGCCGTCAGCGGGACGCGGGCGTGGCCGTGACCGGGAGCCCGGGCAAGGAACTCGTAGTTGCCGGGCACCATCTCGACGGTGTTCGGCAGCGCGGTGGTCGGGTCGGTGTCGGCCACCGGCACCGCACGCGCCTGGTAGCGGCCGACGTAGAGCTGGGCGTCCTGAACGATCCTGCCGTCCTCGTCGCGCGGCGCGAACGTCACCCTCGACTCCGAGGCGTACGCCGAGCGGAAGCTCGGCACGGGGTCGACGTCGGCGTAGCCCGCGCTGGTGGCACCCTCTCCCAGCCCGCGACGGGCGAAGGAGTTCCACAAGATGTCCTGGTTGGCGCCGTTGAAGCGCAGCAGGTCGGCGGCGAGGAGGGCGTTGCGGGAGTCGACCTGGCTGACCTGGCTGTTGGCCATCAGGAGGAACGAGTCGAACACCAGCTGCATCCAGCGCCGGTTGCCCGGGCACCCGTTGACCGGCGTCTGCCCGTTGGCGCAGGACTTGTTGAGGGCCGCGTCGCCGGCGCCGTACCGGCTGATGAAGGCCTGCCGGATGTCGAAGTTGGTCGCGGTCCAGATCTCACCGTCGGCGTGGACCTGCGGTCCGGTGAGGTCGTAGCCGATGTCGCTGTAGTTCAGCGGGCTGCGGCTCATGTTGTAGTTGCGGATGCCGGCGACCGGGTCGCTGGTGGCGTACTCGCCGATGGTGAAGGCCTGGAGGCCCGGCGCCGCGTAGCCGTGCTCGTGGAGGTACTCCATGGCCACCTGGTCGCTCCAGCTCTCGCTCATGCCCTGCGGCGAGCTGAGGCCGCCGCTGGGACCGGCGATCATCCGGTTGGTGATGGCGTGGCCGTACTCGTGACCGATCACGCTCATGTCGTAGTCGCCGTCGACGCACGGTGCGTAGAACGACCCGGCGATGGGCTGCCACATGTACATGTTGGTGATGGGTGCGACGCCGTCGGGCGGGGTGATCTGGTTGGCGTTGTCCCGCGCGGCGAAGGTCGGCGGGCCGCCGGAGATGCCACCGGCCTGCGCGTTGCCCTGCTCGTAGTCGTTGCCCAGGCCGCCGGCCCTGCCGAGGTTGTCCTTCTGCATGTTCCACGTGCTCTCGACGAAGCCGAGGTGGTAGGACCAGTCGTGCATCCGGTTGTGCATCGCGAACAGGTTGGCCCGGGCGGCGTCGAGGTCGGCGCGCTCGGGGGAGGTGAAGGTCTCGGGGTTGCAGCGCTCCCGGTACCACTGGTTGGTCCAGGGGTAGGCGTAGTCACGCGTCGGCGACGGGGTGGCGGTCTCGGTGCCGACCGACTGGGCGTTGTTGCTGTTGCGGTTCTCCACCGCGATGGCGTTGTTGCCCAGCGTGGTGAACGTCGGCTGCCCGGTGGTGGGGTCGATGTCCCAGGCCAGGGGTGAGGCCGAGGTGCCGACCGCCTCGTCGCAGCCCGCCGAGGGCGCGTAGCACCAGGTGCGGCGGGTGTCGGTGGAGGAGTAGTCGGTCGGCGGGCTGTTCGGGAAGACCTCCCAGTCGGGGTTGTCGCTGTCGTGGTCGACGAGATCCTCGCGGACCAGCACCTCACCGGTGCGGGCGTCGACGTAGCTGGTGAACGCGGTGGCCTGGTCGGTCTCCGAGGCGAGCACCACCTGGAAGGCGGCCCGCGCGGCCTCGCCGGGCACGGGTACGGCGACCTCGCTGGTGCGGCGTACGACGGGCGCGTCGATGCCGGCGTCCCGGGCGGCCAGCCCCTCGGCCTCGGCGGCGGTCAGCGTCGCGGGGGCCGGAGCGGCGGCGTCGCGGGCGAGGGAGGAGCTGATGTAGAGCACCTTCCCGCCCCGGACGCCGACGGAGGCGATGCCGTCGATGCCGGCCTCGAGGTCACCGAACCGCTGGCGCAGGACGACCACGGAGGCGTCCTCGCCGAGGGGGCGGGTGGCCAGCGTCTCGAGCGACTCCGCGCCGCTGGCGGTGAGCCCGAGCAGGCCGCGCTCCCGGCTGAGGAAGGCCCGCGCCGCGGCCTCGGGGGAGGCCGGGAGGCCCTTGGCGAGGGGCACGTCGGTGGCCATCAGCACCGCGGGGGTGCCGAGCCTGTTCCAGCGGGCGGTGGCGTCGAGGTCGCCGACGGCCGACCTCTGCTTGGCCGTGGGGACGACCCGGCCGTCGCGGACGTCCTTGTCGCGCGAGGCCGAGCCCTCGCCCTGGAAGCCGTGGGCGTGCCCGTCCTGGGCCGTTGCTGGTGATGGGTTCGCGCCGACCGACGAGGCGGTGGAGGCGAAGGGGGTGAGGGTTGCTGCGAGGGAGAGCGTCACGATGGCGACGCCGACTCCTCCGCCCCGAGATGAGCGGTGCATCGACTGGTCCCTTCCGGCGACCGTGGTCGCCGTTCCGAGTGTGGGGTGCCCTGTCTACCCTCGCCGGCGTGCGGTGGGAAGACCTGAACGGGCCGATGTGGCGGTTGCTCGGTAGGGTGTGGCCATGTCCCTGAGCGCCTTCACCCTCGTCGCCGCCGCTGCCGAGCACGGCGAGCCCGCCCTCTCGCCGTACGCCGTGGGCGGCGTGACCCTGGCCATCCTGCTGGCCCTGCTCCTCGCCCTGCTGGCCTTCGGTGGCGGGCGCGAGCACTCCTGACGTGCCGATGACCCAGCGCAGGACCCGCCGGGTGGGGGTGATGGGCGGCACGTTCGACCCGATCCACCACGGCCACCTGGTGGCCGCCTCGGAGGTGCAGGCGTGGTTCGACCTCGACGAGGTCGTCTTCGTCCCGACCGGGGCACCTTGGCAGAAGTCCGACCGCTCGGTCTCGGCGCCCGAGCACCGCTACCTGATGACCGTCATCGCGACCGCGGCCAACCCGCGGTTCCGGGTGTCCCGGGTCGACATCGACCGGCAGGGCCCGACCTACACCGTCGACACGCTGCGCGACCTGGCCCGGCAGATGCCAGACGCGGAGCTCTACTTCATCACCGGTGCCGACGCGCTCGCCAACATCTTCACCTGGCACGACGCCGGCGAGGTCTTCGAGCTCGCCCGCTTCGTCGGCTGCACCCGCCCCGGCTACGAGATGGACGCCACGACCCTGGCCGCCATCCCGGCCGACCGGGTCACGATCGTGGAGATCCCCGCGCTGGCCATCTCGTCCTCCGACTGCCGCAAGCGCAAGGAGCGCGGTGAGCCGGTGTGGTACCTCGTCCCCGACGGCGTGGTCCAGTACATCGCCAAGCACGACCTCTATCCCGGACTCGACCCCGCCGCAGGAGACATCCCCGCATGAGCGCCACGGACCACGCCATCGAGCTCGTCGTCGCTGCCGCACGCGCGGCCTCCGACAAGCTCGCCCAGCAGATCATCGCCTTCGACGTCAGCGAGCAGCTGGCCATCACCGACGCCTTCGTGCTCGCCTCGGCCACCAACGAGCGCCAGGTGAAGTCGATCGTCGACGAGATCGAGGACAAGCTCCGCGAGATCGGCGCCAAGCCGATCCGCCGCGAGGGCCAGCGCGACGGGCGCTGGGTCCTCATCGACTACGGCGACGTGGTCGTGCACGTGCAGCACGAGGAGGAGCGGCAGTTCTACGCCCTCGAGCGGCTCTGGCGCGACTGCCCCAGCATCTCGTTGCCGCCTGACGTCGTCTCCCACCAGCGGTGAGCCGGCGGCTGGGTCGCGCGCCTCGACCGAGGCCGTCGCCCGACCCCCGATTCGCGCGCCGTCGGACCACCGGCTAGCATTCTCGGCGTTGCCCGGCGGGCGACGGTCCGGGGGTGTGGCGCAGCTGGTAGCGCATCTGCATGGCATGCAGAGGGTCAGGGGTTCGAGTCCCCTCACCTCCACCGGGACACCGCGAAGCCCCTCGTCTAGTGACGGGGGGCTTCTCGCATGTCCGCCCCTGTCCGGTCCAGGCAGCCTGCGGGGAGGCTGATCGTGACGGTCGTGCCGCGCGACTCCTCCGACGCCAGCGCGATGGTGCCGCCGTGCAGCTCCACGATCGTGCGGGACAGCGCGAGGCCCAGACCGGTGCCGGGCACCTCGGAGTGCGTGGAGAGCGAGGACCGGAAGAAGCGGGTGAAGGCCAGGTGCTGCTCGTCGGCGGGGATCCCGATCCCGGTGTCGGACACCACGACGGCCACGCCGCCGGGCTCGGGCGCCACCGCGACGGCGACCCGGCCGCCGCGAGGGGTGAACTTCACGGCGTTGCCGATGACGTTGATCAGCACCCGGGTGAGCTGGCACCCGTCGCCGCGGATCGGTCCCAGGCCGGCAGAGACGTTCACGACGAGCCCGACGCCGCGCGCCATCGCGCCGGCGCGCAGGTCGTCGGCGCAGTGCGTGACCACCCGGCCCACGTCGACCGCGGTCAGCTCCAGGGCGGCCTCGCCCGCGTCGTACGCCGACAGCGTGAGGAGGTCCTCGACCAGCTGGCGCAGGCGGTCGGCGTTGCGGCTGATGACCTCGACGGCATGGGCGACCTGGCTCGGCAGCGGCCCGAACTCGCCGTCGCGGACCAGCTCCAGGTAGCCGTTGATGCTGGCCAGGGGGGTCCGCAGCTCGTGGGAGACGTTGGAGACGAAGGCGTCGCGGGCCCGGTCGAGCTCCTCGAGCCGGCGCAGCTGCTGGTGCTGGTCGTGGGTGTGCACCCGCACCAGGTCCAGCCGGAGCTCGCGGGCCACGCCCTCGCAGATGGCGAGGTCCCGCTCGGTCCAGGAGCGGGGGTCGCGAGACATCAGCACCACCGCACCTCCGAGGTGCTCCCCGGCCCACATCGGCACCATGGCGAGCGCGGACATGTCCAGGGTGCGACCGACCGGACGCAGGTCGACCGACGACCAGGTCGGGTCGCCGACGTCGGGCACCACCACGTTCCTCGTGGTCGCCGACGGCCGGTCGGCCAGCAGGCTGTGCACCACCCCGGCCTGCTCGATCGAGGTCAGCGGACGCGCGGCGGTGCCGGTCTTCGACACCCAGTCGCTGAAGGCGGGCGCCGGGTCGGCGACGTACACCAGGCAGCGGTCGGCGGCGAGAGCGGTGCCGATCCGCTCGGCGACCCGCTCACGCAGCGTGTCCGCGCGCAGCTCCTGCCGCAGCTCGCGGGCGATCTCCTGCACGACCGTGGTGCGGTCGGCGCTCTCCAGCAGCCGCTGCTGCACCGCCCGCAGCTGCTCGATGGTCGAGAAGAGGTCGCTGGTGACCTGCTCGCCGATGCGCTCGGCCTCGACGCGGCGGGTCCTCTCGCGGTCGAGCCGGCGCTCGAGGAGGGCGACGTCGGGGTCGGGCGGCGGCCCGCTGTCGGAGGAGTCCATGGATGCGTGGTCAGGCTGCGACGAAGTCGGCGTCGATGACGCAGTGGTCGGCGCCGTCGCGGACGCACCGGGTCTGGCTGAGCTCGGCCCGCTCGCCGAAGTAGGCCGACGCCCCGGCGATCATGCCCTCCGCGAGTGCGCAGAGCCGCCGCTCGGAGCGGTAGTGGACCACGAGCCCGCCGGGCTCGCGCTGCTCGAACCAGAACTCCGGGGGGTTGCCGTGGGCACGCACCTTGCGCACCTCGGGGTGGATCACGGCGTTGAGGGTGAGCAGGAACGGCCGGGTCGAGGTGAACGGCTCGAAGTAGTGGGGGTAGCGGTCGGCGAGGCCCAGCAGGGCCGACGCGCCGAGTCGGCGGGTGAGGTCGTCAGGGTCGATGCCGAGCCGCTCGGACCCCGCGTGGATCACCCGGACCAGCTGGGAGCTGGGGTAGCAGCCCAGTGCCGTCCAGGCGCCCTCGACGCCCGCCGAGGTCAGGACCTCGTCCCAGGCGGCCGCGCCGTGGTCGGCCGTGACCGCGTCCTCGACCATGTTGAAGATGATGCCCCTCATGGCAGTTCCGTCCCCCGTGACACCGTCTCGCCGGTCGCGCTCTCCCAGCGTCAAGACTAGGCGGCGGCGCGCTCCCGCGAGGGCGAATCGCGCATCCGCCGGGACGCCCCGCCACGGCCGGCGGCCGGGGATCGCCACCAACGATGCGGCCCCGCCGGCTGCGCCGATCAGCTGATCGTCAGCCCGCCGTCGACCGGGAGCGTCTGGCCCGTGATGTAGCCGGCGGCGTCCGAGGCCAGGAACACCACCGTGGCCGCCAGCTCGGCCGGGTCGCCCGTGCGGCGGGCAG
>NZ_CADCUP010000090.1:0-17183 GCF_902805925.1 uncultured Nocardioides sp.
CCCACTCGGAGCGGTGGGCCTGCGCCAGCGCGGCAGCTACCGCGTCCGCCTGCACGGCGGACGCGGTCGGCTCGTCGCCGGCAGCGATCAGAACGGGTTCGTCGTCGGGTCCACGACCGGGCGAACCTCGACGCCGCCGAAGGGGGCCGGGCACAGCTTGGCCATCTCGACGGCGTGGTCGAGGTCGCGCGCCTCGACGACGTAGAAGCCGCCCAAGGCCTCCTTGGTCTCGACGAACGGGCCGTCCGTCACCGTGCCGCCACCCTTGATCGTGGTGGACGTCGTCGTGGACGCGAGCGCCTCCCCGCCCTCGAGGGATCCACCGAGCTCGAAGACCTGCTTGACGAACGTGCTGTGCGCGTCGACCAGCGCGCCCCACGCCTCGGGCGACATGGTCGCGTAGCGCGCCTGGTCTTCGTAGATGAGGATTGCGTACTTGGCCATGGAGCTGCCTCCTGCACTGAGTCGCGGGCCGGCCTGTCCGGCTCCGTCAATAGTGACGACGAACATCCTGCCGCCGGATCGACAGCCAGGCCCGGATCGTCTTCACGATCTTTCCGTGGTCACGCCCCGAGACCACCCCAGCAGAGGCACCTGCCGCCGCCACTCCACCACTGCTGCCGACGCTCGATCTCGTGCTGGTGGTCCAGCATCTGTCGGACGACCTGCTCATAGGTCTCGGTCGGGGTGAGTCCCATGCGGCACCATGCGTTGCCCTGGAAGCGCGCCTCTCGCCTGACAGGTGCGCGAGGGAGTCGTCGTGCCTGCATTGCCTCCGCCCGCGGGCTGCTGGAGTCTGGGTGCCATGAGCGAGTCGCCGTACCCCCTACGCACCGAGCGGTTGACCCTTCGCTTCCCGCGGACCGAGGACGTGGGCGCTCTCGCGGCGTACCGCAACGACGCGGACGTCACGGCCTTCCAGAGCTGGGAGCTGCCCTACCCCGTCGAGCGAGCGCGCGAGCTCGTCGCCCGGCACGAGCGCGTCACCGACCTCACGAACGGTGGCCGGCACCAGGTCATGATCGAGTGCGGGGGACGCGTCGTCGGAGATCTCTACGTGGGGCTCCACGAGCACGGCGGCGTGGCCGAGATCGGGTTCACCGTCGTCCGGTCGGCGCAGGGGCAGGGGATCGGGCTCGAGGCCGCCGATGCGGTGGTGGGCGACCTTGTCGAGCGGTTGGGGGTGCATCGGATCACCGCCGAGCTCTCGCCCGAGAACCTCGCGTCCGCCAGGCTGCTCGAGCGGTTGGGGATGACCTTCGAGTCCCACACGCTCAGGTCGGCCTGGGTGCGCGGGAGGTGGGACGACAGCCTGCGCTACGCCATGAGTGGGGAGGAGTGGCGGTCGTGGCGCGACCGGGTGCGCACGCCGCCGCACGATGTCCGGTTGGTGGAGATCACCGACGACTCCTTCCGCCCCTGGACGTGGATGGAGGTGCACCGCTCGCAGCAGCGGTTCGTGGCGTCGGTCGAGGACTCCTTGGTCGACGCGCTGTTCCACGGCACCCGGTACGGCGTGCCGCTGCTGCCGCAGCTGCGTGGCATCGAGGCCGACGGCCAGCCGACCGGCTTCGTCATGTGGTCCGAGGTCGAGCCTCGGCCCTATCTCTGGCGCTTCCTCGTGGACCGGCGCCACCAAGGACGCGGCATCGGGCGCCGGGCCATGGACCTGTGGTCGCAGGCCATGCGCGACCGTGGTCACACCGAGGCGGAGACGAGCTGGGTGCGGGCCAGGGGAGGTCCGGAGGCGTTCTACCTCGCCTACGGTTTCGTGCCGACCGGTGAGTACGACGACGGCGAGGCGCTCGCCCGGCTCCACCTCGTCTGACCGTGGGCGGCCGCTTCAGTAGCCCCGGACGAGTTGTGGGAGCTCGGTCCCGTGGCCGGCCGCGCCCTCCGGAGATGTCCGTGGCGCGACAGCACGGTTCGAGGCGAAGAGGCCCCCGAGAGACGTTCTCGGGGGCCTCTGCCCGTGGGCACATCCGATGTCACCGCCCCCTCGACCCAAGGTTCATAGGCACGATGGCCCTGACCCCCGAGAAGGGAGCCCGGTCGTGAGGAGACGCGGGTTCTAGCCGTCGCTAGAGAGTGGGCCCGCCGACTTTCACGACCGAACGCGTCATCAAGAGGTGCTACCAGCGCCACCTACCCGGCGGCGGCTTCGTTGCTCGGCGGGTTGGCACCACGCTCAGCATCACCGTCGGCGCCACTTTCAGCGCCACCGTCGGCGTCGTCGTCGGCGCCGCTGTCGGCGCCACTGTCCGCAGGACCACCGTCCGCGCCGTGGTCGAGACCCTGGTCCTCCATCGTTTCCTCTGCGAGCCCGGGTGGGATCCTGACCCCTCCTCCATCAGCCATGTCGTCCTCCATTGCAAGTCGTGGCCCGAGAGCCGCGGAGCGGCGCCGTTCGGCGTCGTTCCTCCTTGTATACCCCCCCACCGGTCGCCCTGCCCACCACCCCTGGAGACGACTGCTGGCGGGTAGGGGTCTGTCAGATGCGTACTTCCCCCACCGCCTCCGAGGGCACGCGCGAGGAGCGGAGAACCGTCGAGACGCCCGCACAAGGTCTCCTCGACGCCGCCGCGCCTGGCCAGGCGTCGCCTCCGGCGACCTCGATCCGTCGCTGGTCTCCCACGTCCACACCGAGCCGGGAGGTCCGCGAGAGTCCCGGCGGACCAGGGGTCTGGCACGAGCCCGTAGCCGGTGCCATCACGGGTGCGCGGCGCGTCCCGTCCTGCTGTTCCACAGCCAGGCCACGGTGCGGTTCAGGCCCGCGTGCTGTGCCCTGCGGCGTCCAAGAGGTGGTGGGTGTTGGCCACGGCCGCGAACTCGCCGTGAAGGTTGGCAGCCGTGACAGCAGCAAGCTGGTCGGCGCCGACCATCGTTCCGTCCGGTGCGGGGCGGTCAAAGGTGTGGGTTGCGTCCAGGACGAAGACGACATGATGGCCGAGGTTGGCGCCGACTCGGGCGGTGGTCTCACAGCAGTGGTTGGTGGTGATGCCGGCGATGACGATGCCTTGCAACTCCTGGTCGTGTAGCCACTGGTGCAGGCCCGGCTTGCCGTGGAAGCAGGAGTTGACGTGCTTGGTGATGAGCAGGTCGGCGTCGTCGAAGCCTCGCTGCACGTCCACGACGAGCAGGGCGAGCCGGTCCAGGTCCGGCAGGTCCGGAGCGGGGATGCCATGGCCGAGGGTGTGGAGGACGTCGGGGTGCTCGTTCCCGGGTTGTGGGCGCGACGAGGGCTGACTCACCGATTGCCGCCTACGTGTGCGCGGACCCACGCCACCACCAATCTGACCAGCTCGGCGTCGACAGGCAGACGCATCTCCCGTTTGTATCCCGACAGGGAAGCCGGGCCGGGCTGTGCTCGGAGGATGTGGCTCAGGTCAGGCATCTCGTGCGTCTCGACCGGGGCGGGGACGAGCTCGCCGATGGTGGCGAGGTCGGACGCGGGCACCTGGAGGTCCTTGCCGCCGGTGACGGCGAGTACCGGGACGTGGATGAGGGCGAGGTCGGTGCGTGGATCGTGGGCCATGAACTCACGGTGCCAGCGAGCGTTGATCTTCGCGCCTTCGATGCGCGCCTCGTCGGTCGTGGTGGCCCTGATCTTCGTGTGGGTCTTGGCGGTCCTGGCCTCGAGGTCGGTGCGCATCAGCCGCAGCAGGGCACGGATCGCGCGGGGCAGGGTAGGTGCGATCTGCGCGGACTGCCAGCGAAGCAGCGCCTCGCCCGGCGTCGCGGGGCAGCTCAGCAGGACCAGGCCCACGGTGGGGGCGCCGTTGGCGGCCAGGTCCGCGGCGTGGAGAGCGCCCTCGGAGTGGCCGAGGACCACGATCCTGGCAGGGTCAACGTCCGGACGGGCGGCGAGGAGCTCGAGGGCGGCTCGGGCGTCGTCGCGGTTGTCGTAGAAGCCGGCTGTGTGCCAGCGGCCGGTGCTCTCGCCGACGCCGCGCTTGTCGTAGCGGAAGGTCGCGAGTCCTGCCGTGTCGAGTGCAGCAGCAAGCTGTCCGGTGATGCCCAGCGGCATGCGCTTGTGGTCGGAGTTCCGGTCCAGGGGTCCCGACCCGGGCAGGAGCAGCACGGCCGGGAACGGGCCGGCGCCCTCGGGGACAGTGAGGGTGCCGGCAAGGGTCTGCTCGCCGGAACGGAACGTGGCGGTGTGCTCGGGCACGGGTGGTCTCCCAGGTGAGCGGGATGCGGTCAGCGGGTGTGGCCGGACAGGGACGCCGCGAGCTCCTTGGGGGCGTCCGTGGTGATGAGCAGGCTGGCGTAGCGGTGCCCGGTCAGGGTCACGCGTAGGGCGGGGCCGTGTCCGTGGACGGCCACGAGCGCCTTGCCGGTGCGCGAGCGCCAGGTGCCCAGCTTTCGCCGGCCGGGAAGCCCGAGACCGGGTGCGCGAAGCCCGCGGACGGCCGCCAGCCCGTCCGGGACCACCTCGACGCCGCGGACCGAGGAGAGCGGGATGTGCTGGTCACGGAGAAGTCCGGCGACCTTCTCGCCCGTGGTGAAGGAGACCGTCAGGGTGTCGCGCTGTACTCGGACTGATGTCATGTTTGACATTGTTCTCATCACTGGGAATCATGTCAACATGACCGCTCCCGACCAGCCCGTGCAGCGCATGCGACCGGCCGACGTGGTCCTGCATCCGGTCCGCATGCGGATCGTCCAGGCGTTCCTCGGCGACCGCGAGTTGACGACGGGAGACCTGCGTACGGAGATCTCGGACGTGCCGAGCGCCACCTTGTACCGCCAGGTCGCTGCGCTCGCCCGAGGCGGGGTCCTCGACGTCGTGGACGAGAGGCGCGTCCGCGGTGCGGTGGAGCGCACCTACCGGCTGCGCAGCGGAGCCGCGCGCGTCGACGGGGACGAGGCGCTGGAGATGACTGTCGAGGAGCACCGACAGGCGTTCTTGACCTTCGTCGTGGGTCTCCTTGCCGAGTTCGACCACTACCTGGACCGCGGCCACGTGGACATGGCCCGTGATCTCGCCGGGTTCCGTCAGAACGCCATGTACCTGAGCGACGAGGAGATGTCCGCGGTCGTCGACGAGCTGCGCGCGGTCCTGGACCCTCGGATCGCCCTACCGCCGACGCCCGGGCGGACCAGACGGCTGTTCTCCACCGTCCTCATGCCCGACGCCAAGCCTCCCACCGCCACCACCGCAGCCGGCGGCAACCGCGCATCGGCACCGTCCCCGAAGGAACGAGATCGATGAGCACCGCGCGACAGTGCGCGCCCGCAGCTCCCACGGACCGGACGTCCCCACCGCGGGACCGACGGGCGTGGCCCACATCAGGCGGGCACGCGGTTCGTGCGGCGCGTTGCGGACGGCTTGACCCGCGGACGCGGGACGCCGGCGGTGTCACTTGATGCCGGTGTTGGCCACTCCCTGGGCGATCTGGCGCTGCAGCAGGAGGAAGACCGCCAGCAGCGGCAGGATCCCGAGGACCGCGGACGCCATGGTCTCGGCGTACTGGATGGCGGCGCCGCCGACCAGGCTGCTCAGACCCACGGGGATCGTCTGCGACTTGGTCTGGGTGAGGACCAGCAGCGGCCACAAGAAGGCGTTCCACGAGGTGATGAACGTCAAGATGGCCACCGCGGAGATCGCCGGCCGGCACAGGGGCATGACGATCTGGCTGTAGATCCGCCACCACGACGCACCGTCGATGCGCGCGGCCTCGACCAGGGCGACCGGGATGCCCTTGATGAAGGAGTGGAAGACGAACACGGCCACGGGGAGGGCGACGCCGGGGAGGACGATCGCCCAGTAGGTGCCGAGCAGGCCCAGCGCACGGAACTCCATGAACTGCGGGAGGATCAGCGCCTCGGTCGGCAGCATCAGCCCGGCGAGGATCACGGCGAAGACCGCCGCCTTCCCCCGGAAGTCCAGGTGGACCAGGGCGAAGGCCACCATCGAGCAGATGAGGACGGTGAAGATCACTGCCAGCGTCGAGATGATGAAGCTGTTGACGTACCACGAGCCGAGGGGGCTGGACTCCCAGGCGGAGGTGTACGCCGCGAAGCTGAAGCCGCCGGACCAGAACGCCGTCGGGTTGGCGGCGATGTCGTCGTTGGCGCGCAGCGAGGTGATGAACGCCCACGCGAAGGGGATCAGCCAGATCAGCGCGAAGAGCGTGACGCAGGTGGCGGCCAGGCGGTTGAACGCGGTGCTGGACGCGTCGTTCCGGTCGGCCGAGCCCCGGCGGCGGGGCGGGTGGACGGTGGCAGTGGGCGTGACAGCGGCGGTGGACATCGACGATGTTCCCTTCAGGCGCTCTGGGGACCGGCGGTGCGGCGACGGATCAGCAGCCACAGGACCGAGACGGTGACGAGGATGACGAAGTAGACCAACGTCGCGGCCGCGGCGTAGCCGCCGCGGTAGGAGGTGAAGCCGGTGTCGAAGATGTACTGGATGACCGGCCGGGTGGAGTAGTTCGGGCCGCCCGCCAGCAGGATGTAGATCTGGTCGAAGACCTTCAGCGAGGCCAGCACCTGCAGGATCAGCACCAGGCTCATGGTCGGGCGCAGCAGGGGGATGGTGATCGACCGGATCTGCTGCCACGGTCCCGCGCCGTCGATGGCGGCCGCCTCGTAGACCTCCTCGGAGATCTCCTGGATCGCCGCGGTGTAGAGGATGAAGTTGAACCCGAAGGTCCACCACAGCGTCAACAGGGTCACCGCGAACCACGCGCCGCTCGTGCTGCCGAAGAAGTCCGGGGGCGTGAGACCGACCCAGCCGAACACGTTGGAGATCAGGCCGGTCTCCGGGGTGTACATGAACGCGAAGATGAGACAGACCGCCGCGGACGGCACGACGAACGGCGCGAAGAACGCCAGGCGGTAGAACCACTGGCCCCGAGCCATCCGCGAGGCCAGGATCGCGAAGAGCAGCGGCAGCAGGAGCAGGAGGGGCGTGGTGAGGAGCGTGAACAGCACCGAGTGCCACATCGAGGCCCAGAAGTCGCCGCTGCTGAGCACGTCGGCGTAGTTGGAGAGCCCGACCCAGGTGCCCAGGCCCGGGGTCACGGTGGTGGTGTTGAACAGGCTGATCACGGCTCCGATGAGCACGGGGCCGATCAGGAACAGGACGTAGAGGGTGAGGAAGGGCGCGGCGAAGAGCCAGCCCACCTTGGTGTGACCCCGTGGGCCACGGTCTTCCGGGGTCGCCGAACGGGAGGTCTCATCGACCTTCCGCGCGGGGAGGGCCACAGCGCCGGTCGTCATCTGGTCTCCTCGTCGGGATGGCTGGTGCCGGGGATGTGAGCAGTGCTCACACCGGGGAACGGGCGGTCGAGAAGGTCTTCAGGCTGTCGGCCACGTCGCTCACGCCGCTGCTCGGGTCGGTGCCGCCGGACAGGACGCTGGCGATCACCGAGCCCATCGCGGTCTGGAAGTCCGAACCGGCACCGGTGTACCAGCCGGGCGGGTCGTAGACCGCGTTGAAGGCCGCCTCGATGTAGCCGCTCTGCGGGTCCAGGGAGCGGAAGTCCTCGCTCTCCTGCACCGGCAGCCACGCAGGCACGTGACCACCGTCGGCCCAGGTCAGGCTCTGGTCGAGCAGACCCTTGATGAAGCCGACGGCGTCGGCCGTGCGGGCGCTGGAGCGCCCCTCGCTGCGCGGGACGACCAAGGCGTGGGAGTCGGCGTAGGCGACCGGGTCGGAGCCGAGCAGCGGTGGGAACGGCGCGACGTCGAAGTCGAGCCCCTCCACCCCGCGGTACGTCGGGATCTGCCAGACGCCGTCGAAGAGGAACCCGACCCGGCCCTGGCTGAACAGCGTCGAGGACGTGGTCGCCGTCGCGGTGCTGGGCATCAGCCGCTCGGACCCCGTCAGGCTCTGCAGGAACTCGAAGGTCTCACCCGCCGCGTCGCGGTCCAGGGTGACCTTCGTGCCGAGATCGGTGACCAGCGGGCCGGCGAGGCCGGAGTAGGCCATCGTGAAGAGGCGCCAGTTGGTGGACGGGTCCGCGGTGATGGTGCAGACGGCGCCGTACTCCTCCCCACCCGCCTCCTTCATGGCGCTGACCGCGGCGACGAAGTCGTCCCGCCCGGTCAGCGGCTTGAGCCTGCCGTCGCTGCCGAGCAGACCCGCCTTCTCGGCCAGCTCGACGTTGTAGAACATGACGAACGGGTGGGTGTCGAGCGGCACGGCGTACGGCGTCTCGTCGACGGTGGCCTTCTCCCACGCGGCCGGCGTGAACCTGTCCTGCGTGATGCCGGCCTCGGTGAACTGGTCGGCCACGGGCTCGAGCAGGCCGGCCCGAGCCAGCAGGGGGAGCCGGGAGAGGTGGGCGACCGCCACGTCGGGCGGGCGACCGCTCGAGGCCGACAGCGCCAGCTTGGTGTAGTAGGGGTTGCCCCAGGACAGCAGGGTGGGCTCGACCGAGCGTCCGCTGGACGAGCGGTAGGAGTCGACCATCGTGCCCATGTTGGCCCCGTCGCCACCGCCGAAGAGGTGCCAGAAGATGACGTCGGCCGTCGCTGGCTGGGCGCCGGTGAAGCTGGTGGCCACCGGGGTCCCGCAGCCCGACGCGGCACCTGCGAGCGCGATGCCGCCTGTGGCCAGCAGGGTGCGTCGCGAGATGCCTCTCATGGGCGGACGGAGGTGGGCTGGACCTGTGGTGTACGACACATGGGACGAATGTTGCACGCCTTTTGCATCGATGCAAGTGTTGACCGCCGCACGGGCAGATCGGTGGCCCGCCGCTCGGCAGCCACCCCCGGGCACTCACGACGACGGAGGACCCTCACGGTGTTGGCGACACAGCAGGACGGCTCCTACCCCCGGCCGGTGATGTGCCGGGAGGCGTGGACGAGCCTCGACGGGCCTTGGCAGTTCGCGCACGACGACGCCGACGAGGGGCTGGCGCAGCGCTGGTTCGACCCGTCGAGCGACTCCGCGTTCGACCAGCGCATCGAGGTGCCGTTCCCTCCCGAGTCGCCGGCGTCCGGCGTCGGCGCCCGTGGGTTCCACCCGGTGGTGTGGTACCGCCGCACGATCAGCCACGCCGAGCTGACCGCCGCACCGGGGGCGGGCGACACCGACACCGCCCGGGCGCTCGTGCACTTCGGCGCCGTGGACCACCACGCCCGCGTGTGGCTGGACGGCCACCTGGTCGCCGAGCACGTGGGCGGGCAGACGCCGTTCACCGCGGACGTCACCGACGCCCTCCTGGCCTCGATCCGGGGCGCGGACCCGGCGCCCGACGAGCACGTCCTGGTCGTGCGTGCCGAGGACGACCCGCACGCGTCCGACCAGCCCCGTGGCAAGCAGGACTGGCGCGAGGAGCCCCACGGCATCTGGTACGACCGCACCACCGGGATCTGGCAGCCGGTCTGGCTCGAGGTCGTGCCCGCCCTGCACGTGGTCGACGTCGCCTGGACCCCGGACGTCGCCGAGGCGGTGGTCCGGGGGGAGGTCACGCTGTCCCGCAGGCCGTCCGCGCCCCTGGCGCTCGACCTGGTGCTGACCTCCGGCACCGAGGTCCTCGCGGAGGTGTCGTACGTCGTCGGCGACCCCGTCACCCGGCTCGACATCCCCGTGGCCGCACTGCGCAACGGCCAGGACCGTGACCGGCTGCAGTGGTCGCCCGAGACGCCCCGCCTCGTCGACATCGACGTCGCGCTGCGCGACCGGGGGTCCGGCCTCGAGCTCGACCGGGTCACCAGCTACACCGGCCTCCGGCACGTCTCGGTCGACGGCGGCTCCTTCGCCCTCAACGGCCACCCCTGGTACACCCGCTCGGTGCTCAACCAGGGCTACCGCCGCGACACCCACCTCGCCTCGCGCGGTGGCGACGCGCTGCGCGTCGAGGTGGAGCAGATCAAGGCCATGGGGTTCAACGCGGTGCGCCTGCACCAGAAGGCGGAGGACCCGCGGTTCCTCTACTGGGCCGACCGGCTGGGCCTGATGGTCTGGAGCGAGACCGCGGGGGCCTACGAGTTCTCCCCGCGAGCCGTCGCGCTGCTGACCACGGAGTGGATGGAGCTCGTGCGGCGCTACCGCAGCCACCCCTCGGTCGTCGTCTGGGTGCCGATCAACGAGAGCTGGGGTGTGCAGGACATCGCGGGCTCCACTGCCCAGCAGCAGTTCGCCCAGTCCCTGGTCAGCCTGACCCGCGCGCTCGACCCGTCGCGTCCCGCCATGTCCAACGAGGGCTGGGAGCACGTGGACAGCGACATCATGGGTCTGCACGACTACACCGTGGACCCCGAGCACCTGCGGGCCCGCTACGTCGACGCCGCGGCCGTCCGCGACGTGGTGTCGGGCTTCGGTCCCCAGGGGCGCCGCCCCATGCTGAACGACGCGCAGGCCCGGCGGTTCGAGGCGGGCGGCTGCCCGCTGATGATCACCGAGTTCGGCGGGATCTCGATGGCCGAGGAGGAGGGCGCGTGGGGCTACGACCACGTCGGCTCGACCGAGGAGTACGCCGCGCGCCTGACGGGTCTCTTCGACGCCCTGCACGCCAGCAGCGAGGTCGTCGGCTTCTGCTACACCCAGTTCATGGACACCGGCCAGGAGACCAACGGCCTGCTGTTCGCCGACGGGACGCCGAAGCTGCCGGTCGAGTGGATCGCCGAGATCGTCACCGGCGTCCGCACGCCGCGCACCGCGCCGGACACACCCGAGCCGCTGGACACCGAGTCCGAGCCGCACGCGCCCGAGACCCACACGCTGAACCGCACCCACTGAGCCCGCCATCGGGCTGCGCCGGCAGCGCGTCGAGCCCGACCAGGGATCTCCCAGCCGCTCAGTCGTCCTCCGACTGAGGAAATCCGGGGGGATGAACGTAACCTGCTCGGTGGGCCGCCTGCGGCCGTCCGCAGCGACACGGGTTCCCGAGTGCGTCCGTGTCGCAGCGGGTACCGATCCATGTCCTTGGAGCACCACTCATAAGGGAACGCGCGTGAACCTCGCAGCAACCACCGTCCAGAACTCGACGCGCCGCTACGAGCGCACGGTCATGCTCGGGGTCGAGCGGGTCGAGGCTCCGGAGGTCGTGACGTCCGCGGAGCTCGACGACCGCCTGGGCGAGGTCTATCGGCAGACCCGCATGCGCGCGGGCCTCCTGGAGGGCTTGGTCGGGATCCGCGAGCGTCGGCGCTGGCGGGACGACGAGTCCTTCACCGATGGTGCCGTCGCCGCCGGTCGAGCCGCCCTGGCGGCCAGTGGGGTGGCGCCCGGCGAGATCGGCCTGCTGGTCAACACCTCGCTGAGCCGCCGCTACCTGGAGCCCTCGACGGCGGTCGTCATCCATGACGCCCTCGGGCTGCCGCCGTCCTGCCAGAACTTCGACGTCACCAACGCCTGCCTCGGCTTCATGAACGGCATGGAGATCGCTGCCGCGATGATCGACGCAGGTCTGATCGACCATGCGCTCGTGGTCGACAGCGAGGACTCCCAGCCGGTCCAGGAGTCGACGATCAAGCGGTTGTCCGCAGGCAACGTCACCTCGCGCGACCTCATGTCGGAGTTCGCGGCGCTCACCCTGGGCTCCGGTGCGGTCGCCGTCGTCCTGGGCCGCGCGGACCAGCACCCGGAGGGCCACCGGCTGGTCGCCGGCGTCAGCCGCGCCGCCACCCAGCACCACGAGCTGTGCGTCGGGGACAACGGCATGATGAGGACCGACCTGAAGGGTCTGCTCGAGGCGGGCCTCGAGCTGTCCGCGGGACTGTGGGCCGAGGCCGCGGACGAGTTCGGCTGGAACGCCGGCATCAGCCGGTACTTCGTGCACCAGATCTCCCAGGTCCACACCGACGCCATCTGCCAGCGGCTGGACATCGACCCCGACCGGGTGCCGCGCACCTTCCCGGAGTTCGGCAACATCGGCCCCGCCTCGGTGGTGTTCACCCTGGCCGGCGACAGCCAGAACCTGACCCCCGGCGACCGCGTCCTGCTGATGGGGATCGGCTCCGGTCTGAACGCCAGCTGCCTCGAGATCCGCTGGTGAGCACGGCGCCGACCGCGCCACCCGTGCCGGTCGCGCCCGGCACCCGACCGGCGCCGGGAGACGTTCCCGGCCTCGATCCCGCGTGGTCGCGGGTCGTCACCGCACGCGACGCCGAGGGACGGGAGCGCGAGTGGCACGTGCTCGACAACGGGGTCGAGCCGCGGGACGGCACCCTGCTCTGCCTGCACGGCAACCCCACGTGGTCCTACCTGTGGCGCGGACTGCTGGCCGACGCCCCTGTCGGGTGGCGGGTCGTGGCTCCCGACCACCTCGGGATGGGCTTCTCCGAGCGCCCCGACGCTCCCCGCACGCTCGCCCAGCGGGTGGCCGACCTCGGCGGCCTGACCGACGCCCTCCACGTGACGGGACCGGTCGTCACCGTCGGGCACGACTGGGGCGGGATCCTGTCGCTGGGGTGGGCCCTGGCCCACCGCGACCAGCTGCACGGGGTCGTCCTCGGCAACACGGCGGTGGCCCAGCCGCCGGGCGACCTCGGTCCGCCGTTGATCCGCCTGGCCCGGCTGCCCGGCGTCCGCACCGTCGGCTGCGTGACCACGCCCGCCTTCGTCCGCGCGACCTCGGCGCTGTCACGGCCGCCGCTGCCGCGCGAGGTCCGCGATGCCCTGGCGCTGCCGTACGCCACGGCGCCGCGCCGGCGAGCGGTGGGCGACTTCGTGGCCGACATCCCCTTCTCCGCCGGTCACCCGTCGTACGACGCCGTGGCCGAGCTTGCCGAGGGCGTGCGCAGCCTGGACGTGCCGGCGCTGCTGTTCTGGGGCCCGCGCGACCCGGTCTTCGGCGAGCGCTACCTCACCGACCTGCGCGACCGTCTGCCCCACGCCCAAGTGCACCGGTTCGAGGGCGCCTCGCACCTCGTCACCGAGGACGCCCCCGAGTACGCCGGCCTCGTCGCGGCGTGGGTGACCGACCTGGCCGCGCCCGCGCCGCCTGCCGGGGCGCACGCCGGCGACCCGGAGGCCGAGGAGCTCGAGCTCCCGTTCGAGCCCCCTCTCGAGCCCTTCGAGCCACTGTGGTCCGCGCTGGACCGACGCGCTCTCGACCCCGGCCCGGTCATGTCCGTGCGGGGCGCCACGGTGAGCTGGGCCGCGATGTCGCGGCGCGTCACCGAGCTGGCGGCGGGCCTCGCCGCCGGAGGGGTGCGGCCCGGCGACCGGGTCGCCCTGCTGGTCGAGCCGTCGGCGGACCTGACCGCGGTGGTGTACGCGGTGTGGCGGGCCGGGGCGGTCGTGGTCGTGACGGACAAGGGTCTCGGCCTCGCCGGGATGCGCCGCGCGCTGCGCGGTGCCGCCGTCGACCACGTGGTGGCCGGGACGGCCGGCCTGGCCGCCGCCCGCGCCATGGGCCTGCCCGGCTCGCGGATCGCGGTGCACCCGGTGCCCGCGGCGGCCCGTCGGCTGCTGGGCGTCGACCACGACCTGGACGAGCTGGCCCGCCGCGGTGCCGGCGCGCCGCCGCCGGCGCCCCCGGGACCCGACGCGGACTGTGCGGTGGTCTTCACCTCCGGCGCCACGGGCCCGGCCAAGGGTGTCGCCTACCGGCACCGTCAGGTGCGCGCCCAGGTCGACCTGGTCCGGGCGACGTACGCGCTCGGACCCGACGACACGTTCGTCGCCGCCTTCGCGCCGTTCTCGATCCTCGGTCCGGCCCTCGGGCTCGGGTCCTCGGTGCCCGACATCGACGTCACCGCACCGGACACCCTCACCGCGGCGCTGCTCGCCGACGCCGCAGCGGCCGTGGACGCGCGCGTGGTCTTCGCCTCGCCCGCCGCGTTGCGCAGGGTGGTCGCGACGAGCGGGGACCTGCGGCCCAGCCAGCGCGACGCCCTGCTCCGGGTCCGCCTGCTGATGTCGGCCGGGGCCCCGGTGCCGGCCCGCCTGCTCGCGGCCGTGGGCGAGGTGCTGCCGCGCGCGAGCCTCCACACGCCGTACGGCATGACCGAGGTGCTGCCCGTCACCGACGTCTCCTACGAGGAGGTCCGAGAGGCCGGTGCCGGCGAGGGCGTGTGCGTCGGCCGGCCGCTGCCGGGGGTCGAGGTGGCCCTCGAGCCGCTCGCGGGTCCCGGGAGCGAGGAGGGGGGCGGGCGCCGCTCACTGGTGGACCGGCCCGGCGTGACGGGCGAGATCTGTGTCCGCGCCGCGCACGTCAAGGACCGGTACGACGCCCTCGAGGCGACCGAGCGCTCCTCGAGCCGCCACCCGGGCTGGCACGCCACCGGCGACGTCGGGCACCTCGACGACGCGGGCAGGCTGTGGGTCGAGGGCCGCACCGTGCACGTGATCAGCGGTGCGGAGGCGCTCGTGACGCCGGTCGCGATCGAGCAGCGGGTCGAGTCCGTCGTCGGGGTGCGTGCCGCGGCCGTCGTGGGCGTGGGGCCTCCGGGCGCGCAGGTCGTCGTCGTGGTGGTCGTCGCGGACGATGCTCCCGGCCCCGGGCGGCGCGGGCGGGGGGGTGCGATGCGCCTCCGGGTCGCCGAGCACGACCTCGCCGAGCACGTGCGCCGGACCGCCGGGACCGCCGTGGCGGCGGTGCTGCGCGCCGACCGCCTGCCGCTCGACATCCGGCACGCGTCCAAGGTCGATCGGGTCGAGGTCGCGCGTCAGGCGGCTCGGGCACTCGCCGGCCACGGGGGCTGAGGCGCCCGGATGAGGGTCCTGGTCACCGGCGCCTCCGGCCTCCTGGGCCGCACCACCGCCGGGCTGCTCCTGCGCCGCGGGGACGACGTCACGGTGCTCCAGCGACGCGGTGCCGGCCTCTCCTGCGCGGAGGTGCTGGGGAGCGTCACCGACGAGGACGCCGTTGCGCGCGCCGTCCGCGGTCAGGACGCCGTGCTGCACCTGGCGGCGAAGGTGGACGTCGTCGGGCGCCCGGAGGAGTACGAGCACACCAACGTCCGCGGCACCGCCACGCTCGTGTCGGCCGCCCGCGACGCCGGGGTGAGCCGCTTCGTCCAGGTGTCCTCGCCGTCGGTGGCGCACGCCGGGCGGCCCCTGTGCGGGGCCGGCGCGGAGCCGGCCGACCCCGGACGCGCGCGGGGCCACTACGCCCGCACCAAGGCGGCGGCCGAGCTGATCGCCCTGGGCGCCGACTCTCCGGGCTTCCCCGTCCTCGCGGTCCGGCCGCACCTGGTGTGGGGGCCGGGGGACACCCAGCTGGTCGCCCGGCTCGTGGCCCGCGCCCGGGCGGGGCGCCTGCCCGTGCTGGGGTCAGGGGCCGCGCTGATCGACACGACCTACGTCGACGACGCGGCGGCGGCCCTGGTGGCTGCTGTCGACGCGTGCGGGCCGAGCGCCCACGGCGAGCCTCTGGTCGTCAGCGGGGGGGACCCCCGGCCGGTGGCCGAGGTCTTCAACCGGCTGTGCCGTGCCGCCCGGGTGCCTCCACCCCGGCGGCACGTCCCGGTCCCGCTGGCCCTCGCGGCCGGGTCGGCCGTCGACCTGCTGTGGGCGGCGTCCCGGCGCACCGGCACGCCGCCGATCACCCGCTTCCTGGCCGAGCAGCTGACGACGGCGCACTGGTTCGACCAGCGTCGTACCCGGAGCGTGCTGCGGTGGTCCCCGGCGGTCGGGCTCGAGGACGGCTTCGAGCGGCTGGCCGCGTGGTACGCCGCGGGCTGTCCTCCGCGGTGAGCGACCCGGCCACCGCATCCCCCGGTCGCCCCCGCCGCTGTTGACCCCGTCGGGTCCCGCGGCGATCATGACCGCGCCGGCCCAGCGGGTGGTGCGGTGCCGAGCCGGTCGAGATGGGGGGGTCACGATGCACCCTTCGGTCGTCGTGACCGGTGGCGCCGGGTTCCTGGGCTCCCATCTCTGCGAGCGGCTGCTGGCCATGGGCTACCGGGTGACGTGCCTGGACAACTTCCTCACCGGCCGCCCGGAGAACGTGACGCACCTGTACGGCCACGCGCGGTTCCGGATGGTCGAGGTCGACGTGACGGAGTACCTGCACGTGCCGGGCACGGTCGACCTGGTCCTCCACTTCGCCTCACCCGCGTCGCCGGTCGACTACCTCGAGCTGCCGATACACACGCTCAAGGTCGGGTCGATCGGCACGCTCAACGCGCTGGGCCTGGCCAAGGCGCACGGTGCGCGGTTCCTGATCGCCTCGACGTCGGAGGTGTACGGCGATCCGCTGGTGCATCCGCAGCCGGAGTCCTACTGGGGCAACACCAACCCGGTCGGACCGCGCGGCGTCTACGACGAGGCCAAGCGGTTCGCCGAGTCGCTGACGATGGCCTACCGGACCTCGCATGGTGTCGACACCTCGATCGTGCGCATCTTCAACACCTTCGGCCCACGCATGCGCGCCCACGACGGGCGCGCCATCCCCACCTTCATCCGCCAGGCGCTGCGCGGCGACCCCATCACCGTCGCCGGCGACGGCTCGCAGACCCGGTCGGTCTGTTACGTGGACGACCTCGTCGACGGGATCGTGCGCCTGGCGCAGTCGGACCACCCCGGGCCGATGAACATCGGCAACCCGCACGAGATCTCGATGTCCGACCTCGCCGCGCTGGTCCGCGACCTGGTGGGCTCGTCGAGCGAGATCACCTTCGTCCCCCGGCCGGTCGACGACCCGACCGTGCGTCGACCGGACATCACCCTGGCCGAGCGTGAGCTCGGCTGGCGACCGCTCGTCCCGGTCCAGGACGCCCTGCTGCGCACGATCGACTGGTGCCGCGCCCAGGCGGAGTTCGACTGAGGGACGGCGACCGTGTCGGTCAGGCCTCCCAGCCCCAGCGGCGAGCCAGGCCCAGGCCGTGCACGTCGTCCAGCATCCGCACCTCGTCCGCGAGTGCGGCCTGGACGACCGACCGCTCCTGCTCGGTCATCCGCGGCCTCGCGTCGGCCAGTGGCTCGTACAGGGCACGCTGGACCAGCGGGAGCCTCTTGACCCGCCCCACGAGCCTGCCGCCGTCCCGTTCGCGCAGCACGTGCGCTCCGCGGCTGACGACACGGGACAGCGCGACAGACCGCGCCCTGCCGGCCGGCAGCCGCGGCTCGCGCTGTGCCTGGTCGAGATGGACCGACCGGAGGCCGAGCCACGCCGTCACCGCGTCGAGGAAGCCCTGCGGATCGGCCTGGAGGTCGTCGAAGACCGCGACGTGGAGGGCGTCCGGGCCGAAGCGGCTGCGGAACCGCAGGAGCTGCGTGCCGTAGCGGCCGTGGTCGAGCAGCTCCGGGTGACGCGAGAGCGCCTCGAGGAACGTGC